>DASWJX010000062.1:0-26123 GCA_036396915.1 Geopsychrobacteraceae bacterium | reverse complement strand
CGGTCACCGGTCCCGATTGCGAGGTGGTCGACAAGGTCTTCTATCGCGACAACGGCGTTGTCGGGCTGCGGGCCGTGGGTTATCGGGTTCGGCAGGACGCGCTCGATGCGGCGGGGAGGGAGCTGTCCGATCACCGGCCGATCCAGGTGGACTGGATTTTTGACACCGATCCGAAAGGCCGCGCCGCCCCCCCTTGAAAACGGAAACGCAGCCCGGTCGCCAGCAGAGTGCAACCGGCCCTATGCGTCGCCTGCTTTACTGTAACATCGATTGATAACACGATTACCTGGTGCCCCCTCAGCTTCCCCACCGGCAGCGGTTAACAGAGGGCTGCGGGCACTCCCCACAGCTTTGGATGAAACAACTTTTTAAGCCTGCCTAAAACAGCATCCGAGCCCTGCAGCGGCCGAGACCTTTCCCGGTGCGGACTCGTTCAACCTGCGCCGGAACCAGTCTGCCCGGATGTCTTTTATTACCGCTTAAACAAATTTATCCACGGTAAAACTTTTTAACATTGTTAAATATTATGGTTGACATTTTCTACCATGTCCGCTATATCGGTCGGACATAAAACCCTTTTCTATTTTCGCCGGAATCGTATCCGGCAACCCAACGTATACAACAGCCCCGCCAGACCCGCAACAGCGACCGCCGAACCGGCATTACCGACCGGCGGAAGCCGTACCGATTTTAGCTGGAGCGCTGCTTCAGGCGCTCCTTGCCGGGGCAGACGGACGATATACGGTAACAACAACCCTGTTAATTTCGATGACAGACCGGCGGGCGGCGGAAGGCGCTGCTCACCGGAACGCAATTTCAATCAGCAAAGGATGATCATGATGTCGACAAAACTGATTAAACCATCACTGCAAAATCCGCTGGAACCGCCGGAGGAAGTCGATTTTACCATTCCCGGCGAAGTCGCCGGAGCGACCGGCGGTTACGAAGAAGTCATGAAAGAAGGCCATGACCTGATTGAGCGCCCGATCAAATCGGTCGCGGTCGGCCAGATCGAGAAGCAGCACTTCAAGAAACGGATGACCGTCTGGGAACGGATCAAGGTTCTGACCGATGCCGAACCGAACATCCTGTTCCAGAACTGGGGAAAGAACCTCGACGGCGCTTCCCTGGTGACCGGCATCCTCAATATCGGCGGCCGCGACGTAGCCCTCTACGGCCACGACTTCACCGTGCGCGCCGGCTCCATCGACGCCACCAACGGCAGAAAGCTGGCCCGCCTGATGTACATGGCCGGTGAAAAGGGGATCCCCCTGATCGGCTTGAACGATTCCGCCGGCGCCTTCGTGCCGGCCGGTGTCGGCGGCCTCGACGGCTACGCCGAGGCCTTTACCGCCCTGCGCAAGATCAGCGGCGTGGTTCCGTCGATCATGTGCATGTTCGGCTTCAACGCCGGCGGCGGCTCCTATCTGCCGCGCCAGGGCAGCTTCGTCATCCAGCCCAACGACACCTTTTTCGGCCTGACCGGCCCCGGCGTCGTCAAGTCGGTACTCGGTGAGGACATCACCCCGGAAGAGCTGGGCGGCCCCAGGGTTCACGGCGCCACCGGCGTTGCCGATCTGACCGTTGCCGATGAAACGGCGGCCCTGCGCACCGCGGTGCGCCTGCTCGGTTATGTTCCCGACAACAACCACAGCATGGCCCCGATCCTGGAAACCAGCGACCCGCTCGATCGCAAGACCTGGGAGATCAACACCCTGCTGAAAAAAGCCTTCAATTCACCGACCGGATTCAACACGCCGTTCGATGTTTCCATCATCATCCAGCAGGTCTGCGACCATGGCGACTACTTTGAAGTCCAGCCGGAGCGGGCCCGTGAGGCGGTCACCGCCTTCGGCCGCCTCGGCGGCAACGTGGTCGGTTTCGTCGCCAACAACTCGGCGGTCTCCTCCGGGCAGATCGACTGCGACTCGGCATTGAAGATTGCCCGCTTCGTGCGCTTCTGCAATATCTACAACATCCCGCTGATTTTCATGGAAGACACCACCGGCTTCCTGCCGGGTCGCGAGCAGGAAGCCCGCGGCATCGTCCAGGCCGGGCGCTCCATGCTCGACTCCATCGTCGACGTCCGCACCCCGCGGATCCTGCTGATTCTGCGCAATGCCTACGGCGGCGCCTATGCGTCCTACAACAACTATCCGACCGGCGCCGACCTGGTGCTGGCCCTGCCCACCACCCGCCTGGCGGTCATGGGCCCGGCCGGCAAAGAGTTCGTCTACAAGGGCGAGCTGCGCAAGCTGCGCGAGTCGATCAGGCAGCGGGTAAGCGAAGGCACCCGGCAGCGGATCAAGGCCGGCATGGAGGGCGAGGTCGCCAAGGCCGACGCCGAGAAGGAAGCAACCGAATGGCTCAAGGCCGAGGAAACGGCACTGAACACCCGCTACGAAAAAGAATTGATGAATCCGAAGGAAGGTCTGGCCCTCGGCTCGATCTCCTCCATCGTCATGCCGACCGACCTGCGCAAGGTGCTCGGCGAGAACATGAACTTCCTGCTCCGGCACTACAACGCTTCGGCATGGCAGGGCATTCAGCGCGAATTCCATTAATCGACAGCGGGGAAACCAGATGAAAAATCGACAGATACAAATAAACCCCATCAAATGGGAGACTCAACCCATGGCACATGAGACGGATTATTACAGCAACAACCCTCTGATCCACCGGGATCGTCGCTTGAGCCTGTCCTCCTCGGAGTGGGTCCGCTCCTTCTCCTGCGAAGACCTGAAACCGCTGATCGTCTGCCGCGGGCCGATCCGCAAGGAGGCGATGGACGTCTACCAAGAGATGGGCATCAGCCACTACGGCATCCTGCTTTCGGAAAAGGACTCGATCGTCTATCCGAACGCCCTCTCCCCCGAGCTGCGCCTGTTGACCGACAACAGCCGCGTCCACCGGGTTCCCGACTACACCGGCGCCTCGAAAGAGGAGCGCATCGAACGGATCAACCAGATCATCAAAATCGCCAGGGACAACGGTCACAATTCGGTGTTTGCCGGTTACGGGTTCATGGCCGAGGATGACGAATTCGTCGCCGCCCTCGAAGATGCGGGGCTGATCTTCATCGGCCCCTGTGCCGCCACCCAGCGCGCCGCGGGCAAGAAGGACGAAGCCAAGCGGACCGCGCTGCAGGTCGATGTTTCGGTCACCCCCGGCATCGACAATGTCACCGCCCTCACCCTGCTGAAAAAGCATCCGACCCGGGAAAGCCTGCTGGCGCTGATCAAGGCCGAAGACCTTGCGTGCGTCGCCGACGACGCCATGAGTTTGCCGGAACTGGCGGACTGCATCCTGTTCGCGTCCTACAATAAAGGAATCGACCTGTTCTCCATCGAAGAGCTCGGCAACCAGGTCGAACGCGAATGTGCCGACATGTTCAGGAACTACCCGGGTGCCCGCATCCGCCTCAAGGCGATCGGCGGCGGCGGCGGCAAGGGCCAGCGGATCCTCGGCGCATCGTTGCTGATGACCAGGAATCCGAGCGACCAGCAGATCAAGGACGCATGCGCCGTCGCTCCGGGCCTGGTTCGCGAGATCCTCAACGAAGTCAAGGCCAACGGCATCGGCGACAACAAGAATGTGCTGATCGAGCTGAACATCGAACAGACCCGGCACAACGAAATCCAGCTGCTCGGCAACGGCGAATGGGCCATTGCCCTCGGCGGGCGCGACTGCTCGCTGCAGATGCATGAACAGAAATTGCTGGAAATATCGGTGACCCGCGAAGCCCTGGCGGTCGAGATCGACAAGGCCAAAAAAGCCGGGCTCAAGGCCCAGGCCAAGGCTCTCGAAGCGGACCTCGGGGTTCTCAAGCGGATGGAAGAGGAATCGGAGCGTTTCGGCGTTGCCGTCGGCCTCGACTCCGCCTCGACCTTCGAGTGCATCGTCGACGGCGAGCGCCATTACTTCATGGAAGTCAACACCCGGATCCAGGTCGAACACCGGGTGACCGAACTGGTCTACAGTCTCAAGTTCGTCAATCCCAACGACGAGAACGATTTCTTCATCGTCGAGTCGCTGGTCGAGGCCATGGCCCTGCTGGCCCTGCACAAAAAGCGCCTGCCGAAACCCCGGCGGATTCCCCGTTTCGGCGCCGCTGCGGAAGCGCGCCTCAACGCCACCGACTGTTCGCTCTCGCCGAGTGCGGGCGGCATGATCCGTTACTGGTCCCGGCCGATCGAAGGTGAAATCCGTGACGATCAGGGCATCAGCATGGTCAACCCCGACACCGGCCTGTTCATGTGCTACAAGGTTGCCGGGGCCTATGATTCCAACATCGCCCTGCTGCTGACCAAAGGCGCCGACCGCGGCGACAGCTACAACCATCTGTCCAAAGTCCTGCGCAGCACCACCCTGCGCGGCACCGACCTGGCCACCAACCTGGAATTCCACTACGGCCTGGTCAACTGGTTCATCGGCAACAACGTGATGGCCAAGCCGACCACCCGCTTCGTCGTCCCCTACCTGACCCTGGTCGGCAGACTGAAAGAAACCGCCAACAAGGTCGACGTCGTCTACGCCTTTCTGGCCATGAAGAAGCATTACGGAAAACTCTGCGGCGAGGACGCCGAAATCGCCAGGGCGGTCTCGGAGACCCTCGACCGCAAGGGCACCCTGCTGACCCGGCCGATGGAAAAACTGCTGAACGACCCGCACCTGCTTTCCGGATGGCTGAGCCTCAACCGGAAAAACTTCGCCATCGAGAACGGCAAGCTCGTCTGGCTGCGCAATCCGCTGGTGATCCTGGAAGAGACCTACGCGTACCTGAACATGACCTGGAACCAACAGGCGCCGGCCGCCGAAGTCATCTGGACCCATGACGACAAACTGCTGCAGGCGGCGCTGAAGTTCTATGCCGAACTGCGTGAAACCTTCGGGCTCAACAAGGAGCAGTTTGCCAAGCTCAACGACATCCTCGGCAAGAGCAAGCCGCAGGGCGGCTATGACGCCGACACCTGGGAGAAAATCCGGGCCGCGCACCAGGGCTATGAAATCGGCAACGAACTGCTCGGCGTGCTGTTCATGATCGCCGAAGAGACCGATTTCTACGACTTCAAGGTCGAGGACAACCTGGAAGTCACCATCCCCGACTACCTGAACGATCCCGATCTGCAGGCGAAGATGAAGAAGATTCTGGTACCGCCTCCGGCGACCAGGGCCGACGAAATCGTCACCCCCGGCGGCGGCATGTACTATGGCCAGGAAGCCCCCGGACTGCCGCCCTTCGTCAGCGAAGGGATGCATTTCGACAAAGGCCAGCCGCTGTTCATCCTCGAAGTCATGAAGATGTTCAACAAGGTTCCGGCGCCCTTCTCCGGAACCATCGACAAAATCATCATCGAAGGCGGCGACGGCACCATCGTCTCCAAGGGGCAGGCCCTGTTCAAGGTCACTCCGGACGAAAAATTCGTCGAGGTCGATGCCAAGGAGCTTGAGCGTGAAAAGCGCGCCACGACCTCCGAGTATCTGGCCGCGGTCCTGTAGCAGCGGTTGCTTGCGTAACAAAAAAAGGGGGCTTAGCGCATGCGCTAAGCCCCCTTTTTTTGTTGCCAACCCGGCGTCACCCCCCCAGCCAGGCCTCAATCTCATGCCTGGTGATATCGTCGCCGCCCAGGTTCAGCTCCAGAAGCCGGCGCAGGTGGGTCAGCGTATCGAGGTTTTCGCTGAGGAAGAGGAAACCGTAGTCACTCCCCTGCCGGTGCACCAGCTGCGACTCGAACTGAAGCAGAACATCGCCATCGGCCAGGACGATATCGAGATAACAGATGGACCCGAGTTCCAGGGAGGAGTTCGCGGGGAGTTGAAAAAGCACGCCCCGCAGCGAAATATCCCGCAGTTCGCCGGTCCATGACCGGTCACCGCAGCAGATCCGGCATTCGCACTGAAACGCAACGCGATGGAATTTGCGCTTATCGCTCATGACACCTCCGCGGGCCCTTTTCTCAACCCCTTTTTAACTTTAGCAGACCCGCCATACCCTGCCAATGAACTGCCGGCTGGCGCCGTTGCCTGGGAGCCCGTCGGACGATACGGACCGAAGCGAAAATTTGGAAGCTTGAGACCAGATTTTGGCTCGTTTGAGAGCTCATAGCTAGAGCTATGGGCCGAAAAGGAGCTGAAATATGGGCCAAGCAGCCGAATTTGCAGCCGGTTCATGGATAGTCCGACGGGCTCCTAGAAGGACCCGCCGCCCGTCCGGTGATTCTTCATGCCCGGATGGCAGCGATGGCAGTCGCTCATGGGAAACGCGGTGCGCATGTGACAGACGCCGCAGAACTGCCCGTAGATATTGGACTCCATGCTGAAATACTGGGTCCCTTCTTTCTGGATATCGAATATCTCCGGATGGCAGTTGGAGCAGTCGAGCCAGCCCATGTGGTCCTGATGGGAAAACAGGATGCCGCTGCGCGGCGCTTTGGTGCCCAGCTCCAGGGGTTTGAGCAGCTTTTCGGGCAGCGGCATGGGCGGTTGATTGCCCGGCTGCAGGGTATGCAGCGGATCGATATAGCCCTCCTGCGCCGCTTTTGCCCAATCGATGCCGTTGCCGAATTCCGCCGCGGGCAGCCGCCTGGTAAACGCCGCGAAGGCCTGATTGAAGGCATTTTTGTCGGGCTGATGGCAGCGGCTGCACAACGCATTGTCCTTGACGGCAAAAGCCGTCTTGCCGTCATGGCAGGCGCCGCAGTATTTCCCCGCGAGGTTTTTGCGGCGACTGATCCGGGTTTCGCCCTTGTAGATGGAAAATTTCAGTTCCAGATGACAGACCCGGCAGTCGTAGCGGGCGCGATGGCTCCAGTGCGGAAAATAGACCGGATCCATGCTCCCTTTTTTCGGCGGGGGGCGCAGGGCGGTGTTGCCGTAGGTCTCGAAAGGCCCGTTCGGCGGGATCGTCCGCAGGATCTGCATCAGCTCGTAGCGATCCATACTCCAGACCGGCGCGACCGGCCACGGCGCGCCAAGCACAACGAGCAGCAACGGGACAACGAACAGGCGGCAGGGAAGGATTACGCAGCGGGGCGCTTCGCGTTGGCGGCCGCCCATGTTAATAAACAGGCTTTGAATGGCAGCGCCCGCAATCCTTGAGCGGGAACGCGACCTTGCCGTGACAGGCTCCGCAGAACTGACCGGCAAAAATATCCTGCATGGTAAACACGCTCTGTCCGGCCTTAAGGGCGAACACCTCCGGGTGGCAGAGGTCGCAGCTGTTCCAGAGGGCATGCTCCTTGTGGGAAAAGACGATATCCGGCAGTCCGGTCAGTTTCGCGTCGAGGCGGATATTGCCCTGCTCATGCTTCATCCTGGCCCGGGGAAAGGAAACCCCTGCAATGAAATCCTTCGGAACGACCTGCTCGTTGCGGCCGGCCTCGGCCCAGTCGATCCGATTGCCGAAGCGCCCTTCGGGCAGACTCTCGGCCAGCAGATCGAAGGAGTCCCTGCTCTTATCGTCATGGCCGACGGCAACGGCGCTATGGCAGCGGGTGCAGTTCTCGATCTTCTGGCCGACCAGGTTTTTCTCCTCGCAGGCGAACGCTTCCTTGCCGTTGTGACAAACCCCGCAATAGGCGCCGGCGCGATTGTCCTTTTCCCTGACCCGGGTCTGTCCGGCCGTCATGGCAAAACCGATATCGACATGGCACAGCCGGCAGGTATGTTTGGCGCGGTGCACCCAGTGCCGAAACACCACCGGATCCAGCTGATTCTGCTTGGAGAAGTTGTCCATCAGGACGGTGCCGTATTCGTGCGCCGGCAGCCGCCGGCTGCCGGCGGCAGCGGCGACGCCCGCCAGCAGGGCAAGCAGAAAAACCGTGAGGAGGAGACTGCGGGTCCGACCCGGGGAGGCATGACATCTCATTGGACCTTCCTTTCCGTTCAATGCAGGCAAACGATAGGAACATATTTAATGAGCATTATAGGTTTTTTATGAAGAAAGTCCAGAAAAGACCCCATGCCGCGCACTCGGCCACGCAGCGGCAAAAAGTCCGGTGGTGCGGTGTCGAGGATTGCGGGAACATCTTGACCATGGAAAAGGGGCCGACCCCGGAGGGATCGGCCCCTTGACAGCAAACCTTCGTGCGGCAGGGCTAGCGGCCGGTCGCCGACCAGTGTCCATGCAGATTGCAGTAGGCGCGGGCGGTCACGCTGCCGGCGGTTATGGTGAAGACCGCTTCGGGAGCCTCTCCCGGCTGCAGAAACTGACGGCAGGACGTGCCGTCCGCGACCAGCTCGATCCACTCGATATAGTGCGCATCCACCATCGGGTGCGGCACACTGCCGACGCTAACCTTGATGACGCCGTCCCCCATCGTGATGACCGGCACATGCTTTTCGGTCGCGGCATCCGTGGTGTTTTCGGTCATCAGGGTCATCTCCTCACCGCAGCAGACCAGCGCGCCGGAACCGGCATGGACAACTTCAACGATGTTGCCGCAGATCGAACAGTTGTAGATTTCCAGTTGTTTGGGCATAACGACTCCTCTTGAAGATTTCGGCAGAGTGCGCCGGCAGCAGACGGACGGCACGGAGCGATCGCAGGTTGACCTGCAAAAACCGCATAAGTATAACAGATTCTTGAGATTTTTTATCGCCTTTGAAATTTAATGGAAGATTCCGGGCTTTCTCATTGATCTGGCGCCGATCGATCCTTTATAATCAGACTCATTCGAAAAGCTTTAGACTCTCTGCCCCGCAGGTGAGGTCAGAACGCCCACGCGGAATATATTTCAATCGGGAACGACCCAACGATTCTGTGAGCCAGCCCACCTTAGAGTGGGACGCCTGATGGATCGAAAGAAGTTCCCACCTATCTGGTACTCGTAGTGAGGCCCAAAGATCCACGGCCGCGGTGGAGAGTCGATAACAAAAGGCACCTTTCAGGTGCCTTTTGTTATGCTGGCTGCGACTTCCCGACTGTGCTACACTCCGCCGCAACCAGCCACCAAGCCAAAGGAACCAGAGCAATGCAGCAAAAACCCGCCGCCGACCACTCCAGTATCCGGGTCGGCGAAAAAGAGATCTTCCTGGTCGGAACCGCCCATATTTCCCAGGCATCGGTCGACACCGTCATCCGCGCCATCGACGAACTGCAGCCGGATACGGTCTGCGTCGAACTCGACGCGCAACGTTACCAGTCGCTGATCAATCAAACGGGCTGGGAATCGCTCAATCTCAAAGACGTGATCCGCAAAGGACAGATGCCTTTTCTGCTTGCCAATCTGGCCCTCTCCTCCTACCAGAAACGGATGGGCCTGCAGACCGGCGTCAAGCCCGGCGCCGAACTCGCCGCGGCGGCTCATGCGGCGGTGGAAAAAGGGCTGGGGATGGAACTGGTCGACCGCAACATCCGCACCACCCTGTTGCGCGTCTGGCGTAAAACCGGCCTGTGGAACAAGATGAAAGTCATGGCCGCGCTGTTCGGCAGCCTGTTCGAAAAGCAGGAACTTGGCGAAGCGGAACTGGCCAGACTGCGGGAGAGCGATACCCTGTCGAGCATGCTGGAAGAGATGGGCGAGCTGCTGCCGTCGGTGAAACAGATCCTGGTCGACGAGCGTGACACCTACATGGCCTACCACATCAAAAACGCGCCCGGCAGCAGGATCCTCGCGGTCATCGGCGCCGCGCATCAGCCGGGCATCGAACGGCAGCTGCAGCGCGACATTACCCCGGAAACGATCGCGGAGATCTCCGAGGTTCCGCCGAAATCGAGGCTGTCGCGGGTGATCCCCTGGCTGATTCCGGGCATCGTCGTCGCCCTCTTTATCGGCGGTTTCTTTTTCGGCAACCGGGAACAATTCGCCGATGCCGCCATCGCCTGGATCCTGGCCAACGGCGTCCTTTCGGCGATCGGCGCCCTGCTGGCCTGGGGCCATCCGGTTACCGTGCTCAGCGCATTTCTAGCGGCGCCGATCACCTCCCTCAACCCGACCATCGGCGCCGGCTTCGTCACCGGCCTGGTCCAGGTGCTGGTCGCCGCCCCCACCGTGCGCGACATGGAACTGGTCGGCGAAGACCTGGTCACCATCCGCGGCTGGTGGAGCAACCGACTGGCCCGGGTGATGCTGGTCTTCCTGTTTTCCTCGATCGGCTCGGCGGCCGGAACCTTCATCGCGCTGGGCTGGCTGAAGAATATGTTCTAACCAAAGGTCAACCGCTGTCAGGAGTGCAACCTTGAAGCAACCATTTCGCCAGAACCGATTTTTCCGGCGCAGCCCGCTGGCCGGGCACTCCCTGGTGCAGATTCTGATCTATGTCAATCTGGGCCTGTTTACCCTGATGGTGCTGCACGGCACCGTTCTCGGTCTGGGCATGGGTGCGATCCTCAATCCGCCGACCCAGCTGCTGCGCATCTGGGGTGCCCAGTTCTGGCCGTTCACCGTCAACTACGACCAGTGGTGGCGCTGCATCAGCTACGCCTACACCCATGGCGGCATCATCCATCTCGGTTTCAACATGATGGTCCTCTACCAGATCGGCCCGCTGCTCGAAGAGGAGATCGGCTGGTCGCGGCTGTTCACCATCTACACCCTCTGCGCCCTGACCGCGACCCTGGCCGGATATATCTGGCACCCCATGGTGACGGTGGTCGGCGCCTCCGGGTCGATTTTCGGCCTGATCGGTTTTTCGGTCAGCTACTATCATCGCATGGGCGGCCAGCTCGCCCACCAGCGCCGCAACTTCATGTTTCAGTGGGCGGTCCTGGCCTTTGTCTTCGGCCTGATGGTCGGCGCCGACAATGCCGCCCATCTCGGCGGCGCCCTGACCGGAGCGGCCATGGGGTTTGCCATCCCCACCACCGCCCGCAACCTGCGGCGCACGGATCGGTTTTTTAAAGTCCTGGGCTGGTGCTGCGGACTGATCACCGCCGTCAGCCTGCTCTTTATCCTGATCTCCGGCGTAACCGCGGGCCTCTAGGAGCGAAGCGGATGACCAGGGAAAAAATCCCCAGCACCGGGGCTGTCCGCCTGCTGAAACAGCACAACATCCCGTTCACCCCCCGCCCTTATCGTTACCAGGACAAGGGCGGCACCAGGGTCAGCGCCCGCGAGCTGCAGGTTGAAGAACACCGGGTGATCAAGACCCTGGTGATGGAGACCGAACAGCAGCAGGCGCTGATCGTCCTGATGCACGGCGACCGGGAAGTCTCCCTGAAGCAGCTGGCCCGGCAGCTGGAGGTCAAGCAGATCAGCCCCTGCCCGCCGGCCAGGGCGGATCGGCTGACCGGCTACCGGACCGGCGGCATCTCCCCCTTCGGCACCCGGCAAACGTTGCCCGTCTATGTGGAAAAAGGGATTCTCGAGCTGGACAAGATCTATATCAACGGCGGCCGGCGCGGCTTTCTGATCGAAATCAGCCCGCGGGATCTGCAGACCGTCCTGCAGGCGCGGATCGTCGAGGTCGCAGTCTAGCCACCGAAACGGCACAGGAGAAAAGCGCATGCGTCAAGATGATTTTGCCGGTGCGGCTGAGGCCATCCGCACCGCTTCCACGCTGGTCATCACCAGCGGCGCCGGCATGGGGGTCGATTCCGGCCTGCCCGACTTTCGCGGCGAGCGGGGCTTCTGGAACGCCTATCCGCCCTACCGGCGACTTAAGCTCAGCTTCATCCAGGCCGCCGATCCGCAGCACTTCGAGGACGATCCGCGGTTCGGCTGGGGCTTCTACGGCCACCGCACCGAACTGTACCGCACGACCGTCCCGCATGCGGGCTTCCAACTGCTGAAAACCTGGATCGAACGCTACCGTCTCGACCATTTCATCGTCACTTCCAACGTCGACGGCCAGTTCCAGAAGGCCGGCTTTGCCGAAGACCGGATCCTCGAAGTGCACGGTTCCATCCACCATCTGCAGTGCACCGTCCCCTGCAGCCACCAGACCTGGCTCAACCGGGAAACATTCGACATCGACCTGGCGACCATGCGCGCCGGCCGCATCCCCTTGTGCCCGCGCTGCAAACGCACCGCCCGACCGAACATCCTGATGTTCGGCGACTGCGCCTGGCTGCACCAGCGCACCTCCGGGCAGGAAAATCGTTTTCGGCAGTTCCTGCAGCGCCATTCCGGCGCCACGACGGTCGTCATCGAAACGGGCGCGGGAACCGCCATTCCGACCATCCGCAACCTCAGCGAACAGCTCGGCCGGCGACAGAACAGCACGGTGATCCGCATCAATCCGCGCGAAGCGCAGATTCACGGCGGCCATGTCGCCCTGTCCCGCGGGGCGCTGGAGGGACTGGCG
Organism: Geopsychrobacteraceae bacterium; assembly: GCA_036396915.1. GTDB lineage: Bacteria > Desulfobacterota > Desulfuromonadia > Desulfuromonadales > Geopsychrobacteraceae > BM509. Next base: position 13,877 of record DASWJX010000062.1, on the reverse strand, counting down.
GCAATCGAAGCGGAACTGGCGGCAAGCTGACGGCCGGCGCCGGCGTTCCGGAACCGTCCCATCCCCACCCCGGCGCTCCCCTTGAAGGGAGAAGCGATGTGGTGTAGCAACGACCCCCCTTTCCGCTACGCTCCCTTCCCCCCTATTTTATAGGGGGGATTGAGGGGGTTTGGTGCATCGCTGGCAGGGTACTGAATGGTTATAGAATCCGGCAGCTTGAGCGTTGCACTTGACAGCGTTGCCAAAGCCGACTAGATTGCGCCGGAACAATCCGCGACGAGACGGCGCACGCGTGCCGCAACCCTTTATTCCTCAAGGCTTTACCGGAGCATACCAATGATCGAACCTTTCAAGATGGGCTATACCGCAGTCGGCGGGCTGGGTGTCTTTATCCTGGGCATGAAGTACCTTTCCGACAGCCTGCAGATGCTGTCGGGAGGCTTGATCCGCAAAGCCATCTCCTCGGCCACCACCAACCGCTTTCTTGCGGTCCTGGTCGGCCTGTTCGTCACCACCTTCGTCCAGTCTTCGTCGATCACCACGGTGATGGTGGTCGGACTGACCAACGCCGGGCTGATGCATCTGACCCAGGCGATCGGCGTTATCCTCGGCGCCAACATCGGCACCACCATCACCGGCTGGATCCTGGCGGTCAAGGTCGGCAAGTACGGCCTGCTGCTGATCGCCCTCGGGATTTTCCCGATGCTCTTTTCCAAGAACGATCGGATCTCGGCCAGTTCCAAGGTGCTGGTCGCGCTGGGTCTGATCTTCTTCGGCCTTGAGATCATGAGCGGCGCCTTCAAGCCGCTGCGCAGCGACGAAGGCTTCATGAACCTGATGCTGACCCTTGATGCCCGGACGCTGCTGAGCATCCTCGGCTGCGTCGCCATCGGCTGCCTGATGACCATGGTCATCCAGAGCAGTTCGGCCATGCTCGGCATCACCATCGCTCTCGCCTCGACCGGGGCCATCCCGCTGTATACCGCCATCGCCCTGGTCATGGGCGAAAATATCGGCACCACCATCACCGCCCAGTTCGCCGCCATCGGCGGCTCCATCGCTTCGCGCCGCGCGGCGATGGCCCACAGCGTCTTCAACCTGCTGGGGGTGTTCATCATTATTGCGATCTTCTCGCCCTACGTCAGCATGATCGAGAGGTTTGTCCCGGGTTTTTCCGGCTTTGTCGACGGCGACGGCAATCGCCCCTACATCGCCGCCCACATCGCCATGGCCCATACCTTTTTCAATGTCACCGCCACCCTGGTGATGCTGCCGTTTCTCAATCATCTGGCCAGGCTGGTGATCAGAATGGTGCCGGAAAAAGAGGGCGCGGTAAAAGGCGCGTTCAAGTACATCGGCGCCCCCGGAACCATCCCGGTAGCGATGGGGATTTCGATGGTTTTCGAGGAACTCAAGCGGATGCAAAGACGGGTTCACAAGGCGTTGCGCCATGCCGGCAGCTTTCTGCAGCGCGACCTGAAAGGCCGCGACCGCTTCTACCGCAAGGTCACTTCCCTCGAAGACGAGACCGACGTCATCCAGCACGAGATCACAACCTTCACCGTCACCCTGATGCAGGCCGGCAACGCCAGCAACGAGCAGTCGGATCGTGCCTACAGCTACATTCGCGCCGCCGACGAGCTGGAATCGATCGCCGACTATGCCGCATCCCTCTGTTCCTACATGAAACGTCTCGACAAGTACGAGCTCGATTTCAGTGCCGACGGCTGGAAAGATCTGCTCAACTTCCATCACGAAGTCTTCGCGCTGTTCACCCGGGTCTGCAAGGCCTTCAACGACGAAGACACCAGCAGCACCCGCACGATCTACGACGAGGCCAACCGGCTCAACGATCTGGCCGACGCCATTCGCAAGAGCCATCTCGAACGGATGAAGGCCGGCTCCTGCGGCGCCCTGCCCGCCCTGACCTTCAGCGACATGGCGGTTGCCCTGCGCAGGATCAAGAACCATACGGTCAACCTGCACGAGGCGCTCTTCGCCGCGGACTGAGCGGCGCCCTGGCGATCGACAGCAAAAAGCCCGACCGTTTCCGGTCGGGCTTTTTGCGTATTGAACGGTTGAATCTTTCGCAAGGTAACTATTCACCAGTCACTTGTGAATTTAACTCCAGAAACGACCCCCCTGCGAAGTAGGGGGGACTGAGGGGGGTCAGGCCTTTCCCGCCGGGGGGGACTGGGGAGTTGTACAGGAACCGGCCCGCCGCTTACCTGGCTTTTTTCAGATACCGGTAATAATCCGAATCGGTGGAAATCACCATCCGGCCGTTCTTCTGGATCGATTTCTTGTAGGATTCGAGCGTCCGCAAAAATGCGTAAAAATCCTTGTCCTGATTATAGGCGTCGGCGTAGATCGCCGCGGCCTGCGCATCGGCCGCGCCGCGAATCTCCAGAGTCTTGCGGTAGGCCTTGGAGCTGATCTCCTTCAGTTCGCGCCCCATCTTGCCGAGCACTTCCGCCTTTTCCCCTTCGCCCTCGGAACGATATTCCGCCGCGACCTTTTTCCGCTCGTTGATCATCCGTTCGTAAACCCGGGTGCGGACCTGCTCCACGTAATTGATCCGCTTGATCTGGACATCGAGCAGTTCGATGCCGTATTCCGGGGTACTGGCGCGGGCCTTTTCCAGCAGATCGGCCAGGATCTCTTCACGGCCGACCAGATCTTCCACGGGAACCTCCACCCCTTCCACCTCGAAACGTTCCAGGCTTTCATCCTCGGCGACATAATCGCTGCCGCGCACCAGTTCCACCAGTAACCGCCCGGAAACGGCATCGCGCACCACCGAATCGATGATGTCGTCGAGACGACTCTGGGCCCCCCGCTCCGTGGCCACGGTCCGGTAGAACACCAGCGGATCGACAATCCGCCAGCGGGCGGTGGTGTCGACCCAGATGAAGCGCTTGTCCTTGGTCGGAATCTGATTGGGATCACCGTCCCATTTAAGAATCCGTTTATCAAAGCGGGTCACTTTCTGGACAAAGGGCAGCTTGACATGCAGGCCGGGTGAGCTCACACCCCCCACCGGCTTGCCGAACTGGGTCACGATCACCTGTTCGGCTTCGTTGGTCACATAGAGCGCGCCGCGGCCGATCATCAGGGCCGCCACAATCAGAACAACTATTATCGGAGCTTTCATTTCGCCCCTCCTTCCATCGCTTTACGCAGGGGCAGCAGCGGCAACAGGCCTCCGCTCTGGGCATCCATGATATAGACTTCCTCCAGCCGGGGCAGTACCTCTTCCAAGGTTTCCAGATGGATTCTGCGTCGGGTCACCTCCGGCGCTTTCTTGTATTGGACCAGCAGGGCCAGGAACCGGTTGGTCTCGCCGCGCGCCTTGTTGATCCGCTCGACGGCATAGCCCTCCGCTTCCTGGATCGCGCTTTTCGCCACCCCGCGGGCCTTGGGAACCTCGCGATTGTACTGTTCGCGGGCCTGGAAGATCAGACTTTCCTTCTGTTGCTCGGCTTCGTTGACCTCGTTGAAGGCGGCCTTGACCTGCTCGGGGGGGTTGACGTCCTGGAACTTGACGGTGACGATCCGCACGCCGATGTCGTAGCCATTGAGGGTCGCCTGCAGATTCCTTTCGATCTCGCCGGCCAGCGCGGCCCGCTCGGTGGTCAGGACCTCGGTGACGTTGGCGTTGCCGATCGCCTTGCGGACCATCGCTTCGGCGATGTCGCGGATGGTGCCGACCGGATCCTGGACCTTGAAGAGGTACTTGTAGGGATCGGCAATCTGAAACTGCACGATCCACTCGACGTCACTGACGTTCAGGTCGCCGGTCAGGGTCAGCGATTCCTCCTCCAGGCCGCGTTTGCTGTAGGTGGTGCGCACCCCGGGGGTCACGGTACGGAAGCCGAATTCTTCCTTCAGCACCCGCCCGGTCGGCACCAGATAGACCCGCTCGACGCCGAAGGGGATCTTGAAGTGCAACCCCGGTTCGGCAAAGCTCGAAAATTCGCCGAAGCGCAGCACAACTCCGGTCTCTTCGGTGTCCACCTCGTAAAAGCTGCTGAAGCCGCCGAAAAGCAGAACCAGCACCAGAATCAGCAGAGGAAGAATCCCCTTTTGCGGACCGAACTTGTTCTTCAGGTGATCCTTGATCTCGATAATCTTTTTTTCCAGGTCGTCCCCGGAGGGGCCTTGTCCCCAATCCTGCATCGCTACCTCTCAGTCTGTTGAATGTCACCGCATGGATCAGCGCAACACCATTGCCGCGCAATCCGATTCTTTTCAAAAAGTCAGCATAGCAGGTTTCAGCGTCGATAAAAACCGTAACCGGAGTCTGGCGGTGAAATGGTCTCCACTTGATTGCAAGGGTTTTGTGACGTGCTGACAGGTCCCGCCGCGCCTGCCGCCGGTTTCCTTACGACGGGCCGAAACCGCGTTGCTCTTCCGACAGGAATTCGGCGGCATACTGCTGATGGAGGCGCTCCCGAACCAGCAGATCGAGCAGCTCGGCATCGAGCCGGCCGGCATCTCTCATGCTGAACAGGATCTCCATCGCTTCGGCGAGGCTGTTGGTCTTGCGGTAGGAGCGATTCTCGGCCGTCACCGAGACCAGGGTGTCGGCGATGGCCAGGATCCGTGCCTGCAGCAACGGCTGCCGGTCACGGCCGTTGCGGGTGCCGGCGACAATCTCCGGTACCCGCTGCAGCTCGGCGGGGAACGGCAGCAGATCGAGCATGCCGAGCGTCGCCAGGGCGTGGTTGTTGATCTTCGCCCGTTCGCGTTCATTGAGGGTTCCGCTCTCGATCGACAGATTGGCGATTTCATCGCCGGTCAGCACCGACACCTCTTCCATCTGCCGGTCGATCCACCGATAATGCTTGGCAATCCGGCGGATCCTCTGCTGATCGGCGCGGGTCATCGATTTTTTGCCGTGATTGCAGACGGTGAGAAAGTGCAGTTCTTCCCGCATCTGCTGCGACCGGCTGTTGCCGTCCGCCACGATCGGCAGCTCCTCCCCGTCCAGTCCGGCCCGCAGCCGGGCAATCTCCTCATCACGGCGGACAATTTCGAAGCGGGTCCGGACCAGCTCGATCCGATCGAAGACCGTCTCCAGCTTGCGCGATTTTTCGACCAGGTTGACCGGCGTCAGCAGCTTGCCGCAGTCATGCAGCCAGGCCGCCACCTCAAGCTCATACAGTTCCCGTTGATCGAAAACCCGCTCGGCAAACGGCGGCTCCGTCGCGCCGTTGACCGCCCGGGCCAGCATCATGGTCAACACCGGAACCCGGCGGCAGTGGTCGGCGCCGAGATAAAATTTTTCATCGACGGCCCCGGCGATCATCTGGATCGCCGATTCAAAGAGCGCCTTCTGTTCGTCGATCACCTGATTCTTTTTGAGGATGTTGCCGGCGCTGTCGGCCAGATGGACGGCCAGAATCCGATCCCGCCCGCTGAAGGCCCCGGCCCGGGGGCTCATCAGTTGCATCACGCCGTGGGCGTCGCCCGGCAGACCGCTCAGCGGGACCGACAGCAGGGCCTTGGTCCGACAGTCGAAGACTGCGTCGAAACGGCGCTGATCGGCGAGGTCACCCGCCGATTCGTCGATATCCTCGATCAGAAACGAGCGGTTGCCGAGAAAGGTCTTGAGCAGAAAAGATTCCGCCTGCAAGCGCTCCGCGGGGATCGTCACCACCGGCAGCAGCTCGGCAAGCTCGTCGGCGGACAGCGTGCGCTTCGAGGTTGCGATCCGTACCGCCTCGCAACAGAGCCGGTCGGCGCTCGGCAGCAGGTAAAGACTGCCGGCGGCGGCGCCGGTCAGTTCGAGGGCGGCGGCCAGGATCGCCCCCGGCAGCCGCCGGGTGTCGGTTTCGGCGGACAGTTCGGCGACCAGCCGGGCGAGATGCTCCAGCCGCTGCAGATCCGTATCGTTTCGCTTCGGCGGCATGCGGCGCTCCTTGCGGCAATGACCCACTTTCAGTTTAGCGGCCGGCAGCGATTTTTCAACCGCTGCGGGCAAGCTGCCGCGACACTTTTAGCGCCGGAGGCGGCGGCAGTGCCCAGGCCGCCATTTATCCGGCGCTCCTGCACGGTAAACGGAAATCTGCTATCGTTTAAGGTACAGATCAAAGCGCAGCAGAAAAACCAGACCCAGCGACACATCCACCAGCGCCGGAGGCCTATCACCGTGGTCGAAAAAATCAACCCCAGCCTGCTCCACAGAGCACGCCTGAAAGCGCTGCTGCGACGCGGCGTTGTCTCGCTGCTGATTATCCTGGCGCTGTACAGCGCCGTCGCGCTGCTCTACGCCAGCCATACGATCTACAAGGTTCGTCTCAATTACGCCGTCATCCTGGAAACCCTCTCCGGCGAGCGGGTGGCCATCACCGAGGTCGGCTGGCACGTCCGGCTGCCGCTCTTCACCCGGCTGGAACTGGAAGTCCCGCTGATGAACCAGGAACTGCATCTCGGCGCTTCCGACCAGCCGCAACGGATCATGTCGCACGGCAACGTGGCGCTCTGGGCCAGCGCCATGCTGACCTACCGGATCGACGACCTGAGGCGCTGGGGGATCGAGAACCGTTCGCCCCAGACCCTGCTGCAGAACGATTTCGACGGCATCGTCAAGGATGTCATGCAGGGGGAAACCATCAACAGCCTGGTGTCGGACCGGGTCCGGATCAAGGAAGACATCTACCTGACCCTGAAAGATCATCCGCTCAACGTCAACGGTCCGACCCTGGAGGAAAAATACGGCATCAAGGTCGTCTCCTTCGTGCTGCGCGATACCCGTTACGGAGAAAAACTGGCCGAAGCCAGCGAGGAGAAGAAACGTCGTGAGCTGATCGCCGAAGCGGAGAACTACGCGGCGGACCTGGAGGCCAGCCGCACCCTCAAACTCTATGCCGCCTACAGCGACGCGATCAGCAGCCTGCGTTCGTCGCTCAGGCTGGACAACAAGGACACCCCGGCCCTGTTCGACTTTCTCAACCAGCAGAAATGGGCGACCGCCTACGAAAAGAACCAGCAGGGGCAGAATACCTTTGTCCTGAACAATACCTCGACAGCGGTACCGGTCACCCTGCCGGCGCCGGTCGCCCCGAACTACAGGAACCCCGATGTCGCAAATCCGCAAAACCCGAAGCCCGATCTACGTTAGCCTGTCGGAACAACGGATCGAGCAGATCAAGCAACTGATCGCCGGCTGGAGCAACGAAACCCGGCGTTTCGTCCTGCGCCAACTGCATCAGTACGACCCCGACCATTCGCTTCTCGACCGGCTGGCAACCCGCCTGCGCCGGCTCTTCAAACCGCGCCAACTCGATTTCAAACTGCTGCGCGATCCGGGCCAGCTCAACGACTGGCAACAGCGCTTCAAGGCGGCCGGATCGCAGGACGCCAAGGCGGCCTGGAACCGGATCCTGTCCCGCGAACTCGACAGTCACGACCATCAGTACCTGACCTATCTGCTGGAGCGGGAGACCATCGACACCTACGTGCCGCCCGCATTTCAGCAGATCTTCGAGCAGCTCTACCATGCCTATATCCTCAAGGAATATATCGACGATCCGCAGGCGCCGCGAGCACCGCTGGTGCTGGTGATCGGCAATTCGGGCAGCGGCAAAAGCGCCACCGTCAAACAGGCCATCGACCAGGTTTTTTTCGATTCGGAAGTCAAACCGGTGGTCGACCTGATCGCCAAAAAGAATGAAGTGATGGCCAACCAGCCGATCTGGCGCAGTTTGGCCGACGTCGACCCGGCGCTTGCGGTGCGCATCGAACGACGCCGTAAACGCGCCCAGCTCCGCTTCGTGTCGCGTCTGCCGATCATTCGCTACCTGTTTCGCGGCCTGCTCAGCCAGGCGCTCTCCAGCATGGACGAAACCGGCATTCCGGTCGACAACGCCATGATCACGCCCAACGACTACCAGACCGCCTGGGCCGGGGAACCGGGCAATTACCTGCGCAAGGCGATGGGCAATCCGAACCGGCTGACCATCCGCCATCTGGAAGAAGCGCACTCGGCGTTCGGCCGCCCCGATCAGATGAGCACCGTTCAGGGGCAGCAGACCACCCTGGTCGATGCCGCCAACATCATCCTCGACGAGATCGCGCACGGCCGCCGCGACTGTTTGCTGATCGCCACCACCGACCAGCCGGAGCAGTTCGATCCCGCCATCTACCGCCGCTTCGTCGAGCGCGGCCTGGTGGTCGACATCAACGACATGTGGGAAGACCGGAACAACCTGCGGGAAGTGGTCTGCCTGGAACTGCGCCGCAGGAATCAGCCGGAAACCCCGGAGACCTTGCGCCCCCCACACCTCAGCGAGGAGGAACTCAACCTGGCGGTGGAGAAACTCTACCCGATCTTTCACCAGCGCAGCCTGAGGATCACCCCGGCCTATGTCCGGCGCCTGGTCTCTTCGATCATCGCCATCAAGGGCCATTTCAGCGCCGAATACCTCGACGATCAGCTGCTGGTCCGCGATGCCTTCAAGGCGGTGGCCCGCAACGTCCACGGTTCGCTCTACAACAAAGTGGTCGGCGAGCTGGACCGGGGCATCGACTGGCAGGAATATATCGGCGGCATCAAGAACGAATTTTCCGAAATGGCCAACAACTCCCTCTTCTACAACATCAACGAAGAGAAGGGGGTGGTGCTCACCGGGCCGCCCGGTTCGGGGAAAACCTTCATGGTCCGCGCCTGGCTGGGGGACAATCGTGACGTGCAGGATATCTCGGTCAATCTCTCCGACCTGAGCGAACCGAACAGTCCGCTGGAAGGGATGGTCGCCAACCTGGAGCGGGTCTACGACATCGCCAAAATGATCTCGCCGTCGATGGTGTTTTTCGACGAGGGGGACGCGGTGGCGCCGCGCCGCTCGCCGCAGGGCGGCAGTCCCTACGACAAGGTGACCAACAAATTCCTCTCGATCATCGACGGCGAATCGCCGCTCAACCGGGTCTTTACCGTGCTCACCACCAACCGGCTGGATATCCTCGACCCGGCCCTGATCCGCTCCAAGCGGCTCAAGGTGCTGAACGTCACCGGCCACATGCGCGAAGAGGACAGCCTGCAGATCGTCGCCAGGAACATGGCCGGACTGCCGGTGCAGGACGGTCTGAGCCTGGAGGAGATCACCCATCTGGCCCGCACCCTGTGCGAAACGCCCGCCGATTTCACCGCCTTTGCCGAAAAGGTCCGTTCCCTGCGGACCACGGAGATGGAAGTGATCGGCAAACTGCTGGGCATCGCCGCCGACGACAGCGATGCCAAGACCCGCTTTGTCCGCTACAACTACAAGATCCTGCTCGGCCTGCTCGAAGGGATCGCCCCCGACTCGGCGCTGCTCAAAAAAGCCCGCCACGGCGAGGAGGCCCTGCTGGCAAGGCTTGACGAAGTGATCGCCCGCCTGCGGCAGCTCAAAGGCAGCCAGTCGTTTCCGGTGACCCGCTGGCACCTGCAGACGGCGCGGCAGCAACTGGCGGGCAGCCCGTTGCGCAAGGGCAAGCAGCAGCTTGACCAATTCCTCGAAACCGAACTGTCCGAAGAACCGCAGGTCGGCTTTGTCGTCGGCGTCGGCGCCAACGACGTCAGCGGCGTGCTGCTGCCGATCGCCTCGACCCTGGTCTACAGCAAATATCCGGAAAAGATCGTGGTCACCGGCGCGGTGTCGACCACCGCCCAGGGCAGCGCCGAACTGGATCTGGCGGTGCAGATGACCAACCAGAGCGCCAAGGAAGCCCTGACGCTGGTGGAAAACTATCTGCAGGAGCTGGTTCCGACCCTCAACCTGTCGCGCCTGCTCGGCGAGTTTCTCGACGGCTACAGCATCCATCACCAGCTGCTCTCCGCCTCCTACAACGTCGGCGGACCCTCGGCCGGTTTCGCCCTGGCCATCAACACCCTGTCGATCCTGCTGCAGCTGCCGGTTCTCAACGATTTCGGCATTACCGGCGCGCCCTGGATCAAGGGCGCGCGCAAGGGCGAGGTCGGGGCCTCGGTGATTATCGGCGGACATCTGAAAAAAACCGAGAAGGTGCTGCTCTACCTCAACCGGATGTACATGCCGATGCAGAACTACCGGGACATGGAACCGGAAATGCTCGATGCCTATCGGGCGATCGGCAAGGACGTGATCGGGGTCCGCAGCTTTTCGGCGCTGGTCCCCGAGGTCTGTTGCTTCAGCGACCGGCACCTGCTGCAGCTGCGCGCCTTCTTCAAGGAACGGCTGAGCCTGGAACGGGCGCCGCACGATCTCGATACCCTGCCGGCGGATCGCCGGGAGCTGGCGAAGACGGCGGCGCTGCTGCGTCAACAGGCGGAAGAGACGATCCGCCGGCGGCTGGCGGCGATCGAACGGCACGTGCGGAACCAGGGCGATAATCTCAGCAGCCTGGAAGAGATCTTCCGTCTGCCCCGCGCGGTGTCCTGAGCGCGGCAGCGGCAAGCAGAGAAGCGCAGAACGACAAAACCGCCCGACCGGGGAACCCGGCGGGCGGTTTTGTGCTCGGTGTCAGGCGCGCGGCGGCGGAACTACAACGCGACGAGCTGCTCTTCCGAATAGGTCAGCCGTTTCAGGCGGTCGCTGCCGACCCGGTAGGTATTCTCGACCCCGACCACCCCCTGGCCGGGATAGACCGCCTTCGGCTCGAAAGCGAAGGTCATGTTCTCCTGCAGCTCCTGCTCCATGGCACCGCGGGCGATAAAGGGGAATTCGTCGATTTCCAGGCCGACGCCGTGGCCGATAAACGAGACCTGAGCCCCCGCCGAACCCATGAAATGATCCCGGTAGCCCAGCGCCACCGCCAGCTCGTAACACTGCCGGTAGATCTCGCCGCAGAGCGCACCGGGACGGGCGATCTCGAACAGCTTTTCCTGAATCTTCAACATGTCGTAATAGGCCCGCTCCAGATGCGCCGGCAGCTTGCCGACCACCATGGTGCGGGTCTGGTCGACCAGATAGCCGTCGAAGGCGGTCATCACGTCGATGATGATCGGTTCGTCCCGCTCGATCCGTTTGTAACTGGAGCCCTGGCCGACCGCCGGGTTCAGGCCGAGGCCACCCAGCGGTGCGTCGAGAAACGCCGGCACCGCCGCATCGGGGCCGGAAAAGATATGGCCGAAGTAGAGCTCGGCATTGAACGCCCGAAAGCGCATGAGCCCCTGATGCCCCTCCTTGCGGGCGAAACATTCCAGCTCGGCGGCAACCTCCAGGTCGGTCTTGCCGACGGCGATCACCTGTTTGGCGTGACGGTACACCTTGTCCGCCATCAGCGCGCAATCCTTCATGATGGCGATCTCGTAATCGCTCTTGATGGCCCGCACCGTGCGAATCTGCGGCGCGACATCGAGCAGCTCGCAGCCGCTGAAAACCGTCTGCCAGCGCCGGTAGTGGGCGACCGGCAAAACATCGAGCTCAAAGCCGAGCCGCCTGGCCGCCGGCAGACCGAAATCGGTCAGGATGCCGGGCAACTCCCGCAAACTCTTGAGCGGCGCCACCTCCTTGAGCCCCGACTCCATACGCGCCCGGCCGTAATCCTTGCGCACCAGATAGACCGGCTCGCCGTCGAGCGGGACATAAAGAGCCCCCTGCTGAATCGAACCGGTGAAATAGAACAGGTCGGTATTCTGCACGATAACCGCCGCGTCGAGGCCGGTTGCCGCCATCTGGCGCTGGAGCGCCCGGTAACGGCAGGTCAATTCACTGGTCGGGGTGATCCGCATAATGCCTCGCTTTTCGCTGTATCTGAAACGCCTGAAGATGCGACCGGCCCGCTGCATCCGGCAGCGCCGCGACGATCGTTCACTGCCGTGCCGGCGGGGGTCCGCTGACCGCCCCTGCCGCAAAGCGCCGAACATGCGTTCTACTCCGGCAGCCACGCTGGTTTGATAGCACAGACAACATAGGCCGTCAATTTGAATGCCAATTTTCGCCGCCGCGGGCAGATTTCCGGGCGCTGAAACGGCCGGACAGCGCTGCCGTTTTTTTAGGCAAAAAGCCAGAGCCTGCACGAGACCAGAGGGGGCAGACAGTTTTACACAAGTCTATCCACAGTTATTGTGCACAGTATCCATTGAAAAATAAATCGACGGCTGCGCAAGCGACGCGGCGGCGGACGCTACAGCCAACCGCCGGCCGCGGCATAACGGCGCCTCAGCCGCCGGGCGGCGTCAGCGCGGCAGCAACCGCCGCCAGTGCCGCTCGCTCGCGGCGCTGTCGCACCCTCCCCGATCCTGAGGCAGTCCGCCGCCGGTCCCCCTCCCGGCGGGCCGCAACCTGAGCCGCCCCAAGGACCGGAGCGCGCCGCAAACCATCGGCCGTCCCTATCAGCAACAGTGGCGGCATCGATAGAATCGATTGGACTTCAAACGGCCGGACAACTATCCTGCCCCGACACTCAACACGCAACTCTCCCCCGGAGGAAGACCATGAAACGACTGCTGCTGCTGCTGATTTCAGCCCTGCTTATCGCCCTGCCGGCCTGGGCCGCAAGCCAGTCCGGCGACTTCACCTGGAGCTTCGACCTGTCAGGCCAGCAGCCGGGCCAGGACACCCGACTCTGGATCCCCTACCCCGTCTCCGACCGCGATCAGCTGATCAGCCGGATCAAATGGGAAGGAAATTACGCCGAAGCCGCCGTCTACACCGAGCGCAGTTTCGGAGCGCCGATGCTTTATGTCCGCTGGCCGAAAGAGGCCGAACAGCGGCGCCTGACGCTCAGCTTTCATGCCGAGCGCCAGGAGCAGATCCGCCGCGACTTTCCGCAAAACGAGGCCGCCTACGACCCGCGCGACTTCAGCCGCTATCTGGCGCCGACCACCCTCGGGCCGGTGACCGGAAAAGTCAAAAAACTGGCCGACGAGATCACCGCCGGCAAAACCGGCATCCGTGCAAAAGCCCGGGCCATCTATGACTGGACCGTCGAAAACACCTTCCGCGATCCGCAGACCCGCGGCTGCGGCCTCGGCGACGTCACCGCCCTGCTGCGCCGCCCCGGCGGCAAATGCGCCGACATCAGCTCGATCTATGTCGCCCTGGCCCGCGCCGCCGGCGTCCCGACCCGGGAGATTCTCGGCATCCGCACCGGCCAAAAAGCCAGCCAGGATGTCAGCACCTGGCAACACTGCTGGGCCGAATTCTACCTGCCCGGTTACGGCTGGGTGCCGGTCGATCCGGCCGACGTGCGCAAAGCCATGCTGAAGCAGAATCTGGAGCTCGGCGCTCCCGAGGTCGCCGAGCTGCGCGACTACTACTGGGGCCGGGTCGATCCGTACCGCATCCGCCTCAGCGAAGGGCGCGACCTGCAACTGAACCCGCCGCAGCAGGGACCGGCGATCAATTACCTGATGTACCCGTTTGCCCAGGTCGGCGGCGAAACGCTGGACTGGCTCGACCCGGCAACCTTCAGCTACTCGATCGTCTGGAATCCGTAAGAATTTCAGCTCAAGGGGTTGGCGGGCAAGACAGGGTCAAGGGCATTTCAACAGGGATACAGGGGATACAGGGGAAAATCCCCGCCACCGCGCGGGGGGCGACGACAGCAGCGACAAAAAACGCATCGGCGGATTGTCGGTCTTCGAGGTGGAGTCGGGAAAAGTAGTCGGGGTGACCTCGTTTTTACCGATGACGCGGGGGAAGGTCGATCTGGCCTATCTGGAAAAGCAGAGAAAGGGAAGGCTGTTGTGGCCGAGGTGAAGCCAAGGCGGCGGCCGGAGCGACTCACGAACCGGCGCGGGCAGGGAGTGCGGCGGAGTGAGTCTCCCCTTTCCTGCTCGCCCTTGACCTTGAAGAAAGTCTAATCGAAAGCCGGAGGCTTTACAACCATGATCAGAAAGGGAAAAGAAGTTTCAATCCACGCCCCCGCGCGGGGGGCGACTTGCGTGGGCATAGGCAAACACCTTCATG
>DASWJX010000061.1:0-3552 GCA_036396915.1 Geopsychrobacteraceae bacterium | reverse complement strand
GGAGCTTACGGGGGCCAGTCACGTTAGTCAACAACGTCCCGCCGGAGTTCCGCGTTAGTCAACAGCGTCCCGCCGGAGTTCCGACGGTCCGAATCGCAGCTATGCCATAGGCAACTACGCTCTGGAATTTTAAAAGACCGCACTCAAGGAGATCGGTTTCAAACATCGGGAGAGCGGCATTATCGTTCAAGCGCTTAAATCCCTTGGCAGGGAGCGGGGGGGAAGCTGATCAAGTTCGGGAAGGACCAACATTTTTGATTTTTTGATATCGCCTCATTTTGAAGAAGCACATTTCGCAAGCCGTCATCCTCGCCCAACAGCACCTTTCCCCGCTTTCAGTCCTGAACGGAAATCCCCTTTGCGGTGCGCTCCGCCAGCAGGGCAGCGATCGCTCTACACAGGAGCCTTGATGATCGGTACATTTGCGGACGATATTTGATGCTTTCGCAAAACCATCGGATGATGGCGTCGCAAAAAGTCCGCCCTGCGGCGTTACGGCTTGTCGGCAAAGCCTTCAAACGCGTCCTGGACGATTTTCTCAAGAGCGGAAACTTCTTTGTCGGTCAACGCCTCGAATTCTTTCTGCCGGCGACGTTTTGCCAATTTGCCGTTGTTCTGAAGGATCATGAGCGTCAGATTTTCGGCAAGGTTGTTCGGCATCTCAACAGTATCCATGATCCTCCGTATCGCCTCGTCGTGGCGCTGCAGGTACTCGATCTCACGGGGCAGATCGTGGTGCACAGTGCGCTGGACACAGTCATAAAGAAATTCGGCGGACTCTGTGCAGTCAAAGTACCTGTAAAAGTCTGTCGTTTCATTGAGAACCATGACGTTTCCGTCAGGAGTTGGTCTCCAGTCGATGAATGGCATAATTGGCGCAGTGTGGACTTGCAGGGTCTTACGGTAAGCGTCAATCCGGTCAAGCATGACAGCCGACACGGGGAAAACCATGCCCGCTGGCGTAAAGTTCCTCTCCGCCAGCACATGCTGGATGATGCAGCGATGAACACGACCATTACCATCCTGAAAGGGGTGGATATAGACGAACCCAAAGGCGGTGGCCGTCGCCTGCAGGACCGGATCAAGCCCGTCGAATCGCATCCGATCGTTGGCCTCGATCAGGCAACGCATCAGCTCCGGCAGATCCTCCGGCCGGGCTCCGATAAACTCGGGCAACGGGTCGCCTGTGTGATCCCTTCCTCCGAGAAAGACCCCATCGGGCCTGAGGCCCGCATGGATGAAACGTGTATCCTCGATCAGAATCGCGTGCAGGCGCAGAAGTTCATCCAGCGTCAGCGGACGCCGTCCAGCCTGCATCACCGCCCGCCCCCAGCGTTCAAGGCGCGAGCGCGGCGGGCGCTCACCCTCGATGGCAAAACTTGCCCGGCTGTCCGCCAGAAGAAGGAAGCTCGCAGCCCGCGCCACCAAATGCCCTCCCGTTCGACCGATTGTTTGCCTCGCCTGATCGTCCAATCCGGCGGCCATGAAGGCATCAAGACGTTGTGTCCGCCGGATGACGGGGCAAAAGCCGGGGACCCCAAGGAGATTGTTGCGAACCCGGTGGCGTTTGGAGAGGAGTGGCTGCCCCGTGATATAGTCCTTTGGGTCCAGAAGGTCGATGGCCGCTATCTGCTCGGCGTCGGGAAGATCGATGGCTTGCCCGGTGAGATGCTCATAAAGAAACCAGACGCGACGATTCGGCTGGCCGCCTGGGGCGCTTCGGACATAACCCGTGATCAGGTCTCTCGGCGCTGCCCGCAGAATTCTCACCAGAAGGGGAAGGTCAAGCGGCTCGTGGCGAAACGCAAAGGTCAGGTGATCGGCGAACGTTTCACCCGGCCAATAGCGCTTATCGAAAACGGTCCACTCACCTTCTGTCTTCCGGCTACCGCGCACATATTTCTCAGAAACACAAGAGAGGTGTCGTAATGGGGCTTCGATAGACATCGCCGTCCCCAGCGCAGCCCAGCCGGCCAGCCGACACTCCCTGGGTACCAGTGATTCCTGAACGATTCGGATATTTAGGTTCTCAATCTTCATTGCGTCGAAAAACACCTCAGGCAAGTCGAAATTTTCTCCAATATTTTATCTCGTGTCGAAAATCAGATTATCTCATCCCGAGGTCGAATCCTACATTTTTTTGTCGTGATTCGGCTCAATAATGATTAGGGCGTCGAAAAACTCGGTGATCATGATGATTCTCCTGTCGATCAGCTTTTCGTCATACGATATCGAGGTCGATAGAAGGGGTCAAGAAAGGCTGGAGCCTGGCTTCACCGTCAATAAAGTTCTTTAATCCTGAAAACAGCCGCACGCGACGCCGCAACGACGCGACGCAGGGCAGATGGAAGATCGTCGTGTTTATATCCCTTGGGAAAGAAGCGCACCCCACCCATGTCGCGGAAATGCTCGCCTTGGATCCAGAGCTGGGCATTGTGCAGGTGGGCGGTGGACAGGATGATGCTGCTGGCCATCGGCAGCTTCAGGTCGAGTCTCGTTTTGGCGGCGCTTATGATCAGTGACGCCGACAGCTCGACGACCGCCCCCCGCTGCATCAGCGCCGTTGCTTGCGGGGCGGCATCCTCGCCCAGCAGGCCCTCTTCACACCTTGCTGCCCGACTGACCCCTGATGGGCTCAACGCTGCCCGACTTCCAATTTCCGCACCACTCATCCACAAATGACGCAATTGGTAAGGAACGTAAGGGGAGAGGGCAGACCGGAAATTTCAGCCATGGCTGGGGGGGGGGCGTTGCCGGCGATCCTTTCAGGAGCGAACGAATTCCAGCAAAGGCGCATAGTCGTGACGATCCGCAGCTTGCAGCGCCCCGATATAGCGATGCCGACAGTCTCCCGCCCGCAACAGGTTCTCCCTGCCCCAGGTAAACCGTGGCCGGCCGAGGATCTGGACGAGAAGCAAGTCCGTCATGAGCCGAGCGTGCCGACCGTTCCCATTCGGGAAAAGGTGGATCGAAACCAGGCGATGATGGAAGCGCGCGGCGATCTCGTCCGGAAGATAGCTGCCGAATTCAATCCAGGTTGCCACATCGGCCAGCAGGTTTCTCAGCTCCTGGCCGATGGACCACCATTCTACTCCGATATTCTTGCCGGTCCTGCGAAAATCCCCTGCCCAGCGCCAAACGTTGCCGTACATTCTTCTGTGCAGACGGCAGGCGAACTCTTCGCTGAGCAGATCTTTCTGTTTTCGCCGAAACGCCCAGACCTCTGCACCGGCAATATTGTCCTGCTCCCACCGGTCCAGTTCGCCCCGGTTGGTGATATGGGTGAGCAGCAGACCTTCCGCCTCATCAGGGTCAAGGGGCGTGGCCCCCTCCGGATAGTCAAAGTCCATCGGGATCGTCCCACAGTTCTTTTGGCATGGTTCTGATCAGCTCTTCTATTTCAGCGCGCAGTGCCTTCTGCTGCTCGCCTTGTGAGAGTTGCTGGTCCTCCAGAAGCATCGAGTGCGAGATACGCTCAAGACGTTTATTCGCCGTCGCTTCCGCCCGCTCCCGAACAGTCTTAGACAAGGTCGTCCGAGGAACAAGGGCGTA
>DASWJX010000060.1:0-4172 GCA_036396915.1 Geopsychrobacteraceae bacterium | reverse complement strand
AATGGCCGCCGAAACCGGGGCGCCGACCCTGGTTTCCAACTGCCCTTTTTGCCTGACCATGTTCGAGGACGGCATCAAGGGGGCGGAACTGGAAGAGGTGCTCCAGCCGCAGGATATCGCGGAAGTCCTGGCGGCGCGGCTGGCAAAAGAACCCGAACCGTCGCCCGCCGCCGGACGCTGACGCACGATTTGTGCTAAGTGATGTGTCATGAATTTGTCCGCATTTGTTTGTGTGTGTCCGTGGCAAAAAGCATAGATTGAAATCTTTAATGGAACGCGGATTGACGCAGAAAAGGCGGGATTTACGCAGATAACCAAAAGTCAGGATTTTATTTGGCCTGATCCGCGAAGATCTGCGTATGCGCAAGCATCCGATTTTATCTGCGTACCATTGCCTTTGACTCTGTTTTGCCGACCCACTTGACCTTAGCCACTTCACCCACACGGACAAGGGCGGACGAAAGGCCTTAACCTTTTCAGGATTTTTTTTACAAGGCAGAGATGTCAAGAACGATAACGACCGATCAAGGAGGTTGACGATGAAAATTCTGGTCTGTATCAAGCAGGTTCCGGACATGGAATCGAAGTTCAGGATCGACGCCGAAGGCGTCTGGTACGACGGCAGCGACCTGGCCTGGCGCATGAACGAATACGACGAGTTCGCCGTGGAGCAGGCGGTACAGGTCAAGGAACAGCAGGGCGGCGCCGCCGACGTCACCGTCCTCTCCATCGGCCCCGACCGGGTCAAGGAGATGATGAAGAAAGCCCTGGCCATGGGCTGTGATCGCGGCGTGCATATCGCCGACGCGCAGAGTCACCGGCGGGACCCCTTCGCGATCGCCTCGATCATCGCCGAGTTCGCCGGCGACAAGGGGTTTGACATGATCTTTACCGGCCTGCAGTCACAGGACCGCGGCAGCGCCCAGGTCGGCGTGCTGGTCGCCGAGATGCTCGACCTGCCGGCGCTCAGCACCGCGGTCGATTTCGCCTTTGCCGACGGGATCATTACCGCCAAACGCGAGCTCGAAGGGGGCATGAAAGCGGTGGTCAAGGCCGGCATTCCGGCGCTGGTGACCTGTCAGCTCGGTCTTAATACCCCGCGCTACCCGACCCTGCCCAATATCATGAAGGCCAAGAAAAAGGAACTCCTGAGTCTGGAGGTCGGCGACCTGCTCAAGGTCGAGAATCTTCTGAAAACCGAGAAGATGTATTTCCCGGAGAAGAAGGGCGGCGGTCTGGTCCTGGAAGGAGAGGTCGGCGATCTGGCGGATCAGCTGATCAAAATACTCAAAGACAAAACCAGCGTACTGGCTTAGGAGGTCGCGATGAAAGCACTGCTGATTGGTGAATACAGAGAAGGAAAGTTGCTCGCTTCCACCTACGAGCTGGTCGCCTTTGCCCGGAAACTGGGTGCCGAGACGGCGATGTTTCTGGTCGGCGGCGAAGCCGATCTGCCCCGTTACGACGGCACCTTGTATCTGGCCGATGCCGCCAAGCATGGCGAGTTCAGCCCCACAGCGCACAAGCGGCTGCTGCTTGAGGCGGTCGCGCGGGAAAAACCCGACACCATCGTTTTTTCCCACTCCTCGTACGGCTGGGATCTCGCTCCCCGGGTCGCCCTGGCCCTCAACGCGGCCCAGGTTTCCGAGGTTGTGGACGTGGTTGACGGCAGTCTCGTGATCCCCTCCTGCAACGCCAAACTGCGCCGCAACTTAAGCTCCACTACCGCCGTTACCGTGGTGACCCTGCAGTCCGGTGCTTTCGGACTCGACGACGAGCCGGCCGGCAGTCCGGCGCTGGAGAGGGTGGATGTCGAGGCAACCCGCGGCCCGGAGTTCGCGGGCTACGAGGTGGCCGATAAGACCGGGGTCGATCTGACCAAGGCGCAGATCATCGTCAGCGCCGGCCGCGGCATCGGCAAGGCGGAGAACCTGGAGATCGTTGCCCTGCTGGCCGCGGCGCTCGGCGGCGAGTACGGCGCCAGTCGCCCGGTGGTGGACGCCGGCTGGGCCGACCACAATCGCCAGGTCGGCACCACCGGCCAGTCGGTGGCGCCGAAACTCTATGTCGCCTGCGGCATCTCCGGCGCCATCCAGCACCTGGCGGGAATGAAGAAGTCGGACTTCGTGATCGCCGTCAACACCGACAAGGACGCGCCCATCGGCGAGGTCGCCGACGTGCTGGCGGTGGCTGACGTCAAGCAGCTTTTGCCGGCGCTCACGGAAAGACTGAACAGCCTCTGATCTGATAAAAGCGGGAGGCAGGTCCAACGGCCTGCCTCCCGCACCGCACCCTTCCCCTCCCCCGACCGTCATGGTTGCCGATCGACGCCCTCACCCTTCAGCCGAGCTGTATTTAACGCTGGGCATTGAAATTGCAACCATCGAACCGGAGATAATCGATCCGGAACTTTGAGTTTTTTTATGTGGTGCGAGCAACGATGGAACATGAGCGGATACATGCGGCAATGGATCATTTCCGCGGGAGGGTGGGTATGTTCGGGAAGCCGGTGAAGATCCTGTGTGTGGATTACGACCCCTACATTCTGGAAACCTTGCAGAGGTTCTTTCGCAAGGACGGGTTCGAGGTGCTTACGGCGGGTTCCGCTGAAGAGGGGATGGAGATTTTCAGGCGCTGCACACCGATTCAGATCGTTATCGCCGATTTCAGCATGTCCGGCATGAACGGTATCGATTTTTTGCGGCTGGTCAAGCGCGATTCGCCGGAGACAGTCACTATCCTGATTTCCGGCCATGCCGTTCCGGCGGCTGTTTCGTCAGCCTTTGACGGACGTCTGGTCTTCAGATATCTGCCCAAACCGTGGGCACGGGCCGAGCTGAGAAAGACCATCGCCGAGGCCCTCGATCTTTTAGGACCATGCAAGAATCAGGAGGTTTGAATCCTAGCCACGGACCGACACGGACCAGGGCGGACGAGAGGCCTTGACCTTTTCAGGATCAGGGACATGGGCGCATGCAATGCGCCCCTACGGTGCAAAAACCATCCGGCGGTGTAGGCGTATGCAACGCGCCCCTACGGTGCAAAAACCATCCGGCGGTGTAGGGGCGCATTGCATGCGCCCGGTTTGCTTGCCGGATTCCGGATCAAAACCGTTTCGGGAATGACAGTTTGATGGAACCATCAAAGTTGATAAATGTCATGGGGCTGTGGTTTAATATAAAACTTACCTTGCTACTGAAGAACCCGATCGGGCTCAGTTTGCACGTGCCAAAAGAACATTTATTTTCCGAGAGGTCCGGGACGTTTGACAGTATTCAAGGAAAATAGAGGGGTCAGGAGAAAGGTTCTGGTTCCGTTGACCCTGACCTTTGTGGTTCTTGTCGCCACCTTCGTTTACAGCGGCTACAAGGCCCGAACCATTGCGATCGTCGATGAAATGGCCCACCGGCGTCATGGGGTGCAGAGCATCTTTGCCGAGCTGCTTTCGCAGCGGGTCGGGCTCATGGCCTCGGCGATAGAGTTCATGACGCAGGATGACCGTCTGCGTCAGGCCTGGCAAAGACGGGATCGGGACTCCCTGTTGGCCCATGCCTCGCCTCTTTTCAACCAGTTGTCGCTGCGTTACGGCGTCACCCACTTCTATTTCCACGACCTTGACGGGCGTACTTTTCTGCGCGTGCACCGGCCGGACAAATTTGCCGATCCGGTCAATCGCATCACCATGAAACAGGCCCGCGAAACCGGAACGCTCTCCCACGGTCTCGAGCTCGGCACGCTCGGCACCTTCACGCATCGGGTGGTCGTGCCCTGGCTTCAGCAGGGAGAAGTCATCGGCTATATCGAACTGGGGGAAGAGATCGATCTGCTGATCCGCAAACTGAAAGACATTACCAATACTGATTTTCTGGTATCGATAGACAAGGCATATCTCGACAAAGTGCACTGGGAATTGGGCATGAAGATGCTGGGGCGCAATGCCGATTGGGACTTGCTGCCGACCAGGGCCGTTATCGATCAAACCATAAGGAATATTCCCAAGGAGGTCATCAAGAAGATTTCCCGCTCGGTTCAGGAAGAGGGGCTGCCGGAGGCAGTGGCGATCGATGCGCGCAGGTACAAGGCGGTCGCTTTGCCCATGATCGATGCCGGCCGGAAGCAGGTCGGCAATTTTGTGATGCTGAACGACGTCACCGACGCCAGTTCCATCTTCA
>DASWJX010000059.1:0-4797 GCA_036396915.1 Geopsychrobacteraceae bacterium | reverse complement strand
AAAGCCGCAAAGGCGCAAAGTAAACCTCTATAAAGTCATGCAAGAATCCAAGAATTCTTTGCGCCTTTGCGTCTTTAGTGAGCAAAGCGAACGAGCGTGAGATGATTATGGATGCTGCATTCGTAAATTCGCATCGTGTATGCCAATTTGCGAGACCATCTGCCTTAACAGGGATGGACGGTGATAAACTGGGATCTAAGATCTTGATCTATCCCCTGCATCCCCTTCATCCCTGTTAAAAATGCCCTTGCCCCTGTCTTGCCCGACAATCCGTCATGCCGCTGTTCAAACTGTGCCATGACGGTTCCCCGCCTTTTCCACCCGCCCGTCAAGTTGGCTATAATAGTGAGGATGACGGCTTTTACGGGAGGTGCCGGAAAGGTAGAGTCCGTGATGGGCAATGAGACATTAGGTCAGTGCGAAAGACTCTGGATCGATGTGCGGCTGGCAACCTTCGATCCCGCCGTGGCCGCGCCCTACGGCTTGCTGGAAAAGCATGTTCTGGCGGTGCGCCGGGGCGCAATTGCGGCCATCCTGCCGCTGGAACAGGTCGCGCTGTCCGGCTTCGGCGGCGAGGTCATCGACGGGCGGGGGGGGCTGCTGACCCCGGGCCTGATCGACAGTCACACCCATCTGGTCTACGGCGGTCACCGGACCCGGGAGTTTGAACAGCGCCTGCTGGGGAAAAGTTACCGGGAAATCTCAAGGGACGGCGGCGGCATTCTGGCGACCGTCAGGTCGACGCGGGCCTTGAGCCGGGAACAGTTGGTCGCGCAAGCCCGGCCGCGTCTCGAAGCCCTGATCGCCGAAGGGGTCACCAGCGTCGAGATCAAGTCCGGTTACGGTCTGACCGTCGCCGATGAACTCAAGATGCTGCGCGCGGCCAGGGACCTGGCGCGGGACTATCCGGTCCGCGTCAGCACCACCTTGCTGGCCGCCCACTGCGTGCCGCCGGAGTTTTGCGGACAGGCGGACCGCTACGTGGAGATGATCTGCCGGGAACTGCTGCCGCGGGTGGTCGAGGAACGGCTGGCCGATGCGGTCGATGTCTTCTGCGAGCAGCTGGCCTTCAGCCTGGAGCAGACCGAACGGATCTTTACCGCCGCCCGGCAGGCGGGACTGGGGATCAAGGTCCATGCCGAACAGCTTTCGCCAGGCGGCGCCGCTGCCCTGGCGGCCCGCTTTTCCGCCCGCTCCGCCGATCATCTCGAGTGGCTGGACGAGGCCGGGGTTCTCGCGCTGAAAGCCGCCGGAAGCGTGGCCACCCTGCTGCCCGGCGCCTTCTACTTTCTGCGCGAGAGCCGCAAGCCGCCGGTGGCCCTGCTGCGTCAGCATGGCGTCCCCATGGCCCTCGCCACCGATCTCAATCCGGGGACCAGCCCCCTGGCGTCGCTGCGGCTGATGCTGAACATGGGCTGTGTCCTGTTCGGCCTGACGCCGGAAGAGGCCCTGACCGGCGTGACGCGCAACGCGGCCATGGCCCTGGGGCTGGGGGATGTCCTGGGAACCCTGAGCGTCGGGAAACAGGCGGACCTGCTGCTCTGGGATATCGACCAGCCGGCCCGGCTGGTCGAAGAGCTGGGGAGCATCCGGCCGCGGCAACGGATCGTGCAGGGGGAGATCGTTCATGCATCGCGAAGCTGACATGCGTCTCTGGCAGGGGCGGATCGATGCCGAACCCGGCGGGCGGGGGTTGCGCTGGCATCAGGCGGTGACCCGCTTGCCGCCGGGCGGCGAGGCCGCCGGTATCGTGCTGCTGGGGGTCTGCAGCGACGAGGGGGTACTCCGCAACCAGGGCCGTCCCGGCGCCCGGCGGGGACCGGATGCCATCCGCCAGGCCCTGGCCGGTCAGGCCTGCCACCTGCTGCGACCGCTGTACGATGCCGGCAACCTGCTGCTCGAGGACGGCAATCTTGAAGCGCTGCAGCAGGAGCAGGCCGAGCTGGTCGCGGCGCTGCTGCGGCGGGGGCATTTTCCGCTGCTGCTCGGCGGCGGACACGAGATCGCCTTCGGCAGTTATCTCGGCCTGCTCCGCGCGCTGGGTCACGAGCCGACCACGCTCGGCATCATCAATGTCGATGCCCATTTCGATCTGCGCCACGCCCCGCTTGCAAGCTCGGGCACCCCTTTTCGGCAGATGGCCGAACACTGCCGGGCCGCGGGCCGCGCCTTCGCCTGTTTCTGTCTCGGGGTGAGCGAGACGGCCAACACGGCCGCCCTTTTCGAACGGGCGGCGGCTTTGGGCGTGGATTATCTCAAGGATGAAGACCTCAGCGCCTGGATCCTGGTGACCGCCGAGCGGCGACTGCGGGCATTCATCGGCCGCTGCGACGCCCTTTATCTGAGCATCGACCTCGATGTGCTGCCGGCCGCCGTCGCCCCGGGGGTGAGTGCCCCGGCCCCGCGGGGGCTGCCGCTCGACATCCTCGAACATCTGCTTCGCTTCATCCGCGAACAGGCCGGCGGCAAACTCAGACTGGCGGAGATTGCCGAATACAATCCGGATTTCGACAGAGACGGGCGCACCGCCGGGGTGGCGGCCCGTCTCTGTCATCTGCTGCTGCGGGAACTGCCGCCAGAGTTTCAACCGCGATCAAAGGTGATGCTTTAGCAAAAAAACTCGGTAACTATTCGGCAGCCACTGATGAATTTATCTCCTCCCCCTTCAAGGGGGAGAAACGACCCCCCTTTCCGCTACGCTCCCTTCCCCCCTATTTTATAGGGGGGATTGAGGGGGGTTGCTTAACCTAAATGGTGCATCGATGTCAGGGTGCTGAATAGTTCAAAACTCGAAGGATGGCGTCGCCATCAAAGGTGATGAAAGATGAATAGCCGACTCGATCCCTCGCGCCGGATCCGTGCCCCGCGGGGCACGAAACTGAGCGCCAGAAGCTGGCTGACCGAAGCGCCTTTGCGTATGCTGATGAACAACCTCGATCCCGAAGTCGCCGAACGCCCCGAAGAACTGGTGGTTTACGGCGGCATCGGCCGCGCCGCCCGCGACTGGGCCTGCTACGACAAGATCGTCGAGGTGCTGCGGCGGCTGGAGGAGGACCAGACCCTGCTGGTGCAGTCGGGCAAGCCGGTGGCGGTGTTCAGGACCCATGCCGACGCGCCGCGGGTGCTGATCGCCAACTCCAACCTGGTGCCGCACTGGGCCAGCTGGGAACATTTCAACGAACTGGACCGCAAGGGGCTGATGATGTACGGGCAGATGACGGCCGGCTCCTGGATCTACATCGGCTCGCAGGGGATCGTCCAGGGCACCTACGAGACTTTTGCCGCCGTGGCGAAAAAACATTTCGCCGGCGACGCCGCCGGCCGCTGGATCCTGACCGGCGGGCTGGGCGGCATGGGCGGCGCTCAGCCGCTGGCGGCAACCATGGCCGGTTTTGCCATGCTGGCGGTGGAATGCGACGAGTCGCGCATCGACAAGCGTCTGGCGACCGGCTACCTGGATCACAAGCTGAGCGATCTCGATCAGGCCCTGGCGCTGATCGAAAAGGCCTGCCGCAAGCGCCAGCCGCTCTCGCTCGGTCTGCTCGGCAACTGCGCCGAAGTGCTGCCGGAGCTGGTCCGGCGCGGGGTCACGCCGGATGTCTGTACCGATCAGACCAGCGCCCACGATCCCCTCAACGGTTATCTGCCCGAAGGCTGGTCCCTGGAACAGGCGGCGCGCTTGCGGCGGGAGAATCCGCCGGCGGTGGTCAAGGCGGCCCGAAGCTCCATCGCCAGCCACGTCGAGGCGATGCTGAAGCTGCAGCAGCGCGGCGCCGTGACCCTCGATTACGGCAACAATATCCGCCAGGTGGCTCTGGAGGAAGGGGTGGCCGGGGCCTTCGATTTTCCCGGTTTTGTCCCCGCCTACATCCGGCCGCTGTTCTGCGCGGGGGTCGGGCCGTTTCGCTGGGTGGCGCTTTCCGGCGATCCGGAGGATATCTACCGGACCGACGCCAGGGTCAAGGAGCTGATCCCCGATGACCCGCAGCTGCACAACTGGCTCGATCTGGCCCGCCGGCGCATCCGCTTTCAGGGGCTGCCGGCCCGGATCTGCTGGGTCGGTCTCAAGGACCGGGCGCGCCTCGGTCTCGCCTTCAACGAGATGGTCGCGAAAGGACAGCTCAAGGCGCCGATCGTCATCGGCCGCGATCACCTCGATTCCGGTTCGGTGGCCAGCCCCAATCGGGAAACCGAAGGGATGGCCGACGGCTCGGATGCCGTCTCCGACTGGCCGCTGCTCAACGCCCTGCTCAGTACCGCCGGCGGCGCAACCTGGGTGAGTCTGCATCACGGCGGCGGGGTCGGCATGGGCTTCAGTCAGCATGCCGGGCTGGTGATCGTCGCCGACGGCAGCGCCGCCGCCGCCGGACGTCTGGCGCGGGTGCTGTGGAACGATCCCGGCCTCGGGGTGGCGCGGCATGCCGATGCCGGGTACCCGCTTGCCATCGACTGCGCGCGCGACAACGGCCTCGATCTGCCGCTGCTGGAGGAGCGCTAGATGTTCAAACTCGAACTGAAGCCGGGCCGCATGACCCTGCGGCAGTTGCGCCGCGTGGCGCAGGAACCGGTGCGGTTGCGCCTGGCCCCCGGCTGCCGCCGGCGCATCGAGCAGTCGGTGGCGACCGTCAGGGAGGTTATCGGGCGGGGCCGGGTCATCTACGGCGTCAATACCGGTTTCGGTCTGCTGGCCAATACGGTGATACCGAACCGGGAACTTGAGCAGCTGCAGCGCTCGATCGTTTTGTCCCACGCGGCCGGAACCGGGGCGCTGATGGCCGAAGCGACGGTGCGCCTGCT
>DASWJX010000058.1:0-6616 GCA_036396915.1 Geopsychrobacteraceae bacterium | reverse complement strand
CGGCACGAGTGACGCTACAGCTGCGCGGTACGGAAATGCCATCCTCGCTGTCGACGGGAACCGCACCACATAACCGGTCCCGCCTCGATGCAGCCGTGAACGCAGAACTGGCGGTATGGAAACACTTCTGAAGCAAGGGATTGATCAACAGCGCAATTTGTCTCCCCGGTATCTTGGAGGATCAAATCAGATGCCTGGGGGCGATGATGAGCAACCAGGGATATCCATGGAATTTTGTGAAAAAGCCGTTCGTCAGATACTGGAAGGTTGGGCATGCGAACCGCCTGGAAAAACCAAAACCGACGCCCCGGATGCCAACCGGCACCGGGGCGTTACCTTTGCAGGAACGACGAATAGAAAAAGGGCTTGCAGGAAAAATCTGCAAGCCCTTTTTCTATATGGCTCCCTTTGCTGGGCTCGAACCAGCGACAATCTGATTAACAGTCAGATGCTCTACCAACTGAGCTAAAAGGGAATATAAGTTTCGTTGCGGAAACGGAATATAAGTGCAAGACCCCTTACCTGTCAAGTTTTTTTTCCCCTGCGCCGCTCGCTAATGACCGCCCTTTTTCAGATCGATCAGCACCTGCTTGGCGACCATCTTCAGGGTCTCGAAAACCCCTTCTCCGGTCATGGCGCAGGCGGTCATATCGGGCACGCCGTCGGGGTTCAGCAGCGAGCGCAGCTCTTCGATGGGGGTCGTGTTGGGCAGGTCGGCCTTGTTGTACTGGATGACGAAGGGGAGCTTGCTCAGCTCGAAGCCCTGCTCCTCGAGGTTGTCCTTGAGGTTCTCCAGGCTTTCGATATTGGCGTCGAGACGCTCGTCCTGAGAATCGGCGACGAACACCACACCGTCGACCCCCTTGAGGATCAGCTTGCGGGAGGCGTCGTAAAAAACCTGGCCGGGCACGGTGTACAGATGGAAACGGGTCTTGAAGCCCCTGATCTCTCCCAGCGCCAGCGGCAGGAAATCGAAGAACAGGGTGCGTTCCGTTTCCGTCGCCAACGAGATCATCTTGCCCTTGGTCCCTTCGGCACTCTTGTTGTAGATGTGCTGCAGGTTGGTCGTTTTACCGCAAAGACCCGGACCGTAATAGACAATCTTGCAGTTGATTTCGCGCGAAGCGTAGTTGATAAAGGACATCCCGCAAACCTCAATCAGTTAAAGAGGTTGTCGATATCATCATCGGTGATTTCCGCGAAAGGACTGTCGACAGCCGCCTTTTCGCCACCCTCCTCGGTCTTTCTGGCCAGATCCTCGAAAACCTTGCCCAGTTCTTCGCCGGCCTTCTTGACCCGCAAGCGGACCAGGCCGAGCGAACTGCGCTGATCGAAGATTACCACCAGAATCACCCGGCCGCCGACGATGGAGATATGGATATTATCCTTCTCCCCCTCATGGAACAGAATGGAGAATTCCTTTTCGCCGATCAGCTTGGCCAGCCCCCCCGTCGCAGCGATGTTCCCCGCGGTCAGCGAGGCCAGGCTGGTCGTATCAAGATGTGCGGTTGCCCCCGTGGAAGCGATCAACTGACCGTTCTTGTCGACCAGAAAAATAACCTTCGAATTCGACTCCCGAAGCAGTTTTTCGATCAGTACCGTAATCCGGGTCAATTCCTCTTCGTACATTACGAAGGTATTCTGAGGAGCCAGCATGGGGAATCTCCTTGTGAGAATTATCTAAGCCACTGCATGGTATAACACCTCCCCGCGCCAGTTTGCAAGCGCTTTAACCGTGCCGGCCACGGCCGGGCGGGACGCCTCCCGTTCCCCGTATCCGGTTGACTTGCCTTTGAAAATCCACTAATTTGCTAAACAGCCCGCAGCAAAAAAAAATGTTGAAAGGACCGATGCCCTTGTCTGAACAGTTCCAATCACCCGTCGGTTTTCGCCGCTGGCTCCGGCAATCCGGCGCGGCTCAGCAGGAGGGGTACGACCTGGCGCTGCTGGAGGATTGCGAAAATGCCTATCGGCTGACCGCGGTTGCCGGCGCCGCAAGAATCCCGCAGCTGATCCGCGACTTTGCCCGTTTTTTGCCCGGCGAAGCGTTCTGCATTCTTGAATACTACCCGGAGCCCGAGCGGGTGACGACCAGCCGCTCCAGCGTTCCCGACGAGCACCCGGCTCCGGAAGTCTTCTACTCGCCCTACCTGCCGGTTGACGAGATACTGAACCAGCTCTCCCCCTATCTGGAGCGGCTGATCCACGACGGCTTTATCGGTTTCGGCCTGGCCAATAACCGGGCGGGACTGGAGATGTTCTATTCGGAGGAGAAGGTGCTGACCTTCTTCACCGACAACCACCTGCGGCTGTGCGATTTCCTGAGCCGGAACCGCATCCCCTACCGCCCCGACCTGAGCCTGCCGTCCGATTTCGGCCACGACCATCTGTCGCTGCTCGGTCTGCCGCGCGAACAGCTGCCGCCGAGCCTGGCGGCCCTGGATGAGACCGAGCTCGATGCGCTGAACTTCTGTCACCATCTGGTCGAGGAACTGGATATGTATCCGGTCGAAGAAGGCCTCTCCTTTTTCCTGACCCGCAAGGAGCAGGCCCA
The DNA here is from genome assembly GCA_036396915.1 of Geopsychrobacteraceae bacterium. Lineage (GTDB taxonomy): Bacteria > Desulfobacterota > Desulfuromonadia > Desulfuromonadales > Geopsychrobacteraceae > BM509. The sequence continues at coordinate 4,062 of DASWJX010000058.1, read as the reverse complement.
GGTTGCGGAGATCATGGAACGCAACCGCTTCGACGATCTGGCGGAGCTTGAATTCGGCGGGCTGCTGCTCGATTGGAGCGACTTCGTTACCGAGTGCGAAAACGGTTTCGAGGGGGACCTGCAGGACTATCGGCAGGCGCTGCGGGTCAGGGACTGCATCCAGCACGTCATCGAAGTGGTTCCGGCCGAACTGTCCCGGAAAATCGGCAAAATCATCGCCGAACCGGACAGCAGTTTTCAAAACATCCTCACCGATCGCCGCAAAAGAATCGACACCCCCTCCCGTCCGGAGCTGCGCCAGGAGCGCTTCTGGTATCAGGGGGTGATCCGCAACCAGGGCATCATCCTGCGCCGCGACCTGATCCGCAAGGGCTGGTTCGCCGGCTGAACCGGGACTCCTATGCTTCTCATCATTGCCGCCGCCGCGCTTGAAACCCGCCAGCTCCGCCGCCGGATGCGGCCGGTTGCCGACTCCGATCAGCAGCTGTTTCGCGGCACCACCGCCGCCGGACGGCAGACCCGGCTGCTGCTCACGGGGATCGGGCCAACCAGTACCGCCATCAACCTGACCCGCTTTCTGGAGCGGGAAACGCCGCAGGCGGTGGTGATGATCGGCTGCGGCGGCAGTTACCCGCACAGCGGCTTGCGGGTCGGCGACCTGGCTCTGGCGACGGAAGAGATTTTCGGCGACCTGGGGGTGATGACCGACCAGCGCTTCCTGCCGCTGGACCAGCTGGAGATCCCGCTGACACCGCCGCCGGTCCAGCGCATCAAACTGGAAAACGGCCTGATGCAAGCGGTGGCCGCCCTGCTGCGGACCGCGCTCGAAGAGCAACCGAACCGCTTGCGCTGCGGCCCGTTGGTCACCGTCAGCACCTGCAGCGGCCAGCCGCGGCTGAGCCGCGAACTGGAAGCGCGCACCAACGGGATTTGCGAGAACATGGAGGGCGCCGCCGCGGCACAGGCCTGCGCCCTGTATCGGCTGCCGTTTCTGGAACTGCGCGGCATCTCCAATCCGACCGGCACCCGCGATCCCGAGCAGTGGGATCTGCCGCGCGGCGCCGACGCCGCGCAATGGGGACTGGACCGCATCCTGGACCACTGGCCGCAGCTGGAGAAAACGCTATGCCGCAGTTGACGCTGGGCTATTCGCCCTGCCCCAACGACACCTTCATCTTTTACGGACTGGTCCACGGCCGGATCGAACTGCCCGGCCTGCGGATCAGGGAACGGCTGGAGGATGTCGAGACCCTCAACCGCCTGGCGCAAAACGGCGTGCTCGATCTGACCAAGATCTCCTACCATGCCCTCGGCCATCTGCGCCGGGACTATGTGCTGCTGCGCAGCGGCGGGGCCCTGGGCCGCGGCTGCGGGCCGCTGGTTGTGGCCCGCACGCCGCTGACCATGGACGATCTGCAGGGGAAGAGGATCGCCATTCCCGGGCGTCTGACCACGGCCAATCTGCTGCTGCAACTCCACGGCAGCGGCTTTGAGCGGGTCGAGGAGATGCCGTTTCACGCCATCATGGCGGCGGTGGCGCAGGGCACGGTCGACGCCGGGGTCATCATCCATGAATCACGTTTTACCTACCGGGATCACGGCCTGAGCGAGGTCCTCGATCTGGGCCGCTGGTGGGAAGCAGAGACCGGCCATCCGATTCCGCTCGGCGGCATTCTGGCCCGCCGCAGTTTCGGCCCGGAGCGGATCGCAATGCTCGACCGCGCCCTGCGGGCCAGCGTCACCTACGCCCTGGAACATCCGCAACAGCCCAGGGACTACATCCGGCAACACGCCCGGGAGCTGTCCGCAACGGTCATCGACAGCCATATCAAGCTTTACGTCAACCGCTTCTCCGTCGACCTCGGCGCGGAAGGGGTGGCGGCGATCGAAACCCTCTTCGCCCGCGCCGAACAGCGCGGCCTCATCCCCCGCTGCGAGCTGCCGCTGTTCGGCGCGGACGAGGAGCCTGTTGACCATCCATGAATCGGCCCCCGGCAGGGCTCGGCACCAAAAAAAGCGCACCCTGTTTCGGGTGCGCTTTTTTTGGTGCTCCTGGCTGGATTGCGGCTGCCGTTAGCGGATATGCACCGCCTTGATAAAACGGGCATCGACCGCCTCGCCAACCTTGCGGATCGTCTCCTCGTCGGCGGGCGAATCGATGGAGAACACCACCATCGCCTCCCCGGCTTTTTCGCGCCGACCGAGGCACATGTTGCCGATGTTGACCCCGGCTTCGCCGAGGATGGTGCCGATCTTGCCGATCAAGCCCGGCCGGTCCAGATAGTTGATCACCAGCATGTTCTCTTCCGGCTGGAAATCGGTGTCGAAATTGCGCATCTTGACGATTTTCGGCCGCCCCTCGAAAAGGGTGCCGGCAATGGTCCGGGTGCCCTTCGGACCCTCCAGGGTGATGGTGATCAGGTTGGAGAAGGAGTCGGTTTCCGTTGAGCGCACCTCGGCAACCTCGATCCCCATATCCCGGGCAATCAGTTGCGCGTTGACCAGGTTGACCTCCCGCTCGGTGCAGTGGTTGAGCAGGGCCGCCAGGCCGCAGACGCTCAGGGGAGCGCAGTCGAAACGGGCCAGCTTGCCGTTGAAGGTAAAGGTGACCTTGGTCGGATTGGGCGGCGCCAGCTGTGAAATAAAATCGCCGATCTTGGCGATCAGGCCGATATAGGGCCGCATCTGCTCCATCAGGTCGGGATCGAAACGGGGAATGTTGACCGCGTTGGCCATCGGCCGGCCATCGACATAATTGACGATCTCCCGGCTGACATCGACGGCCACGTTCTTCTGCGCCTCGAAGGTGTTGGCCCCCAGATGCGGGGTCACCACCATCCGCGGGTGGCCGATCAGCCTTTTCAGCAGAGCGCTTGCCGGCGGCTCCTCGCTCCAGACGTCGAACGCCGCGCCGCCGGCCTTGCCGCTCTCCAGCGCCTCAAGCATGGCCGCTTCGTTGATGATCCCGCCGCGCGCGCAGTTGATGATAATCACGCCGTCCCGCATCCCCCGGAAATGTTCGGCGCTGATCAGATCGCGGGTCTCTTCGTTGAGGGGCGTATGCACGGTGATGATGTCGGAAAAGCGGATGATATCGTCCAGCGCAACCAGCTTGACGCCGAAATCCTCGGCCCGCTTTTCCGAAATATAGGGATCGCAGGCGAGCACCTCCGCCTCGAACGCCTTGCAGCGCAAGGCCACCCGCCCGCCGACCTTGCCGAGGCCGATCACGCCGATGGTCTTGCCCTTCAGCTCGACCCCGGTAAAGGGCGCGCGCTGCCACTCGCCGCCCTTCAGGCTGGCATTGGCCACCGCCACCCGGCGACAGAGCGAGAGCATCAGCGCCATGCTGTGCTCGGCCGCCGAGTTGACGTTGCCGTAGGGCGCATTGACCACGATAATCCCCCTGCTGCTGGCGGCATCGACATCGACATTATCGATACCGACGCCGGCCCGGGCGACAATCTTCAACTGTTTGGCGTGTTCGAGCAACGCTTCGTCGACCCGGGTGCCGCTGCGGGTAATAATCGCCTGGTAGTCGCCGATCACCCGGTGCAGTTCCGGCACCGACAGTCCCAGCTTGACATCGACCTGAATGCGCGGATCTTCGCTCAGGGGGAGCAAGCCGCTTTCGGAAATTTCATCCGTTATCAGAACTTTCATCTTGGTGTCCTTATCGATAGCGTGGTGCGATAATCCGACCGCTTTTTTTGAAAAAAGGGATTCTATGCCCAACCCCGTGCCGCTGTCAACGTGTATACACGGAACCTGCGACTGCCGCATTTTAAAGGGCTTTTCCCGTTCAGCGCCGCCGGGAAAAGCGCTTTGGCTGGCGGGCTGGCGGCGGGCCGCAAACAGCAAAGAGCCCCGCGGACGTGTCGCTCCGCGGGGCTCTTTTTTTACGGCACTGTTTTGTCTCGCTGTTGTTCATCCGGAAACACCGGACGGATACCGGCGCGGTTCTGATTCGGAAACGAGCAATTTTTCGCAAGGTCAAGGAAATCAAGGCCTTGCGCGACAGACGTACAGGGTACGTCGCACAAGCAAGGCTGCAGATTGACG
>DASWJX010000057.1:0-6603 GCA_036396915.1 Geopsychrobacteraceae bacterium | reverse complement strand
GAGCGTAGCGGAAAGGGGGGTCGTTTACCCCTTGAAGGGGGATGAGATAAAATCCACAAGGGACAGGTGAATAGTTACCATTGGGCATGTCAATCCATTTTACGGGCATTGCCGAAGGATTCAGCTGACAAAACCCTGATTTTTGACTATCCTTCTGTACTGATGATCCTCATGACAATTTTAATTTTGGAGCAGGTATCGAAATGGCAAAGCGACTGGGAGAGATCCTTTTAGAACAAAGCCTGATCACGACCCAACAGCTGGAAGAGGCCACGGAAATCCAGTGTCTGTACGGCGGCAAACTCGGGACCAGTCTGATCGAACTGGGCGCCGTCGATGAAGACACGCTGAGTCATGTGCTGAGCAAGGCACTGCACGTGCCCTACTTCAAGCCGGTTCTGCTGATGGAAATCCCCCCGAAAATTCTGGCGCTGGTGCCGCGACAGTTAGCACTCAAGCATATGGTTGTGCCCTGCAAGCTGCAGGGAAAACGCCTGTTTCTCGCCATGAGCGATCCGAACGATCTCAGCGCCATCGATGATCTCTCTTTTCATCTGGGTTACAGCATCGCCCCGCTGGTGGTGCCCGAGCTTCGCCTGTCGCTGGCGCTGAACAAATACCACAAGCGAAAACTTTCTCCGCGCTTCATCAACCTCGGCAAGCAACTTCTGCAGAACGCCCCCCGGGTCAGAACCGATGCCGCAGCACGCAAAACGGCCGAGGATGGCTCGATATCGGGCCTGCAGGAGTATAAAGCCGAGATTCACGAGCAAGATGCGATTCTCAATGTCGAGGATCTGGAAGACATTCTGGACGTCGAGGATCTGCTGCTTGAAACGACGGAGTCGGTCGAGAAGGAACATGAAATCTGGCCGCTGCTGGGTGAGGAGAACACCGGCGCCGATGCTCTTGCCGACTCGGCCTATCATGAACTGACGACCCTCGGTGAAACCTCCGAGCCTGCGGCCGAACCGCAACCGGAAGCGTCCGTGGCTGCCGCCGGGGACGGTGCCGAGCCGCGTGAGCTGTCGCATTTTTTCGAGCAGCTGACCAGAGCCGAGAACCGCGACGATATTGCGCGCTGCCTGATTGCCTACCTGGGCCAGGAATTCGGCTCGGGGGGCATTCTGATGATCAAGGGGGATCAGGCCATGGGCTGGCAGGCCATGGCCGGCGGCAAACCGGTTGCGGACTTTGATCGTTTCCACGTTGCCCTCGACCAACCCTCGGTGCTGCTCACCGTCGCGCAAAGTAAAACCTGCTACCTCGGCTCGCTGCCGGAAACCGTGCAGAACATCATGCTGGTGGACAACTTCGGGCCGGATATCCCGGAAACGGTTTTGCTGGTCCCCTTGCTGCTCAGGGGCCGGCTGGTCAGTATCCTCTATGTGCAGGACAACGTCGCGACCATGTCGGACAAACTCGCCGAACTGCAGCGTCTGGTCGGCAAATCCGCCATGGCCTTCGAGATGCTGGTTCTGAAGAACAAAATCCTTATGAGTTGAAGCGGTTATGCCGGACAATGAGCCCACATCGCTGAATCCGGAACGGGTCAGAGCCCTGCAGCGGGCCCTGACCGCGGATCAGCAGGAGCTATTTCAACTCATCCTGTCTCCGGATCGCCAGATCATCAGTGTCCTGCTCAGAAACCCGCAGCTGAGCGAAGACCATCTGCTGGCGCTGCTCAAGCGCCGCGATCTTGCCGAATCCCTGCTGAAAACCATCTATCGGCGCTACGCACACCAACTCAGCCATCGGCTGCTCCTGGCACTGGTCAAAAATCCCGTTCTGCCCGGCGCGCTGATGCGCAACCTGCTGCCCCATCTGCACCTTTTCGAACTGGTCGACCTCTGTTTCATGCCCGGCATCACCCCGGATCAGAAGCTGGCGGCGGAACGGACCATCGTGCAACGCTTGCCGACGACGCCGCTGGGCAACAAAATGACCCTGGCCCGCAGAGGCACGGCAAGCGTCGTCGGCGAACTGCTCAAGGACGGCGACTCGCGACTGGTGGAAATCTGTCTCAACAACCCGCGCATCACGGAAGCCGCGGTCTTCCAGTTTATCAACGGCCCCAGGGCCAACGCGACAACCCTGTCGATGATCGCCCGCAACAGCCGCTGGAAAAGCCGCCCCAACCTGCAACTGGCCCTTCTGAAAAACCGCCAGACACCGACCATCTGGTTCACCCTCTGGGTGCCGCACTTGCCTGCCCACACCGTCAATCAGCTGCTGGCCGGCCGCCGCCTGACCCCGGCCCAGAAAAATGCCGTTCGGGATGCAAGCAAGCGCAGCAACCGGCCCCGCTAGCCGCCGAACAACCGTCACTCACTGCAACGAACCACCAGCACCGTAACATCATCCGGCAGCGGACCTTCCATGGCCGTCAGGTCGATCAGCCCGTCGACCATGTCCCGGGCGCTGCCCAGGTCGGCGATCCGGTCGGCCAGCATCCGCTTGTCCAGAACCAGTTCCGGCCTGGCATCGATCAGCCCGTCGCTGTAGAGCACCAGGGTGTCCCCTTGGGCGAAATAGAAGGTCCCTTCCCGATAAATCTTCGGACCCGGCACCCCGAGGGGAAGATCTCGCGGCAAAAGGCTCTCGACCGCCCCGTTGCGGCGCCGCAGAAAGGCATAACCGTGCCCGCGGTCGACGAAGGTGAGTCTGCGCTGGGCCGCGTAGAGCTGGGCCAGAAAGAGCGTTACGAAGCTTTCCGAGTTTTCCAGGTCGGGCGCCAGGGCCACCTCGGCCAGCCGAATGGCCTCCCGCGGCCGGTTGTGCGCCACCGAGCGGAGGGCGGCCCGGACCGTGGCCATGAGCATGGCGGCGGCCATCCCCTTGCCCATGACATCGCCGAGAGTAAAACTCCAGACGCCGAGGCAGACCTCCTGCCAGTCGAAGAAATCACCGCCGACCTGCTTGGCCGGCAGGCAGCGGGCGGCGACGTCGAAACCGGCAATGACGGGAAAAGCGCGGGGCAAAAGCTTCGCCTGAACCTCGGCGGCGTAGATCAGCTCCGCCTGCAGCTGATAGCGGGAGAACTCGCTGGCGCGCAAGGCCTGTTCCGCCCTTTTGAGCTCCTCCCGCTCTTCGGCCTCGCTCAATGCCCGGTTGACCGCCGGCGCCAGCCGGGAGAGCTTGTTCTTCAGAACGTAATCGGTTGCGCCGTTCCTGAGGGAGTCGATGGCCGCTTCTTCCCCCATTCTTCCGGAGACGAAGATGAAAGGCAGGTCGGGATACTTTTCGTGGACGATGGACAGCGCGGTCATGCCGTCGAAGGTGGGCAGGGCAAAATCGGCGAGCACCAGATCGAATCCCCCCTCCTCCAGCGCGGCGACAAACTCATCGCGGGTGGCGACCACCACCATGCTGCAGCCGATGCCTTCGGCGACCAGGGTCGCCTCCACCAGCTCGACATCCGCCGGGTCGTCCTCGAGATGAAGAATCCGCAAGTGTCGGCTCATTCTCGTCGGCCTCCCGTTGTCCGGCCCGGCGGGGGTTCGTTGACGATCGCCCAGAAGGCGCCGAGCTCCTTGACCGCGTTCATGAAATCGCAGAATTTGACCGGTTTGACCACGTAGGCGTTCACTCCCAGCCGATAGCTTTCGATCATGTCCGGCTCTTCGCGGGAGGAGGTGAGCACCACCACCGGAATACATTTCATCGTTTCATCGGATTTGATGATGCGCAGCACCTCGAGGCCGTCCACCTTGGGAAGCTTGAGATCGAGGAGGACCACCGCCAGGTTGCCGTTGTCGCGATCGACGTATTGCCCCCGGCCGTAGAGATAATCCAGAGCCTCTTCACCGTCCTTGACCCACTCGACGGCATTGGCCAGATGGTGTGCGGCCAGCGCTTCGAGGGTGAGTTCCGCGTCGTTGGGATTGTCCTCGACCAGCAGGATCCGTCTCAATTTGACCATTGCTTAACCCTCCTCCGTGCAGGGCAGCGAAAACCAGAAGGTGGCGCCGCCGTCCGGCGCACCTTCGGCCCAGGTCCGGCCGCCGTGGCGGTGAATGATGCGTCGGACGTTGGCCAGACCGACGCCGGTTCCCTCGAACTGCTCCGGGCTGTGCAGGCGCTGGAAGAGGCCGAACAGTTTGTCCACGTAGCGCATATCGAAACCGACGCCGTTATCCCTGACAAAGAAAAGCGTTTCCTCCGGCTGGTCGGTGACCGCCCCGATCTCGATTCTTGCCCGGGGGCGCAGGCGGGTGAACTTCAGGGCGTTGGTGAGGAGGTTCATCATCACCAGCCGGAGCATCGCCGGGTCCGCCTCCACCACCGGGAGGGGGGCAAGCTCCCAGACGATGTCCCGCCCCGCGCTGACCGTTTTCAGCTCGTCGATGATCTCTTCGACCATGCGGCCAGGATCGACCCTGCTTTTCATCACCTCGGCGCGACCCATCCGGGAGAAGGCCAGCAGGTCGTCGATCAACGTTCCCATCTTCTCGGCCGCCTCCGAGATGACCTGCAGATAGTGCCGGCTCTTCTCGTCCAGGGCGGTGATGTCCCTCTGGTTCAGCAGCTCCACAAAACCGGTGACATGGCGCAGCGGAGCCCGCAGGTCGTGGGAAACCGAATAGCTGAAGGCTTCCAGCTCCCGGTTGGCGGCCTCGACCCGGCCGACCTGAAGACGCAACTCCGCGTTCAGTTTTTTGATCTTGCGCTCGGCCCGCCGCCGGTTGAAGGCCTCGACAAAGGCCACCGAGAGCGCCTCGATGTCATGCTGATCGTCCGGGGTATAGCCGGCTTCCTTGTTGGCCAGGGCAATCATGCCGGTAACGCCCCCCATCAGTTTCAACGGGACGCCCATGAAGGAGGTGATGGGCGGATGGCCCGACGGCTTGGCCACCGCATCGGGGTGGCCGGCCGGGTCATTGATGATCCAGGACACCCCCGCCTGGAGCCCGACCCGGTTGATCCCCCGGTTCGGCATATTTTTCAGCAGCTCGTCGGCTTGCGGACGGGGCACCTTGCAGGCCTGCCACCCCGTCTTGCTGAGCAGCGTCGTATCGAAACGGCCCTGCGGGTTCAATTCGCCGATGAACCCGAAGGCGCTGCCGGAGAGCTCTTCGGCGACCTTGAGGCAGGTCTGCGCCACCTCCTCTTCCGTCTCACAGTCGGGTGTCTCCCTGAAGACCCGGATGATCGCCTTGAACAGGGCGATCTGCCTACGGGTCTGCTCATCCGGATGCCCCGCTTCCTCCGGCCCCGGTTTCGGATGATCGCGTTTCCTGCCCATCGCTGCTCCTGATCGATCTTTTGCCGCGGTAAATAAACATTCTAATTGTAGGGGCGGGCCTTGCGTCCGCCCAATCGGGCACCCGCAAGGGGTGCCCCTACATCAGAGTTTGTATGTTTTGTCACCGGAGCAATATGAATTCAGACCCCCCTTTCCGCTGCGCTCCCTTCCCCCCTATTTCATAGGGGGGATTGAGGGGGGTCATCAAGTTAAAGTATAAAACGTCTCCCGAAGAAGACAACCGCTTCGGCTTTGCCCCTTGTCACCGATTACGGCAGCGGCGGCGCGCCGGCGGAGCTGTCGATCGTTACCGCAAGCGCTTCGGTCAGGCCGATCAAGGTCTCGGCGTTTTCCAGCCCGTCGAGGAAGCGTTGCGGGATGCCGGACAGCCCGGCCCGGGCGCCGACCAGGGCGCCGGTGAGGATGGCGCGCGCCTGGTTCTGGCCGCCGCCGTTGATCGCGTGGAGCACGGCGGACTCGAAATCGTCGCCAAAGCGGGCGGCGAGATAGTAGGCGGCGGGGAGCTGATGGTAGATGGCGCAGGGCATGCCGTACACGATGGACACCTTCCAGGCCGGCTCGATGCGGATCTGTGGATCGGTCGCGGCGGCGGCCATAGAGGAGGGGGTGAGCAGGGCATCCGGCGAGGCGAAGCGACCAGCGCGCGGCGGATCGGGATCGCCGGCCTGCGGCGGCCGCAGATCGCTATGGGTCACGGCATGAAACGGAAGATCCCCGCTTTTCACCAGTTCCATGAGTTTGCCCGACAGTTGCGTATCGAGCGGATGCCCCTGCACCAGCAGCCCCAGCACGGCGCCGTAGGCGACGGTCATCGAGACCACCGTCTCGTCGGCCTGGGTCAGGATGGTGTTGGCGGTAACGGTCGCGGCAAGCCGGCCGGGATCCAGCGCGTAGCGGACGGCCAGCACGAGGTTGCGTTCGATGGCTTCGGTGGTGTCGGCGTGACCGCCGGTCCGTCCCCACGGCAGCTTCTGCTGCACGCGCCGCCGCCAGGCCTCGCGGATCGACTGGCTGGTATAGCCGCCCGGCCCGCTCACCGGCGTGCCGTCGAGCAGCGGAAAAAGGTCTTCGTCCAGCCGCCGGCAAAAATCCGCCTCATCGTAGTCGCCGCGCTCAACCAGGGAGCGCAGCAGCAGCGTGAGAATGAAACCCGCCTGGGACAGTTGACCGGCCCTGAGCCCGGCATGGTAGCGACCGGGCCGGGGGTCGGTATAACCGGTGATCCAGTCGCCGTAGTCGCGGCGGAGTTCCGCCAGATCGTAATACCAGTGCGGGCCAAGCCCCAGGGCATCGCCGATCAAGGCACCCATGATGGCGCCGGCGGCGCGGTCCTGAAC
>DASWJX010000056.1:0-2906 GCA_036396915.1 Geopsychrobacteraceae bacterium | reverse complement strand
CCGGCCATCTGGATCGCCCCGCCGAACAGCAGCAGCTTTTCGGTCAGGGTCGTCTTGCCGGCATCCGGGTGACTGATGATGCCGAAGGTGCGGCGCTTGGCGATTTCTCTCTGCAGTTCCTTACTCACAACCATGTCCTTTTTTAAATGTGGAGTCCGTCAACTCCCGGCGGCGACAGTGCCGCTCTCGTGACGCGTTATCAGCCAGCTTACCGGTCCCGCCAGCGTTTGTGCATCCAGAACCACTGGCTGACATTGCGGCGCACCGCCGCCTCGATCCGGTCGGTCAGCAGCTGGGTGTTTTTCAGGACCAGTTCCGGGTCGTCGCCGCTGTCCAGCATCATCATCGGCTGCGCGGCGAATTGATAACGAAAGCCGGGCAGCCGGTGCACAAAGATCGGCACCACCGGAACCTGATACTTCATCGCCATGTTGGTGATCGCCGTGGTGGTAAAGGCCTTGCGGCCGAAGAAATCGACCGGCACCGCTCCGGGAGGGGAGATATGCTGGTCGAGCAGGATCGCCACCCCCCGGCCTTCCTGCAGCGACTTGAGAATCCGGCGGGCGCCCTTTTTGCTGTTGAGAACCCGCGCGCCGCAACTCTCCCGCATCCGGTTGATGTAGGTGTCGGTCAGCGGATTTTTCATCGGCTTGGCGACGACGTCGACGGGAAACTCGTGTTGCGTCAGCACATAGGTGCCGATCTCCCAGAAACCGACATGGCCGGTCAGCAGCAGGACGCCCCGCCCGAGGGCATACGCCTCGCGCAGGTGCTCGATACCGACCAGCTCGAAATAGCGGTCAAGATCGTCATTGTGCGAATGGAACATGTCGAGGCGCAACATCTCCATGCCGCTGATGCCGACATGTTCGAACATCCGCCGAACCTTTTCACGGCGTTCGCCGGCCGACAGTTCCGGCAGGGCCAGACGCATATTCCGGTCCGCCAGCCGGCGCCTGCTCGGCAGCAGCCAGCAGCTCTGCCGTCCCAACCAGCCCCCCAGCCGCAGACTCAGGTCACGGGGCAAACTCCGCACCAGCGGCGCCAGCAGTAACACCAGGCCGTACTCAAGGCGAAAGCGCAGCCATCTCGATCGTTTTTTCCATTGTTTGGACTGTGACGCCACCGGCCATCCCCTTTCAAGTCAGCCGATTATTATAGCTCAAGAGGCGGGGATGAGAAAAGCCTGTTTATGATGCTTTCTTGCGAAAGCATCTGCTTATGTGGTCAGCAGCGCATCCTTTTGCGCTTTTTCGGTCTTGCCGACCGCCGCCGGCAGGATGCTGAACGTTCACGGCGAAGTGCATCAGTCTTGACCGGAACCTTCAGCTGAATTATTGTGCCCTGTTGATTTTGACCGAACAATTTTTCGACAGGAGAATCGGCATGGCGGTATTCGAAGCAGATCACCCGCTGGTGAAGCATAAGCTCGGACTGATGCGGCAGAACGATATCAGCACCAAGGACTTTCGCGAGCTGGCCTCGGAAGTGGCGCGACTGCTGACCTACGAAGCGACCAAGGATTTCGCCACCGAGCCGGAAACCATCGAAGGCTGGAACGGTCCGGTCACCGTCGACCGCATCAAGGGGAAAAAGATCACCGTCGTACCGATACTGCGGGCCGGGCTCGGCATGATGAACGGCGTGCTCGACCTGATCCCCAGCGCCCGCGTCAGCGTCGTCGGTCTCTACCGCGACGAGGAAACCCTGGAACCGGTCACCTATTTCCAGAAAATGACCAGCAATATGGATGACCGGACCGCCTTGATCCTCGACCCGATGCTGGCCACCGGCGGTTCCCTGGTCGCCTGCATCGACATGCTCAAGGCCGCCGGCTGCCGCAGTATCCGCGGGCTGTTCCTGGTAGCGGTTCCCGAGGGGCTCAGAGCCGTCGCGAAGAAACATCCGGACGTCGATATCTATGTCGCCTCGATCGATGAGCGGCTCAACGAAGACGGCTATATTCTTCCCGGCCTCGGCGACGCCGGAGACAAGATTTTCGGCACCAAGTAAGCGTTCTGTCACCCCACACGAGAAAGTGAATTCTCGTGAACCGGAACTCTCCCTCCTCGGTCTACAATTTCCGCTTGAAAGACGGCCTGATCGGCGCCATTACCGTCATCGGCATCAACACCCTGGTCAGGAACCGATCCGATGGAACCGCGCAACCTGGCCATCGTCGCCATCATTCTGGTCTTCGGCATCGGCGGGATGAGTTTCGACCTGGCAGTGGTCAAACTCGGCGGCATCGGCCTGGCCGGCACCAGAAGGGTGTCGCTGACCGGCGTCTGCCCGGCTACGCTTCATACTGCTCCACCAACCGCAGATATCTCTCCTCCAGCCCCGGAGTCTGCTCCTCGGCCCTGGCGTACGCCTGCAGCATCCCTTGCCGCACGTCTTGCGGCAGCACCCGCTCCGCCAGCGGATAGAGGATCTCGTCCTCTTTCCGGATATGCCCGCGCAGCAGTTCGGCGTAGCCGCGGGCATGTTCGATCAGGGCCGGAATCCGCCCCGTCTCCCCGGACAGGGCCTTGCGCGCCGCGGTTTCGATGGCCCGGACGTGCGCCCGGCCCTGGTCATGCTCCATATGCATCGCCTCGATCGGCGAATTTTTCTCCGGCATGCCGTTTTTCACCAGCTGCACGAACAGCACGTCTTCCTCCTTGGCGTGATGGAAGCGATCGGCATAATTGCGGATGAAGTCGACGGCATCGAGATAAAACTGCCAGTTGCGAAAGCGGCCCTGCTCCAGCAGGGCGGTATTTTTCTCCACCAGTGCGATCATGCGCAGAATCAGTTGATGTTCATCGACCATGACCCGGGTCACATCGGTCTTGATGTCCGTCTTCATCTCAGTTTTCCTTTCACCGTTGCTGCCGATAGCGGCAATCCCAAGTTGCATATAC
>DASWJX010000055.1:0-3175 GCA_036396915.1 Geopsychrobacteraceae bacterium | reverse complement strand
TTCCCGCCTGAAGAAACATCCGGAGTCGGGGCGCGTTCCCGCCGAACTTGCAGGATTGAATTACCGCGAAGTCGTGGTACCACCCTGTCGCATTTTTTATCGGGTTGACGGGGACAAGGTTCTTATTCTCCATGTCATGCGCCAGGAACGGGACCTGCTCAAATTTCTCCTTGCAAATGAGCAGAAGAGCAACAGTCCAAATTGATTTACGGCGATTTGCTCTGCGCCTTGGCGTCTTGAGTGAGCGAAGCGAACGGGCGCGCGAGAGATTTTGCCCTTGAACTATCAGAAGGTTTTACAACCATGTTAACCAAACGCATCATCCCCTGTCTCGACGTCAAGGACGGCCGCGTGGTCAAGGGGGTCAACTTCGTCGGCCTGCGCGATGCCGGCGATCCGGTCGAGGCGGCCGAGGCTTACTGCGAGCAGGGTGCCGACGAGCTGACCTTTCTCGACATCACCGCTTCCAGCGACAATCGCGGCATCATTCTCGACGTGGTGCGCCGCACCGCCGAGCGGGTCTTCATGCCGCTGACGGTCGGCGGCGGCGTCAGGGAGATCGCCGATATCCGCAACCTGCTCAATGCCGGGGCGGACAAGGTTTCGATCAATACCGCCGCCGTTCAGCGTCCGGAATTCGTCCGCGAAGCGGCGCAGCGTTTCGGCAGCCAGTGCATCGTGGTGGCCATCGATGCGCGGCGGGTGCCGGATTCGGCTCCGCAACGCTGGGAGGTCTATACCCATGGCGGCCGGAACCCCACCGGGATCGATGTCATCGTTTGGGCGCGGCGGATGGAAGCGTTCGGCTGCGGTGAAATCCTGCTGACCTCGATGGACTGCGACGGCACCAAGGACGGTTACGATATCGCTCTGACCCGAGCGGTCAGCGATGCCGTCGGGGTTCCGGTGATCGCCTCCGGCGGCGTCGGCACTCTTGAGCATATTCGTCAGGGGCTGGTCGAGGGGGGCGCCAGCGCCGCCCTTGCCGCATCGATCTTCCATTTCAAGGAATACACCATCAGCGAGTGCAAGGCCTATCTGCAGCAGCACGGGGTGCCGGCGCGGCTCTGAACCGACGGAGAACAGATGTCCACATCCGAACAGCAACAAACTGTCGCGCACGACCGCGCGGACATCCTGGAAGCGATCTACCGGATCGTTCAGGAGCGCAAGCACCAGGCGGACGGCGAAACGTCCTACGTCAAGTCATTGTTCGACAAGGGGCTGGACAAGATTCTCGGCAAGATCGGCGAAGAGGCGACCGAAACCGCCGTGGCCGGCAAGGGCGGCAACCCGGAGGAGGTGGTCTCCGAGGTCGCCGATCTTTTCTTCCATGTTCTGGTGCTGCTCGGTTATTACGATCTTCCGCCGGAGCGGATTTATGCTGAACTGCGCCGCCGTTTCGGCCTTTCCGGCCTGGAAGAGAAAGCGTCCCGCGGTAAATAGCCGCCGTCCCGCCAAGCCCTCTCCGAATCGCCGCACAGGCAACGACATGCCGAAATCTCTTGATGGCGGGAGCGAACATTCCAACCCCAGCGAGGTCTGTCACTTCGTGAAACGCATCTGGACATTCGGCATTCTCTGCATGGCTCTGACCATCTTCTTTGTCGGTCACAATCTCGTCACCCAGCGCCAGGCCGCATTGCAGCAGGCACGTTCCGATGTCGACGATCTCGCCCAGTCCGTCGCCATGGACATGTCCAGGATTTTTTTCGGTTTAAGCCAGATTTTTCTCGGCGTGCATAATGTCCTGGAGGTCGCTCCGGAAGCCAGCCGGCCCTTCGCTTTGCCGGTCAGGCATGTGCTGGACGAATTGAAAGCAACCAACCCGTTTGTCTCCGCGCTGCTGGTTTTGGATGCGAGCGGCGAGATCGTGCACTGGACCGGTTCCGGTGAGCGGCCTTCGGTGCGGGACCGGGACTATTTTACGGTCCACAGACAGAAACCTGTTGCGGGGCTTTTCATCAGCGCCCCGTTTCCTTCGCGCAAGTATCCGGGCCAGTGGATTTTTGCGGTCAGTAGCGCTTATCGCGACAGCGCCGGGGATCTGGAACAGGTCATCGTGGCGCTTGTCGACCTGGAGTACTTCCGAACCAATTACGCGGAGCTGCGCCTGTCCCCCGGCCAGGCCATCGCGCTGGTGTCCTCTCGGGGCGACATCTATATGCGCAGGCCGGACCAGGGGGTGTCCGGCCGGAACTTCCCGCAAATTGCGCAGCGCCTGCAGCAGGTTGACGGCTCTGCCTTTCTGCGGGTCCGCTCGCATATCGATCAGACCATGCGCGGCATCAGTTTCAAGTGGGTCGGCGCCTATCCCCTGGTGGTGGCCGCCTCCTACGATGAACAGACGGTGCTGGCTAAATGGCGGAAAGGTTCCCTGGTGATCGCCGGCTTCGGCGCCGCTGTCGTTGTCACCTTCTTCCTGTTGACGCTGATGTCCGTGAGAGCGCAACGGAAGCAGGCCCGGACCAGGGAAATGCTGCAGAAACTGGCGATTACCGATCCCTTGACGCAGCTGGCAAACCGTCGCCACGCGCTGGACTGTGCCACTATGGAAATCAAAAAAGCGCAGCGGCAGGGGACCCCGCTCTCTTTCGTGCTGATGGATCTCGATCATTTCAAGAGCATCAACGACAGCTACGGGCATGAAAAGGGTGATCTGGTTTTGCAGCGCGTGGCGACGGTTTTGAATCGGCTCTGCCGCCAGACGGATGTGGTCAGCAGGTTCGGCGGCGAGGAGTTTCTGCTGATTCTGCCCGATACGGATCTGTCGGGGGCGGCAAGCAACGCGGAAAAAATCAGAACAGCCCTGGAGCATGCCGGCTCCGAGACGGTCCGCACGACGGCAAGTTTCGGGGTCGCGCAATGGCGGGAGGTCGAGTCCGCCTTCAAGGATACGCTCAGACGTGCCGACCGGGCGCTTTATGAAGCCAAGGCCGCGGGCCGCAATCGCGTCCGGATCGATCGGCCGCCGGCCTGAATGCGGCGCTCGCGTTTCGTCAGTACGGCCGGCGGCAGCGGTCCCGGTCGGGCCTCCGAAAAAAATTTCATGAAAAGTTTTCTTGCCCGCGGCAAAAAAAATCAGTAAACTGGCAAATTAGTTTAAATGCGGGCAGCACGCCATGGCTGTCCGCTTCCTCCTGAAAAAGGGGTCGCTCATGAGCTTGAAAGAACT
>DASWJX010000054.1:0-12292 GCA_036396915.1 Geopsychrobacteraceae bacterium | reverse complement strand
TGGCGATTACCCGGCGCAATCCGGTGCATGCGGTGATCTATCTGGTCAACAGCTTTTTTGCCCTGGCGCTGCTGTTCTATCTGCTCGGCGCGCCGCTGGTGGCGGCCTGGGAGGTGATCATCTATGCCGGCGCGATCATGGTGCTGTTCCTGTTCATCATCATGATGCTGGAACTGGCGCCGACTCCCGAGCCGGAGCGGATGGGGCCGGCCTGGTGGCAATGGCTGCCGGTGCTGCTGCTCGCGCTGGGGCTGGTCGCCTGCACGCTGCTGCTGATCGGTCTCGATACGGCGGGCAGCCAGGGCGTCCCGCACTGGTATGCCGCGCCGCGCGATTTCGGCTATGTGCTGTTCGGCAAGTACGCGCTGGCGGTGGAGGTGGTCTCCTTCCAGCTGCTGTTCGCCGCGGTCGGCGCCTTTTACGTCGGCAAGCCCGAGTCATTGAAGAAAACGGCCGGGAGGAAGAGCTGATGATCGTACCGCTGGAGCATATCCTGTTCCTCTCCGCAATCCTCTTCGTGCTCGGCCTGGCCTGTGTCCTGGCGCGCAGAAACCTGATCATGATCCTGATCGGGGTGGAGATCATGCTCAACGCCGTCGGTCTGACCCTGGTCGGCGCTTCGGCGTTCTGGCAGCAGATCGACGGCCAGATCATGGTCATTTTCCTGATGGCGATGACCTCGGCGGAAGTGTCGATTTCTCTGGCGATGGTGGTCTATCTGAACCGGCGCAAAGGGACCGTCGATGTCCGCGCCTTTGACGAGATGAGGGGTTGATGAATCCGTTGCTGCTGTTCCTGATCCCGGCGCTGCCCCTGCTGGGCGGCGTGTTCAATGTCTGTTTCGGCAGCCGACTGTCGCCGCGTATCGTGGCAGCGGTGGCCGTGGCGGCGGTGGCGGGCAGCTGTTCCCTGACGGTAGCGCTCTGGTCGCTGGGCGCCGGTGAAGGGACCCGGACGCTGCTGTTCAGCTGGCTGGAGAGCGGCGGCTTGCGGGCCGATGTCGGCCTGCTGTTCGATCCGCTGGCAACCATCATGAGCCTGATGGTCACCGGCGTGGCGACCCTGATCCACATCTATGCCGCGGGCTACATGCAGCACGACCGCAATCCGGCCCGCTTCTTCGCCCTGCTCAACCTGTTCGTATTCGCCATGCTCTGTATCGTTCTGGCGGATAACCTGCTGTTCCTGTTTCTCGGCTGGGAGGGGGTCGGCTTCTGTTCCTACGGGCTGATCGGCTTCTGGTATCGCAAAACCGCAAATGCCGACGCCGGACGCAAGGCGTTCATCGTCACCCGGATCGGCGACCTGTTCCTGGCCATCGCCCTGCTTTGGCTGTTCCGCCTGTTCGGCACCGTCGCCATCGATCAGATCAACGGCCGGGCCGCCGAGCTCGACCCGCAGCTGCTGACGGTGCTGGTGCTGTTGCTGCTCGGCGGCGCCTGCGGCAAGTCGGCGCAACTGCCGCTGATGACCTGGCTGCCCGACGCCATGGCCGGGCCGACCCCGGTGTCGGCGCTGATCCACGCCGCGACCATGGTCACCGCCGGGGTCTATCTGCTCTGCCGGATGTTCCCGCTGGTCTCCCTGTCACCCACCGGCATGGCGGCCATCGCCCTGGTCGGCGCGGCGACCGCCCTCTACGCGGCCAGTTGCGCCGTGGCCCAGCGCGAAATCAAGCGGGTGCTGGCCTATTCGACCATGAGCCAGATCGGCTACATGTTTCTCGCCGTCGGCGTCGGCACGGTCTCCGGGGCCATGTTCCACCTGCTGACCCACGCCTTCTTCAAGGCGCTGCTGTTCATGGGGGCGGGCTGCGTCATCCATCTGGCCGGGGATGAGAACGATATCTACAGGATGGGCGGCCTGAAGCGCAAGGCGCCGCGGATCTTCTGGCTGTTTTTGATCGGGATTCTCTGTCTGGCCGGAGCCCCGCTGACCGGCGGATTCTTTTCCAAGGATGCGATCCTGCTGAGCGCTTTCGCCCGCGGTGACGGTCTCTCGGCGCTGCTCTGGGGGGCGGGGGTGCTGACCGCCGGCCTGACCTCCTTCTACAGCTTCCGGCTGCTCTACCTGGTATTCTTCGGTGCCGAGCGCCAAACGGAAAAAGGGCATGCCCTGTCGCCGCTGATGAGCTGGACCTTGCCGCCGCTGGCGCTGGCCGGCCTGCTGGGAGGGCTGCTCAACCTGCCGCATCTGTTCGGCGGACACCAGTGGCTGAGCCACTGGCTGGGCGAGACGGCGGCGGAGCTGGCGCTGCCGCTGGCCAGCGAACTCGGCTTGCTGCTGCTGATGCTGATTTTCTTCGGCGGCGGCTGGCTGATCGCGCACCTGCGCTACCGGAACTTCCCCGGCGAGGAGCGGGCGGGCTGGCGCAGTTTCCTGCTGGGCGGCTGGCACTTCGACAGCCTCTACGAATGGCTGCTGCTGCGCCCCTATCGCAGCCTCTGCCGCTTCTGCTGGCAAGGGGGGGACAAGGCCCTGATCGACGGCATGGTGGAAGGGCTGGGCCGGCTGTGGATGGACTGGGGCGGTTATGTCCGGCGCTTGAGTACCGGACAGATCACCTTTTATCTGCAGGGTTTCGCCTGGGGGGTGTTGTTGATGCTCGGCTGGTTCCTGTTGATGGCCGTGAAGTGACGGTCGGGATCAAGGATAAAGAACTGAGGATAAAGGCCTGTCAAAACGATGACTGCTGATGCTGCCCTACCATTTGCTCTTTTGAGCCTGCTGCTCTGGCTGCCGCTGGGCGGGGCCCTGCTCTGCCTGCTGTTCCGCCATTCCGGCAACCTCTGCCGCTGGATTTCGCTGGCGACGACCCTGGCGGTACTCGGCCTGGCGCTCTGGGCGGCGCTGGCCGCGCCGGACGCGAGCGGCTGGCGGTTTTATGAGGATGCGGCCTGGATCGAGCCGTTCGGCATCCGCTACACGCTGGGGATGGACGGCATTTCGCTGTTGCTGGTCCTGCTGACGGCGCTGCTGCAGGTGGTGGCGATCCTCATCTCCTGGGGGCAGAAACAGCACCCGGCGCTCTTCTACGCGCTGATCCTGATCATGGAGACCGGCATCATCGGGGTGTTTCTCGCCCTCGACCTGATCCTCTTCTACCTGTTCTGGGAGCTGATGCTGATCCCCATGTTCTTCCTGATCGGGGTCTGGGGGCACGAGAGCCGGGTTTACGCGGCGGTGAAGTTTTTCTTCTTCACCCTGGCGGGCAGTCTCTGCCTGCTGCTGTCGATCATCAGTCTCTACCTGCTGCACGGCAGCCAGACCGGCGACTACAGCTTTGCCCTTGATGCCCTGCGGCAGACGACCCTGGAACCTGCGACCGAGATGCTGCTCTATGCCGGTTTCATGATCGCCTTCGTCGTCAAGGTGCCGCTCTTCCCCTTTCATACCTGGCTGCCCGACGCCCACACCGAAGCGCCCCCAGCCGGCTCGGTCGATCTGGCCGGACTGCTTTTGAAGACCGGGGTTTACGGCATGCTCCGTTTCGCCTTTCCGCTCTTTCCCGCGGCGGCGCAGCGTTCGCTGCCGCTGCTGGCCGGTCTGGCCCTGGTGGGGATCTTCTACGCGGCCTGGATCGCTTACGTGCAGACCGACATCAAACGGGTGATCGCCTACTCGTCGGTGGCCCACCTCGGTTTTGTCATACTCGGCCTGGCGGCCTGGAACCAGCTGGCCTGGGAGGGCAGTTTGCTGCTGATGGTCAACCACGGCATTACCACCGGCGCGCTGTTCGTGATGATCGCCATGATCAGCGAGCGGTCCGGCACCCGCCAGTTGTCGCAACTGGGCGGCCTCTGGTCGGTGTTTCCCAACCTCTCGGCGTTTTTTCTGCTGTTCTGCCTGGCCTCGCTGGGGCTGCCGGGACTGGCCAACTTTTCCGGAGAGATCCTGGTGCTGTTCGGCGTGTTCAAGGTCCGGCCGCTCTGGGGCGGTCTGGCGGTGGCCGGGGTGGTGTTCTCCGCGGCCTACATGCTGCGGGTGGTGCAGAGCGCGCTCTGGGGCGAGACCCGGCAGCTTGAGCGCAACGACGATATCGGCTGCCGCGAGTGGCTGATCCTGGTGCCGCTGGCGCTGCTGGTGGTCCTGCTGGGCGTCTATCCGGCGCCGGCCCTGGAGATTCTCCGTGAACCGATCAGGCTGTTGCTGGCCACGCGGGGGATGCCATGAATGCCGCTGAACTCTACGCCCTGCTGCCGCAACTGATGCTGGCCCTGGGGGCCACGGCCATTCTCATGCTGGGGGCCTGGTGGCCTTCGCGCAGCGTCTGGATCCTCTCCGGGGTCGTGCTGGCGCTGACCACCGCGCTGGCGGCCGGACTGCTCGAACCAACGGTATCCGAGGCGGGCGGCCTGTTCAGCGCCGCTCCCTACGCCCGCTTCTTCACCATCCTCTGGTCGCTGCTGGTCGCCCTGTCCCTGCTGCTGTCGCTGCGTTATGCAAAGACCCACCGCTTTGCCGGTGCCGAATATACGGCGCTGATGCTGTTCGCCGCGGCCGGCATGAGTCTGCTGTCGGCGGCCTCGTCGCTGGTCGGGCTGTTTCTGGGACTGGAAACGTTCACCCTGGTGCTCTATATTCTGATCGCCTTCAATCGCAACTCAACCGTCGGCGCCGAAGCCGGTCTCAAGTATCTGGTGATGGGGGCGGTGGCCACCGGCTTTCTGGCCTTCGGCATCGCCCTGATCTACACCTCGTCCGGTTCCTTCCATCTGCCCGAAGCGATGGCCGGGCTGCAGCAGGGCGGACGGATGCGACCGCTCGGTCTGGCCGGCTGGGCGATGCTGCTGGTGGCGATCGGCTTCAAGGTTTCGCTGGTGCCGTTCCATCTCTGGACCCCGGATGTCTACCAGGGCGCTCCGGCGCCGGTCACCGGCCTGCTGGCCACCGGTTCCAAGGGGGCGGTCTTCGCCTCGCTGATTCCGCTCTTCGCGGCGCTGGGCAGCCTGGCCATCGAGCTGGAAACGGTGCTTGCCGCGCTGGCGCTGCTGTCGATGCTGGGCGGGACCCTGGCGGCCCTGCCGCAACGCAACCTGAAGCGGATGCTGGCCTATTCCTCCGTCGTGCACATGGGCTACCTGCTGCTCGGCCTGCTCTCCGGCGGCCCGGACGGACAGCGGGCGGTGGTGTTCTATATCGTCGTCTACGGCATCGCCACCCTCGGCGCCTTCGGGGTCATCACCTCGTTCTCCAGGGCCGACGGCGAACCCCAGGAGTACCAGACCTTCCACGGCCTCGGTTATCGTCACCCGCGCCGCTGCAGCGCCCTTGCGGCCTTCCTGCTCTCGCTGGCCGGGATTCCGCCGCTGGCCGGATTCTTCGGCAAGTTCGGGATTTTCCACGCGGCCCTCAAAAGCGATCATTATCTGCTGGCGCTGGTCGGCATCCTCACCGCCCTGGTGTCGCTCTATTACTACCTGCGGCCGATCATCGTGCTCTTCATGCAGGAGCGCCCGGCCCAGCAGATGAGACGCGGCTGGGTCCATGAATTCGTGGTTCTGGCGGTCTGCTTCTCGCTGATTCTCTATCTCGGCGTCTATCCCGGGCCGCTGCTGGAGCTGATCGCTCAGGTGCTGCCGACGCCGTGACCGTCAGAAACGTGACCGACAGAAAACCTTGAACCGCTTTACGAAAACAGGAGAGCGCCTATGATCACCCTCTACGGCATGCCGAAAACCCGTGCGACGCGCATCGTCTGGGCGCTTGAGGAAATCGGTGCTGACTACCGGTTCATCCCGGTCGATCTGGCCAGGGGGGAAGGGCAGTCCCCCGAGTTTCTCGCCCTGAACCCGGGCGGCAAGATCCCGGTGCTGGTCGACGCTGATCTGGTGCTGACCGAATCGGCGGCGATCTGCACCTATCTGGGCGACCGTTTCCCCGCAAGCGGCCTGGTGCCGCCTCCCGGAACCGCCGATCGGGCGCGCTACGACCAGTGGTGTTTCTTTGTGCTGGCCGAACTGGAACAGCCGCTCTGGACCATCGCCAAGCACAAGTTTGCCCTGCCGGAAGAAAGGCGGGTTCCGCAGATCAAGGAAACCGCGGTCTGGGAATTCCGGCGAGCGGCCGCCGTGCTGGCCGAGGGGCTGCAGGGCAAGGAGCATCTGGTCGGCGCGCGTTTCAGCATGGCCGACATTCTCGCCGCCCATACGCTGGCCTGGGCCGGCTCGGCCGGGATTCAGCATCAGAGCGAGCTGCTCGATGAGTACCTGCAGCGGCAACTGTCACGGGCCGGATTTTGCAAGGCCCAGGAAAAAGAGAAGGGTGAGTGAGGAGATTATGGACAATACAGGTCGGATCAAGCAGTTTTTCACCTCGCCGGTGTTTGGCGTGGTCGGCGCTTCCAGCCAGCGGCACAAGTTCGGCAACAAGGTGCTGCGTTGCTACCTGGAGCATAACCTGCGGGCGATCCCCGTTCATCCCGCCGAAAAGGTGATCGAAGGGCTCGAATGCGTGGCGTCGGTCAGCGCGCTGCCCGACGCGGTCAACAGCATCTCGATCATCACCCCGCCGCAAATTACCGAAAAGGTGGTCGAGCAGGCCCTGGCGAAGGGGATCGAGAATATCTGGATGCAGCCCGGCGCGGAGAGCGACGCGGCGGTCAAGCTCTGTCAGGGCGGCGGAGTCAACCTGATCCATGGCGGCAGCTGCCTGCTGGTCGAACTCGGCTGCCAGGACCACTGACATGGATAAAAATATGTTCGCCAGCGACAACTACAGCGGCATCTGCCCCGAAGTCTGGCAGGCGCTGGATGAGGCCAATCGGGGCTTCGCCACCTCCTACGGCGATGATCGCTGGACCGAACGGGCCTGCAACGCGCTGCGCGATTTCTTTGAAACCGACTGCCAGGTGTTTTTCGTTTTCAACGGCACGGCGGCCAATTCCCTGGCGCTGGCCTCGCTCTGCCGGTCCTATCACAGCGTCATCTGTCACGAGATGGCTCACGTCGAGACCGACGAGTGCGGCGCTCCGGAGTTCTTTTCCAACGGCACCAAGGTGCTGCTGGTTTCCGGCGAGCACGGCAAGGTCGATCCGGCGGCGGTGATCGAAACCGTCGAGCGGCGCAGCGATATCCACTACCCAAAACCGCACGTGTTGACCGTCACCCAGGCCACCGAGCTGGGAACCCTCTATACGCTCGAAGAACTGCAAACGCTGGGTGAACTGGCCCGGTCGCATGCCTTGCAGCTGCACATGGATGGCGCCCGCTTCGCCAACGCGGTGGCCGCGCTGGGGACCGCCCCGGCCGAGCTGACCTGGAAAGCCGGGGTCGACGTGCTGACCTTCGGCGGCACCAAGAACGGCATGCCGGTCGGCGAGGCGGTGATTTTCTTTGACCGTGAGCTGGCCCGGGATTTCGAGTATCGCTGCAAGCAGGCCGGCCAGCTGGCCTCGAAAATGCGTTTTCTGGCCGCCCCCTGGGTCGGCCTGCTGGAGAGCGGCGGTCTGCTGAGCCACGCCGCTCACGCCAACCGCTGTGCGCGACTGCTGGCCGAGCGGTTGCTGGCGGTGCCCGGAGTCGCCTTGATTCATCAGGTGCAGGCCAACTCCCTGTTCGTGCGGATGCCGCAGCCCCTGATCGATCTGCTGCGCGCCGAGGGCTGGCATTTTTATACCTTTATCGGCTCCGGGCATGCCCGTTTCATGTGTTCCTGGCAGACCCGCGAAGAGGACGTGCTGTGGTTCGGCAACGAGGTCCTGCGGCTGGCGGAAACGCTCGCCTGAACCGGGCTGCTCCGCCGGCCTGAACCCTTGCTCTTGCCGCGAATCCGTTTTACAGTAGAGCGACGATCGAACCCGCCTCTTCCGGAACTCCGGTCGATGTCTGCCCGAGGAGACCGTACGTGTGTAAAAAGATTTTTGTGGCCGCGACCGGTCAACATTGCGGAAAAACCACCACCAGCCTCTCCCTGATCCACCTGGCGCGCCGAAAATACCGACGCATCGGCTTTATCAAACCGATGGGCCCCAAGCTGGCCAGCTTCAGGGGGCGCGATATCGATGTCGACGCCGCCTTGATCGCCCAGGTCTACGGCATGGAGGAGGATCTGGAGTACATGTCGCCGGTGGTGATCCATCCGCACACCACCCGCGACGTGCTGGATGGCAAAGCCGACGCGGCGGTCATGCTGCAACAGATCAAGGCTGCGGTGGCGGTGCTGGAGCGAAAGTGTGATTTTCTGATTATCGAAGGGGCGGGGCATGCCGGGGTCGGTGCCGTTTTCGGTCTGAGCAATGCCGTCATCGCCGCCGAACTGCAGGCGCCGGTGCTGCTGGTGGCCGGCGGCGGTATCGGCAGCGTGATCGACGATATCAGCCTGAATCTGGCCCTGTTCCGTGAGGCCGGCGCCGAGGTGCGCATGCTGCTGCCGAACAAGCTGATTGCGGAAAAACGGGAGCGGACCCTGCGTTACCTGCGGCAGGCGTTCCGGAACGAGGATTTCCAGGTGGTGGGCGGCTTCAACTATTCGCCGATCCTGGCCGACCCGCCGCTCAATCATCTGGCCGACCTGCTCGGGCTGGAACTGCGCGGAACCGAGGAACAGGCGGCGCGGATTGTCCACCACGTGCAGCTCGGCGCCGCCGCAGCCCAGCGGGTGGTCGACATCCTGATGCCTTCGACCCTGCTGGTGGTCACCAGCAGTCGCGACGAACTGCTGGTGATGATCTCGACGCTGTATCATCTGCCGGAGTTTCAGCCGAAGATTGCCGGGATGCTGATCACCGGCGTTTCGCCGGTGGCCGATATCGTGCAGCGGGTGCTGGACGATGCCGGGATTCCCTACATGCGGACCCGTTCAACCATGGCCCGGGTGTTCACCGAAATCAACGAATACGTGTCGAAGATCCGCGCCGAGGATCGGGAAAAAATCGCCCTGGTGCAGCAGTTGGCGGAAACCGAGCTCAGCTTCGAGACCATCGACCGGATTTTTTAAAGAGAAGAGATATCACATAACCCGGCGCTGCTGCTGCGGCGCTTTTTTACGGAGGTATGCATTATGGGTCTGTTCGGCAGACTGTTTGGCAGCAAGGACGATTTGCCGGCATTGCGCAAGGCGATCGCCCAGCATCGTTTTGCCGATGCGCGACTGATTGCGGAAGAGCTCGCTGTCGATGCCCTGACCGCTGAAGAGCGCAGCGAGTGGCAAGCGCTGCGCACCGAGGCGGGGGACCGGCTGGCCCGTCTCAACCTGGAAGAGGGGCTCGGCTTGCAGCGTTCCGGCGACAAGCCGGGGGCCCTGGAACATCTGCACCTGGCGCAGCAGCAGGCGGTGAGCAGCGGGCTGGTCAGGGAGGTGACCAAGGCCTTGAAAGCCCTCGACAACGAACCGCTTATCCCCAGCCTGGTGACAAAGGCGGCCGGCGGCAGCTGCGCCGGTTGCGGCCCGGCTCCGTCAGTAGAGCCGATGACGGAACCGGACAGCGAGCTGCCGGATATCGTTTCGCGGCTCGATCTGATTCTCGCCTCTTATCCGGCGGACCTGGCCGAACGTTATCGGAGCATGGGTCCGCAGTTTCAAAAGGCGTTTCTTTGTGCCCATGAAGAGGATGAAGCGACCGCTCTCAAGCTGTTTCACAAGGTTCCGGCCGGCGAAAAGGACGACCTCTTCGATTTCGAGGTCGGCTCCCTGCTCGGGCGGCTGGGCAAGATTCCCGATGCGATGAAATATCTGCAGGCGGCCCTGGATAAAAATCCGGATCACCTGCTCGCCGCGGAAACCCTGATCATGTTTCAGGTCGCCCGCAAGCAGGGCAAGGAGGCCCTGGCGCGCCTTGAGGCCATGCTGGCAAAAGGGCAGGACCCGGCCTTCTGTCATGGCCAGCTGGCCACGCTCCGGCTGCAGATGAAGGATCGCGGTAAGGCGCTGGCGCATGCCCGGCAGGCGCTGGATGCGGGCAATGCCGATCCGCGGATCATGCTGCTGGCGGCCACCCTGCTGGAGCAGGATGGCGAGGTCACGGCCGCGGAAAAGCTGTACGGCAGCCTGTCCGGCGGCGGTTGCGGCGGCGGGGCCAACGTCCATCTGGCGGAATTCTGGCTGCGACAGAAAAAAAACCTGGCCAAGGCGCTCGACAGTTTCAACGCGGCCTGTCGCCAGGAACCGGCCAATCCGCGCTGGCAGTTGCGGGTCGCCCAGACCTATCTGGCCCGTCGTTGGGACAAGCAGGGGCTGGAACTGCTGCAAAAAGTCCTTCCCGATCCGAGCCTGGCCCCGGAACTGCGGGCGGAAGGCGAAGCGCTGCTGGCGGCTCAGAGCAAAGCATAGGGTGTACGGATGCCGAGTATCGAAGAGGTCAGCGACTACCTGAAACAGCACGACATCCTGGTCCGGGAGTATCAGCAGCCGACCCCGACCTGCGCGACGGCCGCCGCCGCGGTGGGCTGTTCGCCGGCGCGGATCGCCAAGACCCTGCTGTTGCTGGTGGGCGAGCGGCCGGTGGCGGTTGTCACCTGCGGCGATATGAAGGTCAAAAGTGCGTCGTTGAAAAAGGCCGCCGGACTGTCCGGCAAGGTGAAGTTTCCCCGGGCGGATGAGGTGGCGGCCCGGACCGGCTACCTGCCGGGCGGGGTCTGTCCGTTTCTGTTGCCGAAGGAGCTGCCGGTGCTGCTCGATCGCTCGCTGCAGCGCTTCCCCTGTGTCTATGCCGCCGCCGGCAACGATTTTTCCGCGGTGCCGGTGACTTTTGAACAGCTGCTGGCTTTGACCGGCGGCACGCCGGCAGCGGTCTGCGAACCGATGCCTTGAACCCGCGCGGCCGGCATCGGCAAGGGAGATGAAAATGCTTGAACTGCTCAAACAACGTCGCTCGATTCGGAAGTTTCAGCCGCGGCCGGTCGAACCGGCACAGATCGAACAACTGAGCGAGGCTTTGCTGCGCGCGCCGACCTCGCGCAATCTTCGGCCCTGCCGGTTCATCGTCGTCGATGATCCGCAGCTGATCCGCCGGCTGGCGCGCAGCAAGGCGCACGGCACCGGCTTTCTGGACAGCGCACCCCTGGCGATCGTCGTCGTTGCCGATCCGGCACAAAGCGACGTCTGGATCGAGGATTGTTCCATCGCGGCGCTGATCGCGCAGCTGGCGGCGGAGGAACTCGGCTTGAAAAGCTGCTGGGGGCAGCTGCGGATGCGGCCGCATAACGATGCGCTGAGCGCATCGGATTACGTGAAGCAACTGCTCGATATCCCGGCCGGGTTCGAAGTGCCGATGGTCATCGGCATCGGCTATCCGGCTGAAGAGAAGCAGGGGCATGCGCGGCACTCGCTGCCGTTTGAAAAAATCCAGCGCAACCGTTTTTCCGGCTGACCGCCGTTCACAACCGCGGCAGCACAGCTACCTGACAAAACGGCCCCGCTTGCTGAAACCCCGCACCCCCGCTCAGCCGCTTTGTGCGGTCAGCTCGGCATGGATCCGCCGGTAGCACTGCAGATCCTGCTCGGAAAAACAGACGAAAAGAACCTTTTCTAAACTGCTGTCCTGCTGCAGAAACCGCAGGGTTTCGCTCAGGGCGATGCGGCAGGCGCGCGCAAGGGGGAAACGGTAGACGCCGGTGCTGATCGAGGGGAAGGCGATCGATTGCAACCCCGCCTCCGCGGCCAGCTGCAGACTGTTGCGGTAGCAGTCGGCCAGCAGGCGCTCTTCATCCCGCTGGCCGCCGTTCCATACCGGTCCGACGGTGTGGATTACATGCCGCGCTAAAAGATCATAGCCGGCGGTCATTTTCGCCTGACCCGTCGTACAGCCGTTCAGTTTCCGGCATTCTTCCAGCAGCCGCGGCCCCGCCGCCCGGTGAATGGCGCCGTCGACGCCGCCGCCGCCCAGCAGCGAACGGTTCGCCGCGTTGACGATGGCATCGACCTTGAGGCCGGTGATATCCGCCCGGATGATTTCGATTGTCGCCGCGCCCATGATCTTCCCCCTGTAAAAGTTTTCCCGTAACGTCGTTGAACGATTTTTGCCCGGCCATCCTCTTCAGTTTTTGCGAAAGCAGCAGATACCTCAGGTATTATAATAGAAATCTGGTTATGCACTTGACTCAAGTTGCGATGACGCAGCTCTGTAGGAGTGGCTTTAGCCGCAATTTGATCGTGCCTGAAGGCAACTCCTACAGGAAAATCCCCTGAGCCGGACTTATGGTCTGGAGCGAAGTGCATACCAGAGTTCAGATTTTCTTTGCGACTTTGAGGCTTTGCGTGAGGCCGATTTTGATCGGGAATCCGGCAAGACAAGGGCGAATTTGCGAATACATCAATCCATAGTCATCTCACGAAAAGCCGCAAAGACGCCAAG
>DASWJX010000053.1:0-2706 GCA_036396915.1 Geopsychrobacteraceae bacterium | reverse complement strand
ATCATCGAACACATGCCGATAAAGCTGGGGCTCTTTAAAAAGATCGTCCCGCATCTCAAGGCAGGTACAGTTCTGAGCACCAACACCAGCGGCCTGTCAGTCAACGTCATGGCCGAGGCACTGCCGGTCGAGGTGCGCCGCAACTTCATGGTCACTCATTTCTTTAACCCGCCACGTTACATGCGTCTGTTGGAGATCATACCCTGCAAGGATGCCGATCCAGAGGTGGTCAGCGGCATGGCCGAGTTCATCAGCCGTCGGCTCGGCAAAGGGATCGTCCACGCCAAGGACACGCCAAATTTCATCGCCAATCGTATTGGTGTTTATGCCATCTACAAGGGCATCGAGCATATGGTCGAGATGGGGATGACCGTTGAGGAGGTCGATGCCATCGCTGGCCCGGCTACCGCCCGGCCTAAGTCGGCGGCATTCCGCACCGCCGACCTGGTCGGTATTGACACCCTGGTCCACGTCGGCACAAACTCCTATGAACTGCTGAGCGGAGACGAGGAGCGCGAGGTTTTCAAGATCCCCGCGTTTATGAACAAGATGGTCGAGGCCGGGCTGCTCGGCAACAAGAGCAAGGCAGGTTTCTACAAAAAAGAGCAGGTCGACAACAAACGGCAGATTTTCTACTTCGACTACACCAGTGGTGAGTACAAGCCGATCACCAAGCCAAAATTCGCCTCCGTCACCGCAGTGAAGATGATCGACGACCCGGTGCAGAAGGTCAGGATGGTGGTCGAAGGGAATGACAAAGCCGCTGATTATGCCTGGAAGACCCTGCGCGACACCCTGATCTATACCGTCAATCGTATTCCCGAGATCGCCGATGACGTGGTCAATATCGACAACGCCATGAAATGGGGCTTTAACTGGGAGATCGGCCCCTTCGAGATGCTCGATGCCATAGGCGTCGCTGATTTCGTCAATCGGGCGGAGAAAGACGGTGTGACAGTGCCGTCCGCGCTGAAGACCGTCGATCGCTTCTACCGCTTCAACGACGCCGGACAGAAGGAATACTTCGATCTGCAGACAGGTGAATACAAGCCGTTCCCTCGCAAAGCGGGACAGATCAATCTGCAGATCCTGAAAAAATCCGGCGGACTGGTGGAGAAGAACGCCAGTTGTTCATTGGTCGATCTTGGCGACGGTGTCTTTTGTTTCGAGTTCCATTCAAAGATGAACACCATCAGCGGTGACATCCTGACCATGACCCACAAGGCGATCAAGCGTGCTGAAGAGGAGGGGGTCGGGCTGGTGATCGGCAATCAGGGAGCCAACTTTTCGGCCGGTGCCAACCTGATGATGCTCGCTGTGGCCTTGGCGGAAGGGGCTTACGAGGATATCGACCTGATGGTGCGAGCCTTTCAGAAAGCGACCATGGCGGTCAAATACTCCAGGGTGCCTGTGGTGGCTGCACCTTTCGGCATGGCCCTCGGCGGCGGCTGTGAGTTCAGCCTGCATGCCGACGCCATCAATGCTTATGCCGAAACCTACATGGGGCTGGTTGAAATCGGCGTTGGCCTGTTGCCGGCCGGTGGCGGCACCAAGGAGATGTGCCTGCGCGCGGTCGAGCTGGCGCAGCTGTATGAAACCGACCCAACCCCTTATGTCTTCAAATATTTCAAACAGATCGGCATGGCGACGGTCTCCATGGGTGCCGCCGAGCTGCGTGGTCTGAACTACATGCGCCCGGGTGACAGCATCAGTATGGACCTCGATCGCTTGATCGCCGATGCCAAACAGAAGGTGCTGGCGCTGGCGGTCAACTACCGGCCGGACAAGCCGCAGGAAAACATCCCGGCGCCTGGACGCAGCATCGCCGCCAGCATCAAGGCCAGCCTGTGGAACCTGCAGATGGGTGGCTTTGTCACTGCTTATGAGCAGGAAATCGGCGGCTTCATCGCTGATGTCATCTGTGGAGGTGATGTGCCTGCCGGCACTCCTGTCTCCGAGGACTACCTGTTGCAACTCGAACGCCAGTCCTTCCTCAAACTCTGCGGCAACAAAAAGACCGCCGAGCGGATTCAGTCGATGCTGAAAACCGGCAAACCGCTACGCAACTAGACGATTAAAAGAATCCGCAGGCTCTGAGGAGAAAAGCGATGAAAAAAGCATACATACTTGCGGCATACCGGACCCCGGGCTGCCGGGCAAACAAGGGTGGTTTCAAGGATATGCGCCCCGATGATCTGGCCGCCGCCGCGATCAGGGGGCTGGTCGAGCGAACCGGCATCGATCCGATGAAGATAGACGACGTGCTGATCGGCTGTGCCTTTCCCGAGGGCGAGCAGGGAATGAACTTCGCCCGCGTCGCCAGCATGAAGGCCGGAATCCCCTACCAGGTGCCGGCGCAGACCGTCAACCGCTTCTGCTCCTCAGGGCTGCAGACTATCGCCAGCGCCGCCGAGCGGATCATGGCCGGCTTTGCCGACTGCATCATCGCCGGTGGTGCCGAATCGATGACCGTCGTTCCGATGGGCGGCAACAAGTTCAGCGCCAATCCGGGGCTGGTGGCAAGCTGGCCGGAAGCTTTCGCCTCCATGGGGATCACCGCCGAGCTGGTTGCCGAGCAGTACAGCATCGACCGCGAGCAGCAGGACCTCTTCGCGGTTGCCAGCCATAAGAAAGCGGCTGCCGCGATCACCGCTGGACGGTTTTCGGATGAAATCATCCCGGTTGAAATAGAAGAGGTTGCCATTG
>DASWJX010000052.1:0-4261 GCA_036396915.1 Geopsychrobacteraceae bacterium | reverse complement strand
CCCATAGAATGTCGCAAGATTGCGCAGGATTTTGGCGGGGCAACAAGGCGTGGCTGATGGCGCATAGCCGTAGCTATGCAACTTCAGTCACAACGCTGTTGCCGCGTCAAAGGACCAGCAAGATGCGATAGTTTATGGGTTACAGGGTACTAAAACTACAGTTTCAGATATCAGCCGTAAACCAGCCGCGGCAAAAACAGCACCAGATCGGCCCAGTAGGTCAGGACCATCAGAATGGCGATCTGGATCAGCAAAAAAGGCAGCACGGCCCGCGACACGTAGAGCAGGTCCCGGTCGACGGCCGCGCCCGTGATATACAGGCTGACCCCCAGCGGCGGCGTACAATAGCCGATCCCCAGGTTGATGGTCATCAGCAGACCGAAATGCATGGTATCGATGCCGAACTTGGAGAGCAGCGGCAGAAAGATCGGCGTCAGGATCAGGGTGGCCGAGATAATGTCCATGAACATGCCGATCAGCAGCAGCAGGATATTGACGGCCAGCAAAAAGACCCAGGGCGACTGAATGTTATCGACCACCGCCGTGGCAATTTTCTCGGGGATCTGCTCGAAGGTCAGGTACTCGCCGAACACCGAGGCCCCGGCGACGATCACCAGCAGCGTCGCGCTGGTCACCGCGGAAGAGACGACCACCCGCTTGACATCGCCAAGCCGCATGTCGCGGTGGATGCAGATTTCGACGAAAAACGCGTAGAAACAGGCCACCACGGCCGCCTCGTTGGCCGTGAACATGCCGGAATAGATGCCGCCGAAGATCAGCACCGGCAGGAACAGGGCCCAGGCGCTCTCCCTGAGAACCGCCTTCAGGTCGGCGAAGGAGGGGCGGGGCATGGTCTTGAGACCCTTTTTTTTGCAGACCAGATAAGCGTAGAGACTCATCGCCAGCATAATCATCGCGCCCGGAATGAAGCCGGTCAGAAACAGCGCTTCCAGCGGATCGTTGGTAACCATGGCGTACAGGATCATGGCGATCGACGGTGGAATGATCACGCCGAGGATCGGCGCCGTGGTCATGATTCCCACCGAAAAACGCTCGTCGTAGCCGTTCTCGATCAGGGCCGGGATCATGAAACCGCCGATCGCCACCACCGTCGCCACCGTCGAACCGGAGATGGCGCCGAAAAAGCCGCAGGCAAGAATCCCGGCCATCGCCAGGCCGCCCGGCAGGAAGCCGACCAGACAGTTGGCGGCCTTGATCAGCTTCTGGACGATACTGCCGGTGGTCATGATGTTGCCGCACAAAACAAAGAACAGCACCACGATCAGGGCAAACTTATCCATGCTGCGATAGAGAACTTCGATGACGATCTGCGCCGGGATATCGAGCAGCCAGACCAGACCGACGGTGCCGGTGAAAAAGAGCGCCATGAACACCGGAACGGTGGTCGCCAGACAACCGAGCAGAATCGCCAGAATCAACAGGTAACCGCTCTCCATCAGCGGTCACCCGCCGCGGACGTGCCGCCCCGCCAGTCCTCGACCATGACAATCAGGGTGCGCAGGAACATCATCACCCCCATCAGCGGCAGCACCGCATAAAAGTACCATTCGGGAATCTGCAGCGTCGAGGTCCGCGCGTATTGGTCCTGATACATCATCAGGGTCGTCTGCCAGCCGAGACCGATCATCAGCCCGGCAAACAGCAGCACCGCCAGGTGGGAAAAGAGCGTCAGCGGCTTGCGCAACACCGGCACCAGCTGCGGCAGCGCATCGATGCGGATCAGCGCGCGGTTGCGCACGGCGGCCGCGCAGCCGACATAGGTGGAAAAGAAAATGACCTTGCGCACCACCTCGTCCGACCAGTAAAGATTGACACTGCTGGTCGCCTTGCGCAGCACCACATTGGCCATCGCCGTCAGCAGGGCGATGCAGACCGCGATGAACAGCGACCAGTCCTCGACCAGCAGGAAACCGCGATCGACGCTCCTGAAGATTTTTTTCAGCATAGATTGATGCTTTCGCAAAACTTTAGAGTTTGATGATGGCTACGCCATATCCATCCCAATAAAAACGGGGCCGGGGAGCAGGACTCCCCGGCCCCGTTCAAAGCGGAGCGATTATAGCGGTTCGCAGTTTATTTGCCAAGCGTGGTCCGCACCTTGTCGAGATACTCGGGACCGATCCTGGCGCTCCACTTTTCGAGCACCGGCCCAGCCATCTTGACCAGTTTGGCTTTCTCTTCCGCCGGCAGGCTGATGAACTCGACGCCGGCGGCCTTGCCGGCGGCGATCTGCTCGACATGCTGCTGCTTGGTCAGTTCCCGGGTCTTGGCGCTCTCCTCGGCGATGACCTCAAGCAGGATCTGCTGCAGATCCTTTGGCAGCTTGTCGAACCAGCGCTTGTTCATCAGGTGGATGAACAGACCCTGGGCATAGTCCAGCTCGGTGAAATATTTGGCGATGGTGAATTTCTTGGTGATATTGCAGACGATGGCCGTGTGATCCAGACCGTTGATCACGCCGGTCTGCAGCGCCTGGGGTACGTCCGGCCAGGGCATGACGGTGAACTTGAGACCCCAGGCCTCGTAGGTATCCTTGTTGACCGGAGCCTCGGCAATCCGGAAGTTGACGGTTTTGGCATCTTCCAGATTGCGGACCGGGGTGGTGGTGGCCCAGCCGTAATGACCGTAACCGGTGATATCGGGAACCATGATGCCGCTGCGCAGCGCACTGTTCCGGAAGGTGTCCCAGAGTTCCGGATCGGCCCGAAACGTATCGAGCTTTTCAAAGCTGTCGACGACGTAGGGCAGGTTGACGATGCCGAGCGTATCGGAAACATTGGCCGCCGCAACCGAAGAGCTGAGCATCCCCTGAATGGCGCCGAGCTTCAGCTTGTTGATCACGTCCTTTTCGCCGCCCAGCTGGGAGAGCGGTCGATAATCGACATAGAGCCGCCCGCCGGACTTTTCCCAGACCGCATCGCGAATCTTGTAGCCGACCGCAACCCCCTCGATGACCGGGTGGGAAACGTTGGAAAGCAGGTAGGTGTACTCGGCGCCGGACGGATCGAACTCCGGCTGCCAGGCGGCCAGCGGATCCTTCTTCTTCTCGGCGGCGAACGCGGGGGTCGTCAGGCACAGGACCAACAACAATGCGAGCAGTTTTTTCATCGGCGCAAACCTCCTGGACAGGATAAAGAAACAAACCATGTTCGATGCTGTTGAAAGGCTGTTAATTTACAACAAATTCAATTATTTGGATACAAACCATAGCGTCTCTGCCACGGTTCGGTCAAGCATAATTGATGGCGTCGCAAAAAGTCCGCCCTGCGGCGTTACGGCATTTTTTCAGGACCTCGACATACATGATCTATGCCTTCTCCCCTGAAAAACCACCAAGCCTTGCAGGACGAAATTTGTAACTATTCAGCACCCTGACATCGATGCAGCATTTGGTTGAGCTCCCTCCCTTTCAAGGGGAGGGTTGGGGTGGGGATGGGCTTGTTCCAGCACGCCATCACCCCATCCCCCTCCCGACCTCCCCCTTGAAGGGGGAGGAGATAAATTCATCAGTGACAGCTGAATAGTTACCGAAATTTTTGCTTAGCCATCTGCTATTTTGCTTTCTTGCTAAAGCATCATAATTGATGGCGTCGCAAAAACTGAAGAGGATGGACGCCGCCGGAAACGGCAAACTCAGTAGCTGTAGGCGAGCGAAAGCGCGCCGCGCTGACTCCGGTCGTCGGCGGCGGCAAACGCCGCATCGAGCTGCAGCGCCCCGCCGAAGCGCAGGCCGGCCCCGACGCTGACGTGATGAACATCGCGACCGCCGGGATAGATGACGCGCGAGGTGGCATCGGCTCCGCGATACCTGATGTCATGGGCCGGGTCGAAATAGTAGCCGCAGCGCAACGCCAGCGGTCGTTGCGCAAAGCGGGTGCGATGTTCCAGCCCGAGCCGCAGCTCGACGACCGCTTCGGCCTCGAAGTCCTCGGGGGCCTGGGGCACCGTCACGCCGCCGCCGGGATAGGCATAGGGGGCGTGCAGTTCCTTGGTGACGCGCGCATAGTCGACATAGCTCGCTTCGGCAGTGAACGACCAGGCCGCGTGCGGGGTGTAGGCCAGGCCGAGCGAGGTGCTTTCCGGCAGCGGGAACGAGCTTTTGCAGATCCAGTTGCCGGTCGGCGTGCCGTCGGCCAGCACAGCGAGGTTGATATCGCCCGAGCAGCCGCCCGACGCGCCGCCGGCGACCGTCTCGGGACTGTTGGCGGTGGTCATGGTGAAGTCGGGATTGGGGGCGATC
>DASWJX010000051.1:0-4918 GCA_036396915.1 Geopsychrobacteraceae bacterium | reverse complement strand
CTGTGGTCATTTGCGATCCTCGCGGTCATAGGGTTGGCCGAGGCTCTCCGGCTGTTGCGAAGCGCCCCTGGCGAGCCGCAGGGTCGAGACGACCAGCACCACAATGGTGAAGAGGTAGGGAAGCATCTGCAGGACATGGGTGGAGACGGTGGTGCCCATGGCCTGAAAACGGAGCTGCATGGCGGTGATGCCGCCGAACAGGTAGGCGCCGGTCAGGGCGCGGTAGCTCGACCAGCCGGCGAAAATCACCAGCGCCACGGCGATCCAGCCGCGCCCGGCGGACATGTTTTCGATCCACATCGGCGTCGAGGCCAGACTCAGATAGGCGCCGCCGATGCCGACGATGCCCGAGCCGATGCTGACCGCCAGGAAGCGGCAGCGGTTGACCGGCACCCCGCAGGTGTCGGCGGCGGCCGGGTTTTCGCCGAGGGTGCGCAGGACCAGCCCCCAGCGGGTCCGGTAGAGGAAGAAGGCGATGCTCAAAACCAGCAGGAAGCTCAGGTAGATCAGGGCGTCCTGGTTGAAGAATGGCGTGCCGACCAGCGGCAGCCGGCTCAGGCCGGGGATCGCCAGGCGCTGGAAACCGTCGATGGTCAGACCGACCATGCCGCGGCCGAACAGGGCGGTGATGCCGATGCCGAACATGGTCAGCGCCAGGCCGCTGACGATCTGGTTGCCGCGCAGCTGGACGGTGATGAAGCCGTGGATCGATCCGGCCAGCATGGCGGCGGCGAAGGCGGCCAGCACGCCGAGCGACAGCGAACCGCTCAGGTAGCTGGCAGAAAATCCGGCCAGGGCGCCGATCAGCATCAGCCCCTCGATGCCGAGGTTGATGATGCCGGCCCGTTCGTTGATGATCGCCCCCAGGGTGGCGAAGAGGATCGGCGTTCCGGCGCGCACCGTGGCATCGAGCAGTATTTCAAGCATGATCGGTCTCCCGGTCGAGGCGCAGCCGGTACTGAACGAAGAAATCGGCGGCCAGCAGGAAGAACAGGATCAGCCCCTGAAAGGCTGAGACGAAAGCGATCGGCAGCTGCCAGCTGATCTGCAGACTGTCGCCGCCGACCAGCAGCACCCCCATCAGCAGCGAGACGACGACCACGCCGAGGGCGCTGCGCTTGGCCAGCCAGGCGATGATGATGGCGGTGTAGCCGTAGCCCGGCGAGATGCCGTGCTGCAGGCGGTGCTGCAGACCGGCCACTTCGCTGAAGCCGGCGATGCCGGCGACGGCGCCGCTGAGAAACAGCACCAGGAAGATCGCCAGGCCGGTCTTCATCCCGGCGTAGCGGGCGGCTTGCGGATTGCTGCCGATGACCTTGATCTGGTAGCCCCAGATGGTCCGTTCCATGAACAGGTAGATGAGCAGGGCGCAGCACAGGGCCAGGAAGAAGCCGCTGTGCAGGCGGGTGTCGAAATATTCACTGAAGCGGGCCGCCTCGGAGAACTGGGCGGTGAGCGGAAAGTTGAACCCCTTGGGGTCCTTCCAGGGGCCGAAAATCAGATAATCTACCCAGAGGATGGCGATGTAATTCATCAGCAGGGTGACGATCACTTCGTTGACCCGCCAGCGTGCGCGCAGCAGGCCGGCCACTCCGGCCCACAGGCCGCCGCAAGCAAAGGCGGCGCAAAACATCCCGGCGAGCATCAGTCCGTGACTTTCGATGCCGGAAAACAGGGCGACCCAGGACGCGCCCATGGCGCCCATGTAGATCTGGCCTTCGGCGCCGATATTCCAGATCTGCATGCGGAAGGCGAGCGAGACGCCGAGTCCGGCGAAGATCAGCGGCGTCGCCTTGACCAGGGTTTCCGACAGGCCGTAGCCGGAACCGAGCGCTTCGCGGACGATCTCCAGGTAGGCCTGCGCCGGGCTGACGCCGGCGGCCAGCAGCAGAAATCCGGCAACGAACAGCGCCGCCAGCACCGAGACGAGGGGCGCGCCGAAACGGAACAGGCGGGAACGGGTTTCCCGTTTTTCGGCGATCAGCTTCATGGCCGGACCTCGCCGCTCATCATCAGGCCGATCGCTTCGCGCGTCGTGTTTTGCGGATCGACGCAGCCGACCAGCCGGCCGCGGAACATGACGGCGATCCGGTCGGAAATTTTCAGCAGCTCGTCCAGATCTTCGGAGATCAGCAGGGTGCTCATCCCGCGCCCCGCGCCGTCGGCCATGACCTTGTGGACATACTCGGCGCTGCCGATATCGAGACCGCGGGTCGGATAGAGGGCGACCAGCACCGTCGGCTGCTCCGAAAGTTCGCGGGCGATGATGACTTTCTGGATATTGCCGCCGGACAGGTAGCGGACCGGGCTGCCGCCGGGGCCCGCCTTGATGGCGAACTGCGCGATCTTCTCCTCGGCATTGCGGCGGATCGCCTGTTTGTTCTGGAAAATCCAGTGGCGGAAGCTGCGCTGCTTGAAGCTCTTCATGATCAGATTTTCGTCCACCGTCAGATCCGGGGCGATGCCGATGCTTTTGCGGTCCTCGGGGATATGGGCGATCCCGGCGATGTAGGAGCTGCGGGCGGTGCTTCTGGTGATATCGTATCCGGCGGCGAGAATCCGGCCGCGGCTCGCCGTTTTCAGCCCGGTCAGGACTTCGGCAAGGGCCTTCTGGCCGTTGCCGGCAACCCCGGCGATGCCGAGGATCTCGCCCCGATGCAGTTTGATGCTGAAACTGTCGAGATCGGAAAGCCCCCGGTCGTTGCGCACCGACAGGTCGCTGATCTCCAGCACCAGCTCCTTGCCGACGTGCATACGTTTTTCCCAGCGGGGAATCCGGTCGGCGCCGATCATCAGCGCCGCCAGCCGCTTTTCGTCGAACGCGCCGCGCACCAGGGTGGTCAGACTGCGCCCCTTTTTCAGCACCGTGACCCGGTCGGAAATGGCCATCACTTCCCGCATCTTGTGGGAGATGAAGATGATGCTTTTTCCCTGCGCTTTGAGCTTGTCCAGCACCGCGAACAAGCGGTCGGATTCCTGGGGGGTGAGTACCGCGGTCGGTTCATCGAGGATCAGCAGTCGGCAGTCGCGCATCAGCAGCTTGATCAGTTCGATCCACTGCTGGGCGCCGATGGAGAGTTTCCAGACCGGAGTCTCCAGATCGAGGTCGAGATCGAACTCCTCGATAACGGCCCGGACCCTGGCCTTGAGCCGGCGGCGGGAAAAGAGGTTGGGGATGCCGTCCAGCGCCAGCAGGATGTTCTCGAAGACACTGTGGCCGGCCACCAGCATGAAATGCTGATGGACCATGCCGATCCCCTGCGCCAGCGAATCGCGGGGAGAGCCGAACTGCACCGGTTGCCCGCGCAGCAGCATCCGCCCCCGCTCCGGCCGGTAGAGACCGGTCAGTACGTTCATCAGCGTGCTCTTGCCCGCGCCGTTCTCGCCGAGCAGGGTGTGGATTTCACCGGGAGCGACGGTGAAAGAGACACTGTCGAGAGCAACGACGCCGGGAAAGGTCTTGCGGATATTTTCGATTTGAAGCATAGGCAGGCTGCGGGTGTCCTGATCCCTTCGATTTTATTTCGGAATCGTCCCCTGGACGCCTTCGACAAAATAGTTCATGCCGAGCAGTTCGGCGTCGCTCGGAACGGCGCCGGCGGCCACCGCCACTTCACCCTGCTGGTTCTTGACCGGTCCGGCAAAGGGGTGCAGCGCGCCGCTTTTGATGGCGGCGGTTCTGTCGGCGACCAGCATCTGCACCTCCGCGGGGATCCTGTCGCTCAGCGGGGCCAGCTCGACCAGCCCTTCCTTCAGGCCCCACCAGATCGATTCCGATTTCCAGCTGCCGTCCGCCACGGCGGCGGCGACTTTGGTGTAGAGTGCGCCCCAGTTCCAGACCGGAGCGGTGAGAAAGGCGTTGGGAGCGAACTTGCGCATGTCGGAGTTGTAGCCGACGACGTAGGCGCCGCGGGCTTCCGCCGCCTGCAGGGTGGCCGGGGCATCCTGGTGCATGGCCAGCACGTCGGCGCCGACGTCGAGGAGACTGTCGGCGGCATCACGCTCGACCCCCGGATCGAACCAGGTCTGGGTCCAGACCACCTTGACTTGCGCCTTGGGGTTGACGCTGCGCACCCCCAGCGTGAAGGCGTTGATGCCGCGGATCACTTCCGGAATCGGGAACGCGGCGACATAGCCGATGACGTTCGAGGCGGTCATCCTGCCGGCGACGATGCCGGAGAGATAGCGGGGCTCATACATGCGGCCGAAATAATTGCCGACGTTCTCGCTGCTCTTGAAGCCGGAGCAGTGCATGAAGACCACATCCTTGTAGCGTTTGGCGACCTCCAGGGTGGCGTCCATGTAGCCGAAGCTGGTGGTGAACACCAGGTTGGCGCCCTTGCGCACCAGACCGGTGATGACCCGGGCCGATTCGGCCCCTTCGGGAACCGATTCGATAAAGGTGGACGGCGCGACGAAGGGCAGTTGCTCCATCTCCCGGCGGCCCTGATCGTGGGCATAGGTCCAGCCGGCGTCGCCGACCGGGCCGACATAGATAAACCCGGCCTTGACCTGCTTTTCGGCAAGCACCAGGTGGGGCAGCATCAGCAGCA
The DNA here is from genome assembly GCA_036396915.1 of Geopsychrobacteraceae bacterium. Taxonomy (GTDB): domain Bacteria; phylum Desulfobacterota; class Desulfuromonadia; order Desulfuromonadales; family Geopsychrobacteraceae; genus BM509. The sequence continues at coordinate 365 of DASWJX010000051.1, read as the reverse complement.
GGGCCAGCAACAGCAGGACGGACTTTTTCATCGGATCACACCTTTCTTTGACGTAAGCAACAAAAAAGAAAACCAAACCCTTTTAGTGCAGTCCGCTGCGGCTGTCAATCCCCTGCAGGATTAATTTTCTCCGACGGCATCAAGCTTGCTGTTGATGTTGTCGTCCAGCCAGTGACTGTCCCACCACTCCTTGGGCTCCACCGGCAGCCCGGAAACCAGCGTCTCGAAATGCAGGTGATCGCCGCCGGCCATCCCGGTCGCTCCGCTGCGGCCGAGGATCTGCCCCTTGACGACCCGATCTCCCGCCTGTACGTCGAGCTGGCTCATGTGGGCATAGAGGCTCTGCAGACCGAGACCGTGGTCGA
>DASWJX010000050.1:0-21653 GCA_036396915.1 Geopsychrobacteraceae bacterium | reverse complement strand
CAAGTAATGCTCGACGCTTCCATGGCTGCTACCGAGATCGTGACCGTCGGCGGTCAGATCTTCTACGCCATGGGCACCGACAAGGCCGATGAGCAGCAGTACGTTGTTCTCGGTAACGACTTCGGCGGCTGGGACCCCCTGTTCGCCCTCGGTACCGGCCTCAACAACGAGCAGATCGGTGCCGGTCGTCCCTACGACCTGTTCGGCGGCAGCAACGGTGTCATGGCTGGGCGTCTCTACACCAGCATCAAGGCCACCGACGCAGCCACCGTCGGCCTTTCCGTGGCCTATGCCGAGCCGGACGAAGATATCGTCGGTCTCGACTCCGCCATCGCTCTGGCCGCCGGTCTGAACTATGCCGTCATGGCCAACACCAAGCTGGGCCTCCAGCTTGAGTACATCGACGTCGATGACGATGCTGATACCGATGAAATCTTCAACGCCGGTGTCGGCCTGTTCGTCAACTTCTAATTCCTGATTAGAAGCTGACCCAAGCATCACGAAAAAGGCCCGCTGTTGTTACAGCGGGCCTTTTTTAGTCAAAATCCGGAACGACCTTCCCATTTGTCCGAAATATCGTTAGTATTCATCCGGAAACACCGGATGAATACCAGCGCGTTTCTGATTCGGAAATGAGCAATTTTTCGCAAGATCAAGGAAATCAAGGCCTTGCGCGGAGACGTACATGGTACGTCGCACAAGCAAGGCTGCAGATTGACGCAGAGATTGCGGAAAAGGGCCGTTTCCGGACAGAAACTAGTTAGAATATGCGCTTGTCCGTAGCGCTTGGAAGAACAATTCACTGTCCCGACAGGTCCTAAAATGAAACCGATTTTCACCCTCTGCCTGGTGCTGCTGCTGTGCTGGCCGCTGACCGCCCTGGCCGCACTGCCGCAACAGATTACAGACGATTTCTCCCCCTTGAGCGGCTATCTGATCATGCCGGTCGGCGACGAGTATCTGGTCGACCTGGATGCCTCGGACCGCCTGCGGGTCGGGGATATCCTGACCCTGGTCGTTCCGGGTGAAAAAGTGATCCATCCCGTGACCAAGGAGGTCCTCGGCAGCCTGGATACCGTTCGGGGCTATCTGCAGGTGACGCGGCTCAAGTCCGGCTATTCCTATGCGCGACTGCTCACCGCCGGGCTGTCTCCGGAAAAAGGGGCGCCGCTCAAACGCTTCGAACAGGTTCCCGCGGTTTTCGTTGCCGAGCCTACCGGCGCCGCGCTCCGTGCTGAACTGCAGGCAGAACTGGCGCATCTGGATTGGCTTGACGCTCAAAGCGACAGCAGCGCGGTCCTGATTTTCACCTTGACCGGCGATACGCTGACGGTCAAGGACGCTGCCGGAGCCGGCCTCAAGACCTATCATTTCAGCGACAGCGATGCCCCCGGCGTAGCGGGGCTCATGGCCGCGCCGGGCGCTGCGCAGGACAAAAGTTTGCTGAACCGGGCGGCGAACGATCTGCTCGGCAGCATCGGCCTTGGCGAACAGGAGCCGAGTTCTGCAGGTGCGGGCATTATTCAGAGCGACAAGCCGCAGGCCGGAATCTGGACCGGACCGAACCTGAAGGAGAACCCGGTCGGACTGGTGGTCGGTGACTTTGATCAAGACGGCCGGCAGGAAACCGCCGTCGCGTTCGAGAACCGTCTGCTGATCACGGAAATCGTCCAGGGTGAAATGGTGACGGAGGCGGAAATCGAGTTCGCCACCGGCACCCGGCTGCTGAGCATCGATGCCATCGATCTGGACGGCAACGGCCTGCCGGAACTGTATCTGAGCGCCGTCAGCGGTACGGTTCTCAATGCCCAGGTCGTTGAATACAGGGATCAAACCTATCAGAACACCGTCAGCCGCATCCCCTGGTTTCTCAGGGTCGCCGAACTTCCGGACGGCGAACGCAGCCTGTTGGCGCAGTCGCTGGGCAGTCTGGATGCCCCTTTCAGCGAGCGCTCGTTTCGCGTGAATCGCACTGGCGACGAACTGACCCGCGGACCAAGCGTTTCACTGCCGGCAAACATCACCCTGTTCAGCTTTCTTCCGGTCGCTTCCGCCGAGAATGAGCCGTTGTTCGCCTATATCACCGGCGGGGAATATCTGAAGGTCGTTTCAGCGCAGGGAGATGAGTTCTGGGGATCGGAGCAGCATTTCGGTGGCACCGACGTCAGTTTCTACCCCGAGCATAATGCCAACAAAGAGCTGGTCAATCCCGTCTTTGTTCAACAGCGGCTGCTGAAAAACGCCGCCGGTGAACTGCTCGCGGTGCAGAACGAAGGCATCCGTACTTTTCAACGCTTCCGCCAGTTTAAAAAAAGCCGGGTGGTTGCTCTTGCCTGGAATGGATTTGCCCTGCAGGAACGCTGGCAGACCGCGGATCAAAACGGTTATCTGGCCGACATTGCCCTGGCGGATGCCGATAACGACGGCGTGGAAGAACTGGTGATGGTGGTGAAATACCAGCAGAAGAACCTCATCCAGAAAGGCAGATCCGCGATTGTGATTTATGAACTGGGCAACCAGCAGGCGGCGGCCGCTCCCTGAGCCGGCTGCAGATGCGGCTGTTTCGGTCCGTACCGCCTGCCTCCTGCTGGCTGTTGAAAGGTGCAGGATGTAAAAAGCCCCCCTTCTGATCAAGGGGGGCTCGGATGCTTGCTTTGCCGTTAACGTGGCCCGGAGCGGGCCGGTTCGGCAGTTGCCGGCTTAGTGTCCGTATCTGTCGACATCGAACTCATAACCGCAAGAAGGGCACTTCACGCGAACCTTCTCTCCGTTGTCCATCCCGGCACAGGCCGCAAGCGACAGTGCAAACGTTGAAATCATAATCCACATGGCAAGCTTTTTCATGAGCGCCTCCTCTTTAAGGATCCTAGGTTGTTATGCCTGCTGATAATTATGTTCGTGTTTTAATGTTACATCCGGGCTTGCCATTTTCAAGCCGTCGGTTGATTATTTTTTCTTAATTAAGCGAACACATCCATGGCGTCGCTTTTTTCCGGTTCCCTTTACTTCAGATAACTAAAGTCACCGTATGGCACTGATCAGTTTAAGAAATATTTCCCTCGCCTTCGGCGGTCCGAAGCTGCTCGATGACGCCGATCTGCAGGTGGAAGCGGGCGACCGGATCTGTCTGCTGGGTCGCAACGGCAGCGGTAAATCGACCTTGCTCAGGTTGCTCAACCGGGAGTTTCCGCCGGATGGCGGCAGCATCGATCGCCAGCAGGGTGTGCGGGTTGCCCTGGTGGCCCAGGAGGTTCCCGGCCATTTGCGCGGCAGTGTCCGGGACAATCTGCGCCATGCCCGGCCCGAGACGACGGCGGAGCAGGGCTGGCGGGATGAGCACGCCATCGATCAGGTGCTCTCGCACCTGCAGCTGGAGGGGGACGCCGAGGTCTCGACCTTGTCCGGCGGCATGAAGCGCCGCGTGCTGCTGGCCCGTGCCTTGTGCAGCGAACCGGACATCCTGATGCTCGATGAACCGACCAATCATCTCGATATCGCAACCATCGCCTGGCTGGAGGAGTTCCTGCTGCGCCTGCGCACCACGCTGATTTTCGTCAGCCATGACCGGATGTTTGCCCGCCGCCTGGCGACGCGGATTGTCGAACTGGACCGCGGCCACCTCTACTCTTTTCCATGCGGCTACGACGAGTTTCTGCAACGGCGCGAAGAATTGCTGAACGCGGAACAGAAGGAATGGGCGCGTTTCGACCAAAAGCTGGCCGAGGAAGAGATCTGGATCCGCAAGGGGATCAAGGCCAGGCGGACCCGCAATGAAGGGCGGGTCAGGGCTCTGCAGACCATGCGCGAGGAGCGCGGCCGAAGGCGGGAACGGACCGGCACGGTCAAAATGCAGCTGCACAGCGGCGAGCGCAGCGGCGAGCTGGTCGTCGAGGCAGACGGCGTCTCGTTCCATTATGCGGATAAGCCGGTCATTTCCGATTTTTCGGTACGCATCATGCGCGGCGACCGGATCGGTATCATCGGCCCCAACGGCGCGGGTAAATCGACCCTGCTTAAACTACTGCTCGGTCAGCTGCAAGCGACGGAAGGGGGTCTGCGGCACGGGACCAACCTCCAGGTCGTCTACTTCGATCAGTTGCGTGAACAGCTCGATGAAGAGAAAACCGTCCAGGAAAACGTCGCCGGCGATCAGGAGCAACTGCTGATCGGCGGAAAGCCGCGCCATGTCATCGGCTACCTGCAGGATTTCCTGTTTTCACCCGAGCGCTCGCGGACCCCGGTCAAGGTTCTGTCCGGCGGCGAACGCAACCGTCTGCTGCTGGCCCGGCTTTTCACCCGCCCGGCCAATCTGCTGGTTCTCGATGAACCGACCAATGACCTGGATGTGGAAACCCTCGATCTGCTCGAAGAGTTGATCATGGATTTTTCGGGGACGGTGCTGCTGGTCAGCCACGACCGGATGTTCCTGAATAATCTGGTGACAAGCTGCCTGGTCTGCACGGGAAACGGACGGGTCGAGGAATCGGTCGGCGGTTATGACGACTGGTTGCGCGGGCAGCAGCTGCAGGCGACCGAGGCGAAGCGGCCCGCCGAGAAAAAGCGCGAAAAGCCCAAAGGGCAGCGGACGCGGAGACTGAGCTTCAAGGAAAAACAGGAGCTGGCCGAACTGCCGCGGATCATCGAACAGCTGGAAGATGAACAAGCGGCGCTGCACGAACAGCTTGCCGCTCCGACTTTTTACCGGCAGGGCGACGGCGCCGCGATCAGCGCCGCCCAGAACCGTCTGGCGGAGCTGGAAAATCTGCTGGCCCGGTCCTATCGGCGTTGGGAAGAACTGGACGCCATCCCGGAATAAAGCGACATCCCCCGCACCCCCTTAAGCGTTCCGCCAATTTTCAAGCTCTTTCTGCAGCATCTCCAGAAGGCGAGGCAGCGTCTGCCGGACCGGCAGCGATAGTTCCAGCCCCGGTGCGACGCATTGCGGCTGGACCAGAAACAGGGTCAGCTCCGGGAGCTGACCGAGCTTTACGGCCAGCCCGAGCACCTCCGCCAGTCCGGTCTGGTGCAGCGACGCCTGGCCGGTCCCGCCTTGAATATCGACAATATGTTCTGCCGGCAAGCGCAGTATGCAGCCGGCGGGCCTGCCGAAGTCCGCGGCGTCGATGAGCAACGCCCGTTCGCAGTCCGCCAGCAGTTGCAGGAGCGTCAGTCCGCCGCAGCCTGCGTCGATGAGCTCGATCCCGGGCGGAAGCTGCTGCCGGCGCAGTTGTTCGAGCGCGACGATGCCGAGACCGTCATCTCCCATCAGCAGATTGCCGACACCGATGATGCTGCTGCTCTTGCGCGGCATCCGCTTCAGACCAGATCGATTTCAAGCAGGTGGGTGGAACAGCTCAGGCAGGGGTCGTAGGCGCGGATCAGCATCTCCAGCCGCCGTCTCAGCTCCCGGTCGGGAAGATCGAGCAGCGTGGGCAGGATGGCCGCCAGGTCGGTTTCGATGCTGGCCAGATTCTGCGCCGTGGGGATAACACAGTCGGCGCTCTCCAGCAGCCCGTTGCGGTCGTAGCTGTAGGAGTGAAACAGCAGACCGCGCGGCGCTTCGACAGCGGCGGTGCCGCGGCCGCCTCCGGAGGGCATGCGCCTGGACAGCGGGCCGTTCAGGCCGTGCAGCAACAGTTCGTCGATACCGTGGATCGCCTCTTCGACGTAGTGGATGACTTCGACAAGGCGCGCCTTGAGGCTGTGGTAGGGGTTGCTGGTTTGCGCATCGATGGCCAGGACCGCAGCCACCTTCCGGGCCATCGGCGAGAGGCGCGGGAAGCTGTTTTTCAGCCGGGCCAGGGCGCCGACCGTGTAGCTGCCCCGTTCGGTTCTGGCAAACTTGGCGGTCGAGTGCGCCGTCAGGTATTCCCGGCAGTGCCGGCGATAGTCCGAAACCGGCGCATTGAAGCCGTGGCTGGAATGGAAACGATCGGAATGCAGCGGATAGCGGCCGGGATCGGACAGGCAGAGATATTCGCTTGCGCGCGAGAACTCGGGGAATGCGAAACCGGCGAACAGTTCGACAGTCGCTTCCAGATCGGGGAGCGCCGCGACCAGCTGCTGACGCAGCTGTTTCAAATCTCCGGCATCGGGCAAAACCGAAAACCCGCCGATGCGCGCTGTCACCGGATGCACCGGACGGCCGCCGATCAGCTCACAGATCCGGTTGGCGGTGCGCTTCAGGCGCAGCGCCCTGGCGACCAGCTCGCGGCGGCTGTCGAGAAGCTGAAAGATGCTGGGGATACCGAGGTAGTCGGGGACCGCCATGAAATAGAGCTGCAGCAGGTGGCTCTGGATGATTTCGCCGTAGCTCAGCAGGCGGCGCAACAGCCGATCCCGCGCGTTCGGTTCCACGCCCAGGGCCTGTTCGGTGGCCATCAGCGATGCCAGGGTGTGGGAGATCGAGCAGACGCCGCAGACCCGGGCGACGATCGGCGCGACATCGGAAAAATGCCGACCTTTGAGCATCGCTTCGAAAAAGCGCGGCGCTTCGACAATCTCCAGCCGGCAGTCTTTCAGCACGCCCTGTTTGCGGTCGATGACCAGATGGGCATGCCCCTCGATCCGGGTTATATGGTTGAGTTCGATTTTCATGGCTCAAGGTTTCGCTTCGCAAAAAAAATCAGAGGATGGACGCCATCAAGGTTTCGCTTCGCCGAGGTTGAAGGTGCGATACTGATCGAGAATGTCATCGACGCTCAGCCCGTGTTCTTCCAGTATCCGGTGGTAGGGGGTGGTGCGCGGGCTTTCGATCAGGCCGCGGCAGCCCCGGCAGCGGTCGCCGCCGTCGATACAGATGGCCCGGCAACCGGCCCGGGTCACCGGGCCGAGACAGATCTCGCCGTGATCGAAACGGCAGGGGTATTCGGCCAGCTTGCACTCGACGCAGACGGCGAAATCGGGCAGAGCGGGTTGGCGTTTCAGCAGCAGGGCCTGCAGGATCGCCAGAAATTCCGGCCCGTCGATCGGGCAGCCGGGAACCCGGTAGTCGACCGGGACGACGGCGCTCAACGGTTGCGGCGGATCGGTCTGCAGCTGCGCCAGGTCGCTGGCGTAGACCTGCTGCCGCAGCAGTTCGGGACCGCGATCGCTGCCCAGGGCATTGACGCCGCCGTTGTCGGCGCAGGCGCCCAGGGCCACCAGCACCGCCGAGCGCCGGCGGATGCTCCGGAGCCGTTCCCGGTCCTCGCGGCGGCAGATACTCCCCTCGACAAACGCGATATCGAGCGCTCCGCTCGGTTCCGACATCACTTCACGAAAGGCGACGATCTCCACCAGTTCCAACAGTTCCAGCAGTTCCTGTTCCAGGTTGAGGACCGTCAGCTGGCAGCCCTCGCAGCCGGTAAAATCGAAAAAACCGATGCGGGTCTTCATCGTTGTTGCTCTCGTAAAAAAGCAGCACCGTGGCTGGCCAGGCAAAAAGCGCCACCTGCAAGGCGCGCGATCGTCGAGCAATGAGGCGTACTTACGTACGTCGAAGCAGCGAAAGCAACTGCCGCAACGCGGCAGTTGGTGCGTTTTTGCGACGCCATCATCGTTCAATCGCCTCGGCCAGGTGCTTGATGCTGCTGTAGGAAAAGATCGGGCCGCATTCGCAGACACAGACGTTGTTGATCCGACATTTGCCGCATTTGCCCAGTCCGCATTTCATGTGGCGTTCAAGGTTCAGATAGATGTTCTCGTCGTGCAGTCCCATCCGGAACAGCAGCGGGTTGATCTGCCGGTACATCCCCGGCGGACCGGAAACCGCGGCGATGGTGCGTTGCGGGTTGAGGTCGAGATCCTTGAGCAGGTGACTGATATCGCAATTGGGGATGCCCCAGGCGTTGTCCTCTTCGGTCACGGCAAAACGGCAGTCGATGTCGGCGGACCGGTGCCAGCTGAGCAGATCCTCGCGAAACATCAGCGCCTCAATGGAACGCGCGCCGCAGAGCAGGGTGATTCTGCCGAAGTTGCGACGTGCGGCGAGCAGGGTCAGCAGCAGCGCCCGCAGAACGATCAGCCCGCGCCCTCCGCCGACCAGCAACAGGTCCCGGCCGGCCATTTTCTCCAGCGGATAACCGCTGCCGAAAGGGCCGCGGACGCCGATCTTGTCCCCCTTTTGCGCCCGCTGCAGGGCCTGGGTGAGGGCTCCCGCCTGGCGAATGACGAGCTCGATCTCCCGACCGCCGTCGGGGGCCGAGGCGATGGAGAAGGGGGCTTCCCCCAGGCCGAAAACCGAGAGCTGGATGAAGCTGCCGGGGACGAACAAGAAGTTCTTCGGCAGCGTGAGGCGGAACATCAGGTCCTGTGAGGAAAGGGCCAGGCGAGCGCTGATTTCGGCCAGTTGCGGCTGATATTCGATCCCCGGCGCCGCTTGCGGCGCGGGTTGCGGACTTGCGGCGAACAGCCGATTGAGCACTTCGCTCGGTTCGATCCGGGACAGACACTCGCGGCTGCAACGACCGCAGCCGACGCAGGCGGTGCGCCGGTGCTGATCCCACAGGTATTTGTATTTGCGATAGAAGCGGTGACGCTGGCGGTCCGCCTGGCTGGAGCGGAAATTTTCGCCGTCGGCAATCCTGGCGAACTGGTCGAACTGGCAGGAATCCCAGGTCCGCAGCCGCTGCCCGTGCTTCAGGTTGAGTTCCAGCTTGTCCTGGACATTGAAGCAGTAGCAGCTGGGACAGAGCAGGGTGCAGGAGCCGCAGCCGAGACAGTCGGTCCCCAGCCGTTGCCAGATCGGATCGTCGTAGGCCTCTTCCATCAAGGCCGGCAGGGTTTCGGCGGGGAACTTCAGGCGGGTCGTGCACTGTTTGACCTGCAGCGGCAGGGGGGCTTCGGCCGCAGCGGCCACCACCTCGGGGGCATGATCGTAGAGCAGTTGCCGGCCCCGTGCGCTGCCGCTCTGGACCAGGTAATGGCCGTCGCGTCGATGCAGAAACAGATCGAAACCGTCGGCGACGCGATCTGTCCCCAGGCTGGTGCAGAAGCAGTGCCGGTCCGGCACGCAATCGACCCCGACCAGCAGGGTCGCTTCGCGCTTGGCCCGATAGGCGCTGTCGGTTTCCCCTTCGAAAAGGCAGTCGTCGAGGATTTTCACCGCATGCAGATCGCAGGGGTGCATGCCGAAAATAATCCTCGGCGGCGCGGCGCTGTCCGCCGCCAGCAGTACCTGGTCGTCCAGCTTGAAGCGGAACAGCTGATCCCAGTTGGGAAAGAGAAATTTTTTCGGCGAATGGACTGCGGGGGGGTATTCCAGCAGCAGATCGGCGGCGTCCCGCACCGGATCGAGGATCACCCGACCGCGTTTGCGCTGGGCGCCCACCACCTCGTACGCCTGCAGCAGGGAATGCACAAAGCGCGGAATATCCGCCGCCTGCATGGCACGCCAGAGACTCTCCTGGTTCGGCTCCGGAATGGTCGGATAGCTCGCTTCTGGGGGCATCGGCAACGCAGTGAAAAGGGTGAAGCGGCCGCCCTTCCGGCGGGCCGCTGAACAGGGGGGGAAACTGCAGCCAGTATACGCAGTAAGGCCTTGGAGGGTCAAGAAACTCCGACTGGCAGGCACAACGGATCTGGCCGTCGGCAGGGGCTGACGACGGTTGCGCCCTGAGCGGCGCCGCTCAGGGCGGGCCGTCCTTGAGTTCCACCCAGAAGGTGCTGCCGCCGCCGGGGGTGGTTTCGGCCCAGGCTCGCCCTTCGAACAGCCTGGCGATTTTCTGTACGGTGGCCAGTCCGATGCCGGTTCCTTTATGGGGAAGTCCCGTCGTGCCCCGGTAGAACACTTCAAAAATACGCTCGCGGTCTGCAACCGCGATGCCCGGACCATGGTCGCGCACGTAGAACCTGACCCGCTCGGCCTGGCGCTCTCCGCCCACCGTGACCGTATCGGCCTGGCGGCAACCGTAGCGGATGGCGTTGCCGATCAGATTGTCAAACAGCAGGGCCAGCAGGGTTTCGGGAACGTATGTATCGGGCAGGTCGTTGATCTCAACCCTGGCGCCGACCTGCAGCAACGCTTCGGTCAGGTTGCCGACGACCTGGGCAACCACGGCGTGCGTAGCGACCGGTTGTTCCGGAGCCTCGATCTGCCTTACGGTGGCCAGGTTGAGCAGATCCGACATGGTGGCCAGCATCTTTTCTCCCGAACTGCGGATACTCTCAAGGCACTGCAGGGCTTGCTCGTCCAGTTGCCGGTGGTAATGCTGCTGCAGGTATTCGGCATAGCCGATGATCGGGGTGAGCGGACTCCGCAGGTCATGGGAAACGGTATAGACGAACGCGTCCAGATCGCGGTTGGTCTGAAGCAGCTGTTCTTCCGCCTGCTTGCGGGCGGTAATGTCGCGAATCGACTCGATGGCACCGATCAGGTTGCCCTCTGAATCGCGCAGCGGAGAGGCTTTGATCCAGACATCAGCGCCCCTGCCGCCATACAGGGTGGGCAAATGGCACTCGGCGAACAGGGTGTCGCCCTCTTTTTGGATAAATGCATAGCGAGAGGCGCAGGTCGGATCGGGAGAGTCGATCTGATCGATCAGCATCGGCTGCTCTTTGCCGGTCAGGGCCACGGCGTAGTTGCTCTGACCGAGCATCTGCTGCTTGCCGACGCCGGTTTTTTTCTCCATGGCCCGATTCCAGGCCACCACCCGCTTTTGGCGGTCGATGACCAGCGTCGCATCGGGCAAAAATTCGATGATATTCTGCAGCTGCCGGTTGGCCGACTGCTGATCGCGTTCCGCCTGTTTGCGGGCGGTAATATCGATCACCTGGCCGGTTACGTACAGAACCTGCTGGTTCCCGTCGCGCACACAGGAGGCGATGCTCTGCCCCCAGAGGATCGACCCGTTTTTGTGCAGATAGCGGTTTTCGTAATTGAGCGTCTGCCGGGTGCCGTTGATCAGTTCCTTGTACTGGGTCAGCGCCAGCTTGTGGTCGTCCGGATGGGTAATGTCCCGAACCCCCAGCTCCAGAAACTCCTCTTCGGTGTATCCCAGCAGTCGGCAGGCGGTCGGATTGACCTGCAGGTATCTGCCCTTGGGCGAGGTAATGCCGATCGCCACCGCGGAAAATTCGAAAAAGGAGCGGAACCGCTCCTCGCTTTCGCGCAGGGCTTCCTGGGCCTGCAGCCGCTCGGTAATGTCGATGAACATGCTGGCCATCATGCCGGGGCCGGTCTGGAAGGCGTGCACCTCGAAATGGCCGTCGCTGTGCGGACTGTGATAATCGACCCGGCCGGACTTCCAGGTCAGACCTGTGGCGCAGATCTGTCGATAGCGTTGCGGGATATCGGTGTTTGCCAGTGATGGAAAGACTTCCTCAAGGGTCTTGCCGATCAAATCGTGGTGGTCCCGGCCGAGCATGGCGTCTGCTGCGGGATTGGCTCCGCAGAAAAGCAGGCGGTCGTCATCGTCGAGACGGTAAAGATGGATGCCCATGGGAGTGGAGTCGATAATGCTGCGGAAGCGGTTTTCGCTCTGGCGCAGGGCTTCCTCGATCTGGGCCCGGATGTCGAGTTCCTGTTCAAGCCGATCCAGCAGCTGCTGCTGATGGTTCGGTGGCGTCAGCGGCCGCATGGCCGGGCCGGGATCATGGTTCGGATCTTCTTCATTCGGTGACGGTTGCGGGTCCATACCCCTCCTCGTCTGCGCTGCAGGGTTGTTGATAACGGGTGGTTAATGCGGGCTGCTGCCGGATCATTCTGCCCGGTTTCCGGACGGCTGCAATCGTGCAGCCCAACGGGCCATCTGCTCGGCATTGCCCTGATTGGCGTACAGCGCGAACAGGGCCTGACCGACCTGCCGGTCGGCAGCGCAGCCAAGCCAGATCTGTTCGGCTTTTTCGAGCCGGCCGTTCTGATAGTAGGCCAGCCCGAGATTGTAGCGAACCCGCTGATTTTCGGCGTCAAGCGCCAGGGCTGATTGGTAATGCTCGATCTGCTGCTGCGGCAGCCGGCTGTTGTACGCTTTCCAGTAGTGCCAGTCGGCATTCAGCAGCGGTTGCTTGAGGTACAGACTGGCCGGAACCAGCAACAGCCCCGCCAGCGTCAGGGCAGCGGCAATCTGCAGCTGATGATCCCTGACCGTCGACCAGCGCCGATAGCCTTCCGCCAGCAGCAGTCCGCAGCCAATCCCGGTCAGGTGCGCAATATTGCCCACCTTGAGCAGGCCGAAAAGGGCCAGCCCGGGGCCGATCAGCAACAGCCAGATCCACATGATGGCACAGGTCGGCGCGTCACAGACGGCAGCGGCGCGCCGCTCCCGATCCTTGCATCGCCAGAGGAAGCCGAACAGGAAGTAGATCAGGCCGGACAGCCCGATGCCGCCCGCCTCCCAGCTGAAACTGCCGACGACGCCGATACTCCAGGCCGCCAGCAGCAGACCGGCCAGGTAGGCGCGCCGGCCGAGAATTTTTTCGGCCGGCGGACCGAGCCGCAGCAGCCAGTAGGCGTTGAACAGGAAGTGAAAGATATTGTTGTGGAGGAGATTGCTGACCCATAACCGCCAGAGATCGCCCTGCCAGAGCAGGCTGGCATCGGCCCAGCCGAAAACCGTGAGGATTTCGCGGGTGTTGCCGCGGGGATGGAAGGAGAGGGTCAGGCTCAGCGCCGCGGAGGCAAGGAACAGCAGTGCGGTCGCCGGGGTTTGAAAGAGAAGCGGTGTTCTCCGCTCGGAAGCGGTTTTTTGGGGCATGGGCGGTGTTGTCTGCTGGAGTTCGGTCATGGAGGTCTCCCGGGGCCAGTCAACAGTGCACGACAGGTGTATACGGAACTATAGCGAAAATTGGAAAAAATAAACATGGTTTTCCCGTTTGTTGTGCGACCGATCCGTTGTCGGTTTGCGGGCGGCGGGTGTTTTTGCGCGGTGGGCGGGACATGAGGCTGTGTTTGACAAAGATCAGGGCGCCCCGTGTGAGGCGCCCTGCTCTTTGCATGTAAACGAAATAGCGGCTGCAAAATCGTCTGTTAGTGGTCTTCCAGGATCGGCAGGTAGTTGACGGCAGCCTTGTAGAGGAAAACGCCGAAGGCGATGAAGCCGATGGTGATGGCGAATTCGCCGACCGAGGGGAAGTAGCTCCAGCCGCTGCCCATGTCCATGCCGATCAGAAAGACGTTGAAGCGGTAGGCGACCACGCCGCAGATGATCGACAGAGCGCAAAGGAACAGCCCGGTCGCGTTTTCGCGCACCCTGCGCACCAGGAGCAGAACGAACGGGACGACGAACAGCGCCATCTCGACCAGGAAGGCGTTGCCCTGGCGGCCGCCCTCGAAAGCGCCGGCGAGGACGCCGCGCTGGAGCAGATCGCCGAAGCGCAGCAGCAGGAATGCGCCGAGAAAGAGCGGGATGATGCGCGCCAGGCTGCTCAGTAGCGGCAGCTCGGATTTGCGGTTGAAGAAGTAGCTCGCCAGGGTTGCTTCGAAGATGACCATCGGCAGGCCGACGCTCATCGCCGACAGCAGGAACAGCAGCGGCGACCAGGCGGTCATCCAGAGTGCATGCAGCTTGTAGGGCGCGATCAGCATCATGGTCCCCAGCGAAGACTGGTGGCCGAAACTGAGCACCACGCCGCCGATGACGAAGGCCACGCCGATGCGCCGCAGGACCTGGTCGGCGGTTCCCAGCAAGCGGTCGGTGGTTTTGTTGAGCGCTGACAGCGGACCGGGCAGGTTGACCTTGCCCCGGTACTGCTCGATGACATTCGGCAGGTTCTCGATGGCCAGCACGTTGAGATAGAGCATGACGCACCAGGCCACCTCGAACAGCACGGAATTGCCGTTCCAGTAGACCATGGCGTGCCAGATGTAGTACCAGCGGCCGAGGTCGAACATGACCGCCATGGCGACCAGCAGGTAGCCGATGAAGGCGGTCAGCAGGGCCGGCCGCAGCAGCGCATGGTACTTGTGACGGCCGAAGATTTCCACCACCAGGCAGGTGGTGAAGCCGCCGGCGGCCAGGGCCACGCCGCAGGCGACATCGAAGGCGATCCAGATGCCCATCGGGTAGCTGGGGTTGAGGTTGGTCACCGAGCCGAAGCCGTGGACGAAGCGGAAATAGGCAAAGACCGCCGCCGAGGCCATGAAGAACATCAGCAGCCAGACGTTCGCTGTCCAGAATTTCTGTTTCAGGGGTGCCGCTTTACTCATGGGACCCTCCTTCCTGCTGGTTCGCTCTGTTTTTGCGGGCGGTGAAGGCCATCACGCCACCCAGCGCGGCGTAGATCGCCAGCGGCGGGATGAAGTATTTGAAGACGCCGTGCTGAATCCCTTCGGTCAGGCGCGGCGGCGCCTTGAAGCCGAAATCGCCAAGGCCCAATGCCGCAAAAGCGACGCTCTTTTTGGTCAGATAGAGGACGTTGGTGCCGCCGACTTCCTGTTCGCCGTAGATGTGGTCAAGGTAGAGAGCGGGGCTTGCGGCGATCCGCTGACGGGCGATTCGCAGCAGTTCGCCCCGTTTGCCGAAGCTGATGGCGTCCGCCGGGCAGGCGCCGGCGCAGCCGGTCGGCTGGTGGTTCTTGAGCCGGGTTTCGGCGCAGAGGGTGCATTTGCTGATATCGGGGATCGCTTCCTTCCACTGGAACTGGGGCACGTTGTAGGGGCAGGCCACCATGCAGTAGCGGCAGCCCATGCATTTGTCGCCGTCCCAGGTGACCGCCCCGTTCTCCTGCTTGCGCAGGGCGCCGACCAGGCAGGCCGACTGGCAGGCCGGGTCGATGCAGTGCAGGCACTGCTTCTTGACGAAGGTCGCCTCGCCGGTCTCCCGGTTCTGCTCCATCTGGATCAGGGTGTAGGTGGTGTCGGACAGTTCGCGCGGCGAATCGTAATAGTCTTCCTTGAGACTGGTTTCGGAAGCCAGTTTGTTCACGGACTTGCAGGCTGTCTGGCAGGCTTTGCAGCCGATGCAGCGCACCGAGTCCTGCAGCATGCCGTAGCCGTCGGCTCCGGTCCGTGGCCCCCCGGAGGAGGCGAAAACCGGCGCGGCGGCAGCGCAGGCGGCGCTGCCGCAGCCGGCGGCGGCCACCTTGAAGAATTTTCTCCGGTCGATAGCCATCGCTTAATCCTCCCCGCCCTGGTCTCCGTCACCGCCGTTCTTTTTCAGCATGTTCATGCCCGCGGCGCCGACGGCCAGGCCGGCCAGGGCGCCGTAGGTCGGGGTGAAGTCGACATCTTGCCGATGTTCGGTGTGGATCGGAGGATAGGCCGCCGGGGGGGTGACCTGCTGCAGCGGCACGGTGTTGTGCAGCGAACCTTCATAGGGGAATTCCGGTTCGGCGCAACCGAGGCAGGGGTGGCGGTTTTCGATGCACCAGTTGGTGCCGGAGTTGAACCTCTTCTCCGGGCAGTTGGCCCTGGTCACCGGCCCCTTGCAGCCGAGCTTGTAGAGACAGTAGTCGTCGGAAAACTTTTCGGCGAAGCGGCCGGCGTCGAAATGACCGCGCAGCGGGCAGTTGTCATGGATCAGTTTCTTGTAGTGCATCTCCGGCCGGCCCTTGTCGTCCAGCTTGACCGCCGCCAGGCCGCCGAGCAGCAGCGCGGCCACGGTGCCGACGAACCAGTCGGGATGGACCGCGCAGCCGGGGAGATTGATGACCGGGGTCTTGACCCCCTTCAGGGTCAGGAACTCCGCGACTCCGACCGACTGGCTGGGGTTCATGTTGGCTTTGTTGATACCGCCGTAGGAGGCGCAGCTGCCGACCGCCAGCACCGCCCGGGCCTTTTTGCCGAGCCGCTCGACATGTTCCGTGGTCGGGATGCCGTGACCGTCGCGTTCACCGACCTCCATGTAGCTGCCCCCCTCGGCCATGCCGACCGAGCCTTCGACGACCAGGAGGAACGGTTGCTCTTCGACGGCGTACATCTGCTCCATGGCCAAATCGCCGGAGGCCGCCATGACGGTGGGGTGCCAGGCCAGTTCGGTGTGGTGACCGGGGATCACCTGGTCGAGCAGCAGGTCCTGAATGCGCGGCGACAAACTGTTGAGCAGCGAGACGCTGCA
Source organism: Geopsychrobacteraceae bacterium (assembly GCA_036396915.1). Taxonomy (GTDB): domain Bacteria; phylum Desulfobacterota; class Desulfuromonadia; order Desulfuromonadales; family Geopsychrobacteraceae; genus BM509. The sequence goes on along the minus strand of DASWJX010000050.1, from coordinate 5,679 downwards.
GCCGGAACAGGCGCCGGCGGCCAGCCAGATAATCGGGGTTTCCTTGACCGCGGCGGCGAAGGCCTTGCGCAGCGTCGGATTCTCGAACAGGCTGACGCCGAGAGCGGCGGCCGAGCCGGCGGATATTTTGAGGAAATTACGACGTGAAAGTGCCATGGATCTATCTCCTGTATTTAAATTCAAAAAAGCTCGATTTCTTCCAGCGCCAGTCCGGCGGCGCGCTCGACCTGGGCGCTGACCACAGCGCTGAGGCCGATGCCGAGATCGGTGTTCTCCGGCTGGCAGCCGATGATCACGGTCTCTTGCGGCTTGCAGTCGACCAGTTCCCCCAGTTTCAGGGTTTCCAGCAGGCTGACCTGGTGCAGCGTGTTCATCGGCAGCGCCTGATCTTCAACCTGGTCGGGCGAGAAGCGGTAGAGGGTTCCGGGCGCCTGCCCGCCGCGCACGGCGTCGATGACGATCAGTTTCCGGCGGCCGTTGAACACTTCCATCAGGTCGATGGCGCTGGTCCCGGCATCGAGCAGTTCCACGCTCTCGGGCAGTTGCTCCTGCTCCAGGCGTCTGAGGACCGCTTCGGCAAAGCCGTCGTCGCCGCGCAAAAGGTTGCCGACGCCCATCACCAGAATCGGCGCGTAGCCGTTAGCGGACCAAGCGGAACTCACGCGACACCGACCACGAAACGACCGAGATCCTCCCCCTTGGGGGTGATGACATGCACGGCGCAGGACAGGCACGGATCGTAGGCGCGCACAATGCGGACCAGTTCGAAGGGGTTGCGCTCGTCCCGCACCGCGGTGCCGATCAGCGACTGCTCGATGGGGCCGGGCTGGCCCTTGGCATCCATCGGGCCGGCGTTCCAGGTAGTGGGAACGATGGCCTGGTAGTTTTTGGTCGTGCCGTTTTCGACGTCGATCCAGTGGCCCAGGGCGCCGCGCGGGGCTTCGTGGAGGCCCATGCCGCGGTTGCTGACATCGAGCGGGAAATCGGTGAAGGTCGGCTCGCCGGGCTTGAGGGTCAGGACCCAGTCCTTGAGCCGCTCCGCGACGATCTTGCACTCGATGGCCCGGGCGGCGTGGCGACCGAGAACCGAGAAGAGCGCCTCGGGGCCGGCGTTGAACGTTTTCAGCACGGCGTTGACATGGCCCTGAACGTCCCGGTCGCCGGAGACGTAGGCGACCATCATCCGCGCCAGCGGCCCGACTTCCATGACTTCGCCGTCGTAGCGGGGCGATTTGATCCAGCTGTAGGCGCCGGCCTTGTCGCGCTCGGCGTCGGTGCTGCCGTCGTAGGGGTGAACCGGGCCGGTTTCCTTGAACCAGCTGTTGACGACTTCCTCGGTGATCTTGCTCGGGTCGATGCCGCGCAGTTTGAGATCGGCGCCGACGATGCCGTTGGGGAAGTAGCGCTTGCGCCGGACCAGGTCGGGGTGGCTGTCGAGGTCGAAGACGCCGAAGGAGAGCAGCTGCTTGCAGCCGGCGCCGATGGCGAAGTAATCCTGATAGCGGTTGGCGACCATCAGCACGTCCGGCAGGTAACGGCTGTCGATGAAGTCGATCAGTTGCTCGATCTTCCACAGGAAGGTGGCGATCTTGTCGACGGTCGGCTCGGCGGTGACGCCACCGGCGACGATCGACATGTTGTGGGGCATCTTGCCGCCGAAGACGGCCACGGCCTCATGGGCCAGGCGGCGCATGTCGAGGGCTTCCACATAGTGGGCCACCGCCGCGCGGTTTTCCTCCTTGGTCAGGCGGTAGTCGCCTTCGTAGCGGGGCAGAAACGGACCCAGATGGCCGCGGGCGATAAAATCCCTGACCTTGTTCATGGTCGGGTCGCTGCCGCGGTAGTCGGCACAGGCGGTGACATCGACATAGTCGAGGGCCGCCAGATGATAGAAGTGCAGGATGTGTGACTGGACGAAGTTGGCGCCCTGAATCAGGTTGCGCAGGATGCGTCCGTTGTCGGTGATGCTGCCGTTGACCCGGTAGACCTCGTCGAGAGCGAAGACGGCGGTCAGTCCGTGCGAGGTCGGGCAGACCCCGCAGATGCGCTGCATGATGCGCCCGGCATCGCGCGGATCGCGCCCCTTGAGAATGTTTTCCAGTCCCCGGTACATCATGCCGGAGCTTCTGGCCTCCTTGACCACCCCGTTCTCGACCATGGCTTCGATCTTCATATGGCCTTCGATGCGGGATATGGGGTCGATTACAACCTTTGCCATAAACCTCTCTCCTGATACGGCTCCGACAGGAGCCAAAGTGTGTGGGGCCGCCCCTTTGCTGTTCTGGCCGGCCGTTGGATTTGATGTTCGGAGCGCCGCGGACCTATTGCTGCAGCGGACTGCCGAACGAACGTTCAGGGCGGGGGTAATGGCAAGTTATGTGCCGAATGATCAGATCGTTGTCCGGGGGGTGGTTAGAACAGGAGTTTGCTGGGTAGAAAGGGGCGGGGCGACGGATGGACCATGTGGCGCATCCGGACAGATCTGCACAGGATGTATCATTCTGTCTCGTTGCGGGGGGCATCCTTGCTGATCTGATACTGCTGCAGCTTGCGATCGAGAGTTCGGCGAGCAATTTGCAGTATCTGGGCGGTGCGCATTTTGTGGTAGCCGGTTTGTCGATAGACCTGGTCGATATAGAGCTTTTCAAGCGCGGCCAATGACATGCCGGTTTGCGGAACGGTCATCGGTGTCAGTGGCTCGGCGGCCAGTTTGGCCGGCAGCTGTGCCGCGCTGATGTGATTCTCGTCGGCCAGGATCACCGACATTTCGATGACGTTTTCCAGCTCACGGACATTGCCCGGCCAGCTGTAGCGGGTCAGCAGCTCCAGGGCGTCCTTGCCGATGCTGATTTTCTCGCGGTGCGCAAAGCGTTCGACGAAGCGTTCGGCCAGCGGTGCAATATCTTCCGGGCGCTCACGCAGGGGCGGCAGCTGGAGGGTGATGACATTGAGCCGGTAGAAGAGATCTTGCCGGAAGCGCCCGGCCGCGACCTCCTCTTCCAGGTTCTTGTTGGTGGCGGCAAGGAAGCGAACATCGGCCCGGCGCACCTTGGTGGAGCCGACCGGGATGAACTCCTTCTCCTGCAGGACCCGCAGCAGTTTGGCTTGCAGGCCGGGACTGATGTCGCCGATTTCGTCGAGGAACAGGGTGCCGTGATCGGCTTCCTCGATCAGCCCCCGATGGGTGTTGGCGGCACCGGTAAAGGCTCCCTTGACGTGGCCGAACAGCTGGCTTTCGAGCAGGGTGTCGGTCAGGGCTGCACAGTTGATGGTGAGAAAGCGGCGGTCATGGCGCTGGCTGCTGTAGTGAACGGTCGAGGCGATAACCTCCTTGCCGGTACCGCTTTCGCCCATGATCAGGACGCCGGTATCGGTGGGCGCCACTTTCCGGGCCAGCTCGAAGACCTGCTGGAACGACTTGCTGCGAAAGACCACCTGTTCCGGATCGAAGCGGCGGCGGATCTCGGCTTTGAGGGAGCGGTTCTCGGAAAGCAGCTGGTTGTGTTCGATGACCTTGTCGACCAGGTTGTAGAGTTCATTGGAGCTGAACGGCTTTAACAGGAAGTCATGAGCCCCCAGTTTCATCGCCTCGACGGCGCTGCGCACGGTGCCGTAGGCACTCATCATCACCACCTGCTGGGCCGGTCGCCTGGCCTTGATGCGGCGCAGCAGGTCGAGGCCGTCGATGTCCGGCATGCGGACATCGACCAGGATCAGATCGGGGAAGTCTTCCTGCTGTTCCTCCAGGGCCTGCTGCAGAACACTGCCCTGATCGAAACAGCTGACCTGGTGCCCCTGGGCGTGCAGCATCTTTTCCAGCAGTCTCTGCACGCCCGGATCGTCGTCGCAGATATGGATCTTGCCCGTTTGCATAATGGCGTTGCTCCCGAGATCGGCGCATGGCCGGGCTCAAATGACAGAAGGTCGGTGAAAACCGGTCCTTGGTTACGCGGTTGATTTTTTTTTCCGCTTGCCCCTATAGTGAACGCCCCGCGTCCGGCGCGGGCCGCTGCCGGGATGCATACAAAATCGATGCCCCTTTTAGCGTCTACATAAAATCAGATTTTTTTGCAGAGGTTTCCGGTAACAATCAAACGGTTGTTGACTATAACGGAATATTCCAGCCGGCTGTAAGGGAAAATTTTGCACGAACTGGGGATCGCCCGCAGCATTGTCGAGATTGCCGAGAAAAACGCCCGCAGCCAGGGCGCAAGGCGGGTGGTGAGCGTCACTGTCGAAGTCGGGGCGCTGTCCGGCGTGATGGCGGAATCACTGGAATTCTGCTTTGAGGCCTGTTGCCGGGAGACCCTGCTGGCCGGATGTCTGCTGCAGATAGCAAAGGTTCCGGCCCGCGCCAGCTGCCGTGTGTGCCGGCGGGAATACGCGCTTGACCATTTTTTCGACAACTGTCCCGCCTGCGGCAGCGCCACAGGCGACCTGCTGAGCGGCGAGGAACTGCGCATCAAGGAAATGGAGATAGAGTGACATGTGTATCGATTGCGGCTGCGCCGCCCCCGACCATCACCACCACCATCATGACCCGCCCCCGCAGGGCAAAATCGTGCGGATCGAAGAGGATCTGCTGGCCAAGAACGATCGGCTGGCGAGCGGCAACCGGCAGCTTTTCGCCGAGCAGGGTCTGCTGGTTCTCAACCTGGTCAGCTCGCCCGGCTCCGGCAAGACCACCATCCTGGAGCAGACCCTGACCGATCTCAGGGGCGAGCTGAACTTTGCCGTTCTGGAGGGGGATCAGCAGACCTCCAACGACGCCGATCGGATCGCCGCCACCGGCGTCCCCGCCCATCAGATCAACACCGGCGCCGGCTGCCATCTCGACGCCCATATGGTGGCGCACGGCGTGGAGCATTTTGACCTGTCGCGGACCGATATCCTGATGATCGAAAATGTCGGCAACCTGGTCTGCCCGGCCGCTTTCGACCTGGGCGAAGACTGCAAGGTGTCGGTCCTCTCGGTGACCGAGGGCGAGGACAAACCGCTCAAGTATCCGCGGATGTTCCGCGCCAGCGATGTGCTGCTGATCAACAAGATCGATCTGCTGCCGCACCTGCGCTTCGATGTGGAACTCTGTAAAGAACATGCCCGCCGGGTGCATCCGGAGATCCGGATTTTTGAGATCTCCTGTTACAGCGGCGACGGTCTCGAACAGTGGTACCGCTGGCTGCGCGAGCAGGCGGCGAAAAAGAAAAGCTGATTTGTAACTAATTCACCTGTTGCTTCCGAATTTATCTCCTTCAAGGGGGAGGGAGCTTAACCTTGAGTGATGCATCGATGTCAGGGTGCTGAACATGCTATCGGATCAGTTATGGCAGCGCCGTTACCGTTTAACCCGTGTGAGCTTGCGAGCCGGGGCCTTTTTCGTTTTCCGCTCGAACGAAGTCACGTCGACGTTATTTCGTGGCATGGCGATAGATGCCACCGGAACCCGGCGGCAGTAATAAAAAAAGTCGTTTTTTGCTTACTTTTTGTCGGCGCTTGTACAAAAAGTAAGGCGTCTGGCGGGACGCGACCCGCCGGTTTCCGTCAATCGATCGACAAAATCAATTGCCAAGAACTGGTGACCACCGACAAGAACCGCCGGGTTTCGGCCCGGCAGCCGACTTCCTTTTCTTTGAGACGCAAAGAAAAGGTAGCAAAAGAGCCTCTTGCAAAAGTACACCA
>DASWJX010000049.1:0-9414 GCA_036396915.1 Geopsychrobacteraceae bacterium | reverse complement strand
GTCGGACTATCCATGAACCGGCTGCAAATTCGGCTGCTTGGCCCATATTTCAGCTCCTTTTCGGCCCATAGCTATGGCTATGAGCTCTCAAACGAGCCAAAATCTGGTCTCAAGCTTCCAAATTTTCGCTTCGGCCCGTATAGTCCGACACCCTCCTAGCCGATCGCTATTGCCGTCTTCTTCATCACCGTCTTCAGCGCAAAAGAGGACTGGACCCGCAGCACGCCGGGCAAGCCGGTCAGCAGATTATGGATGCGCATGTAGTCCTCGTTGTCACGCACGATGATGCGCAGCAGATAATCGGTATCGCCGGCCATCAGGTAGCATTCCATCACGTCCTTGACCTTGACCACCGCCTCTTCGAAACGCTGCAGCTTCTCCTGCTGCTGCCCTTCCAGCGTCACCCGCACGAAGACCGTCCCCGGTTTGCCGATCGCCGTCTGGTCGATCAGCATCGCGTAACGATCGATAATACCGTTTTGCTCCAGCAGGCGAACCCGGCGCAGGCAGGCCGACTCGGAAAGACCGACCTGCTCGGCCAGCTGCACGTTGCTCAGTCGGCCGTCGTTCTGCAGCGCCGCGAGAATACGGCGATCTATTGCGTCTACCGATAACGAAAGCATAATCCTCCACGATATCCATATTAAGTGAAATTATCTTCGACAATCGTAGCAATCGGCAACCATGTTCGCAAGATAATTCTCCGCCGATCCTGCTATCCTCGCCTTAAATCTAACGGCGTTCTACTTACCTCAAACAGAACGCTCATTTCCAAACGCGAAGGAGCAGAAGAGATGATTGTCGGCATTCTGAAAGAAATCAAAAACGAGGAGAACCGGGTCTGCATGACCCCGGCCGGGGTCGAAGTGATGAAGAACAACGGCCACCGGGTCCTGGTTGAAACCGCTGCCGGTATCGGCAGCGGTTTCGCCGATGAGGATTACCTGGCCGCCGGGGCCGAAATCGCCCCCAGCAACAAGGAGGTTTTCGCCACGGCCGAGATGCTGATGCACGTCAAGGAGCCGCAGCCGAGCGAGTACCCCCTGATCCGCCCCGGGCAGATTTTTTTCACCTATTTTCACTTTGCCGCCTGCGATCAGCTGACCCGGGCCATGCTCGAAACCGGCGCGACCTGCATCGCCTACGAAACCATCGTCAATCCGGACGGCAGTCTGCCGCTGCTGACCCCGATGAGCGAAGTGGCCGGGCGGATGGCGGCCCAGCAGGGGGCCAAGTATCTGGAGCGGGCCCAGGGCGGTCGCGGCATCCTGCTCGGCGGCGTGCCCGGCGTTCCGCCGGCCACCGTGCTGGTGCTCGGCGGCGGGGTGGTCGGTACCCACGCGGCGCAGATGGCTTGCGGCCTGGGCGCCAAGGTCTATCTGCTCGACATGAATCTCGATCGGTTGCGGCATCTCTCGGAAGTGATGCCGAAAAACTGTTTTCCGATGATGTCCTCGCCGGCGATCATCCGCGAACTGGCGCAGGAAGCCGATCTGGTGATCGGCGCGGTGTTGCTGCACGGCGCCAAGGCGCCCAAACTGGTGACCCGCGAAATGCTGGCGACCATGAAGCCGGGCGCGGTGATGGTCGATGTCGCCATCGACCAGGGGGGCTGCTTCGAAACCTCGCATCCGACCACCCACAGCGAGCCGATCTACGATGTCGACGGCATCATGCACTACTGTGTCGCCAACATGCCGGGCGCGGTGCCGCTGACCTCGACCATGGCCCTGACCAACGCCACCCTGCCGTACGCCGTGCAGATCGCCAACAAAGGCTGGCGGCAGGTGGCCCGCGAGAATGCCGGCATCAAGGCCGGGATCAATATCGTCGCCGGCAAAATCACCTACCAGGGGGTGGCCGAGGCCGTCGGCATGGACTATGTCCCGGTCGACCAGATCCTCGGTTCTGATTGACCCCAGCTCACCCGGGCCGGCCGGCGCCGGCCCGGGAACGCCATCATTCCTGCGGGCATCACCCGGCTCTTTGTGACTGCAATAGCCCGTTTACCTTTCATGCACAGAGGAGAAGAACATGACGGAACTGACGAATTTTTTTGGTACGTTAAGCGGTTGGGTCTGGGGGGCGCCGATGCTGATCCTGCTGGTCGGTACCGGGCTCTACCTGACCTTTCTGCTGCGCGGGCTGCAGTTCACCAAGCTGACCCATTCCCTTTATCTGGGGCTGGTCAAGCGCAAAGAGGAGTCTGACGAGGAAGGCGATATTTCGCACTTCCAGGCGCTGATGACGGCGCTCTCGGCCACGGTCGGCACCGGCAACATCGCCGGGGTCGCCACGGCGATCGCCATCGGCGGTCCCGGTGCGCTGTTCTGGATGTGGGTTACCGGCCTGGTCGGCATGGCCACCAAGTACGGCGAGGCGGTGCTGGCGGTCAAGTACCGGGTCCAGGATGAACTGGGCACCATGTGCGGCGGGCCGATGTACTACATCGAGCGCGGCCTGAACAAGAAATGGCTGGCCTGCTGCTTCGCCCTGTTCGCCGCCGTCGCCTCCTTCGGCATCGGCAACATGGTCCAGTCGAACTCGGTGGCTGCTGCGGTTCAGGCCTCCTTCGACATCCCCGCCGGCGTCACCGGGATCGTGCTTGCCATTGCCACCGCCGCAGTGATCATCGGCGGGATCAAGAGCATCGGCCGGGTGACCGGCGTGCTGGTGCCGATCATGATCATCTTCTATGTTCTTGGGGCCATGGCGATTCTGCTGATGCATGTCAGTGAAATCCCCGCCGCGCTGGGCCTGATCGTCACCCAGGCCTTCAACCCGACCGCAGCCACCGGCGGCTTCGCCGGCGCCGGCGTGATGATGGCGATCCGCATGGGCGTGGCCCGCGGGGTCTTCTCCAACGAGTCGGGGCTGGGCAGCGCGCCGATCGCCGCCGCCGCCGCGAAAACCAAACATCCCGTCACCCAGGCGCTGGTCTCCATGACCCAGACCTTTATCGACACCATCGTCGTCTGCACCATGACCGGCCTGGTGATCATCATCTCCGGCGCCTGGACCAGCGGCAAGAACGGCGCCGAACTGACCTCGGTGGCCTTCGACACGGCGATGCCCGGCAACTGGGGCGGCCTGATCGTGACCCTCAGCCTGATCCTGTTCGCCTATTCGACGATCATCGGCTGGTGCTATTACGGGGAGAAATCGATGGAGTACCTCTGGGGCGAAAAAGTGATCAAGCCCTATCGCTTCGTCTGGGTGCTCTTCGTCGCCCTGGGGGCGGTTCTCAAGCTCGATCTGGTCTGGAATCTTTCCGATGCCTTCAACGGCCTGATGGCCTTCCCGAACCTGGTGGCCCTGCTGATGCTTTCACCGGTGATCGCCAAGGAAACCCGCGAATACTTTTCGCCGGAAAAAGAACGCTTGAGGGTTTGATGCAAGCGGATCGTACCGTCACCTGAAACAAAGCGGGTGCGATGCCCGGAAACGGAGACCCTCTCTCCTTCGTTTCCGGGCATTTTTTTGTCGAGCGGCACGATCGATGCCCGGTCCGGCGCCGGCCCAAATGTCCCGATCGATTCTTGTGAAGCCTGGATATGCCGATATACTTTATCTTAGCTAGCGTTCATCTGCCATGCCGGAAAAGGAGCCTTGCATGATCATCGGGGTGCCCAAGGAAATCAAGAATCTCGAATACCGGGTCGGCCTGACCCCTTCGTCGGTCCGCGAATTGATCGACCACGGTCACACGGTTCTGGTGCAGAAGAATGCGGCGGCCGAGATCGGCTTCGACGATCGATGCTATCTGGAGGCCGGAGCGCGGATCGTCGCCTCGGCGCAAAAGGTCTTTGCCGAGGCCGAGATGATCGTCAAGGTCAAGGAGCCGCAGCCGCGGGAATGCGCGATGCTGCGCGAGGGGCAGATCCTCTTCACCTATCTGCACCTGGCTCCCGATCCGCTGCAAACGCAGGGACTGATCAAGTCCGGCTGCACCGCGATTGCCTACGAGACGGTCACCGATGAATTCGGCGGCCTGCCGCTGCTGGCGCCGATGTCCGAAGTGGCCGGTCGCATGTCGATCCAGGCCGGCGCTCATGCCCTGGAGATGGCCCGGGGCGGGCGCGGCACGCTGCTGGGCGGCGTGCCCGGCGTCGCTCCGGCCAAGGTCACCATCATCGGCGGCGGGGTGGTCGGCAGCAACGCCGCGCGCATGGCCATCGGCCTGGGCGCGGAAACCCTGATTCTCGACCGCTCGGTCCATCGTCTGCAGTATCTCGACGATCTGTTTCAGGGACGGGTGCGGGTCGAATATTCCACCGCCACCGCCATCGAGACCCACGTGCTCGGTTCCGACCTGGTGATCGGGGCGGTGCTGATCCCCGGCGCGGCGGCGCCCAAACTGGTGACCAGGGAGATGGTCAGACGGATGCCGCGCGGATCGGTGCTGGTCGACGTCGCCATCGATCAGGGCGGCTGTTTCGAAACCTCCCGGGCCACCACCCACGAGCACCCCACCTACAAGGTCGACGAGGTGGTGCACTACTGCGTCGCCAACATGCCCGGTGCGGTGGCGCGGACCTCGACCCTGGCGCTGAACAACAGCACCCTGCCCTACAGCATCGCCCTCGCCGATTACGGCATCGAAGCGCTGCTGCGCCAGCCGCACCTGCGGCACGGCCTGAATGTCCACCAGGGCAAGGTCACCTACCAGGCGGTCAGCAAAGCGCAGAACCTGGACTATGTCCCGGCGGAAGACGCGCTGCGCCGGTCAGCGACCTAGGAGTCTGTCCGAGAATAGGGCCGAAGCGAAAATCCGGAAGTTTGAGAACAGATTTTGGGTCGTTTGAGAGCTCATAGCCGTAGCTATGGGCCGAAAAGGAGCCGAAATATGGTCCAAACAGCTGGGTTTGCAGCCGGCCTCTAATTCTCGGACAGCCTCCTAGACCGGTTCCTGAGCACGCGATAAAAAACGGGCCGGACTCTCGTTCAGGAGTCCGGCCCGTTGCTGTTTGCTCGATCATCGCCGAAGACCGGTCAACCTGGCGCATCAACCGCCGTGCGCTGCGCCGGACGCTGCGGCGGCAGGAAAATTCCCTTCAGCACCTGCTCGATCTGAACGGTGGTCAGCCAGCCCTCGTCGAACAGGATCAGGCCGATCATCCGCCGTTGCGGCGGAGTTTCCAGTGCCTGCATGGCCAGCGCCGCCGCAAGCTGCTCCGGGGTTATGAAACCCATCTGCACCGCCAGCTTACCGAAGCGCAGACAAGGCTGATTACGTGTCATGGCACCCCCCTCAATTCCCTCCGGAGAACGGCAGGAGCGGACGATCTATCGCTCGGCGCGGACCAATGCAGATCCCGCATCCCCTGAAATATACCACACAATCGGTGTGAGATACCGGCCCATTTCCCTGGGTGCGGAAAAACGGATTTTTTGCCCGGAGCCGTGCCGAAGCGCCGCATTGTTATTATACTTGATGAATTCGCACAATCCGAAATTCATCGGTTTTAAGCTAAAAGTTTTAGGTGTTAGGTCCTGTTGAAAAAGCTTTTGTTTCAATAACTTAAAACTTAAAACCTAAAACTTGACACGGCCCGCAAAAAGTCGTTTTTTCAGTTTTTACGACGTCATCATACTTGGTCTTTGTCGGGTGAGACACCTTGCGCGAAGGATCTTTTATGTACCCTGCTTTCTCAACCATGCCGGCTCCGTTGCTGCTGTTCAGCGCCCTGCTCAGCAGCGTTTTCCGTCGGGTTCGGCGCCGGCTCCGGTCCGGCTCCGCCGCGGCCGGCCTGATGGTTCTGGCTCTTGGCGTTGCGACCTCGCCGCCGGTCTGCCAGGCCGCGACAACACCGACCGCCGGAAATGCACAGCAACTGCAGAGCGTGCCGCTGCAGCTGCCGCCGCAATTCCGCAAAGGGACCCTGGCCACGGCGCACAGCCTGCAGGCGTTCGACGGTCTGGAGATTTCGGTATTTGCCCGCGGCCTGAAAAAACCGCGCATGCTCGCTTTCAGCCCGGCCGGGGACCTCTATGTCTCGCTGCCGAGCGCAGGTCAGGTATCGGTGCTGCCCGACCGCGATCGGGACGGCGCGGCCGACAGCATCCAGGTTTTTGCCTTTGGACTCGACCGTCCCCACGGGCTGGTCTTTTCCGGCAACGATCTGGTCGTCGCCGAAAACGGCCGGCTGCTCAGACTGCCGGATCGGGACAACGACCTGAAAGCCGACCGGACCGTGGTGCTCTCCGGCGACCTGCCGCCGGGCGGCGGGCACTGGACCCGCAGCGTGGAGATCGGCGCGGATGGCGCCTACTACGTCTCGGCCGGTTCCAGCTGTAATGTCTGCGAAGAAGACGATCCGCGCCGGGCGGCGATCCTGCGGATCGACAAGGACGGCGGGCCGGCACGGATCCATGCCCGCGGGCTGCGCAACAGCGTCGGCCTGGCCCGGCATCCGCAAACCGGTGCGCTCTGGGCCAGCAACAACGGACGCGACATGCTGGGCGACGACCTGCCGCCCGAAGAGATCAACCTTATCGTCGCCGGCGGCGACTACGGCTGGCCCTACTGCTACGGCCAAAAGATCCCCGATCCCGATTACGGCAGTGTCGAACGCTGCCGCGAGACCCTGCCGCCGCTGGTTGAAATGCAGGCCCACTCGGCGCCGCTGGGGATCGCCTTCGGCACCGGGCTGGAGGCTCCCGACCGCCTGCGGAACATGCTCTTCGTCGCCTTTCACGGCTCCTGGAACCGCACCGTCCCCACCGGCTACAAGCTGGTCGGCATCCCCTTTAAGGACGGCAAACCGAGCGGTCCGCCCGAGGATATCGTGCGCGGCTGGCTGCAGGGGAGCAGCGCCTGGGGCCGCCCGGTCGCTCCGGCCGTCGGACCCGACGGCGCACTTTATCTGTCCGATGACCACGCCGGGGTGATTTACCGGATTACCATGCGCAAGCAAAAACCCTGATCGACCCTAAAAAAGACAATTCGAAACGGTTCGGCACCCCGACATCGATGCACCATTCAGGTTGAGCTCCCTCCCCTTCAAGGGGAGGGCTGGGGTGGGGATGGAACGGTTCCGGCACGCCGACACCCCATCCCCCTCCCGACCTCCCCCTTGAAGGGGGAGGAGATAAATTCATAAGAGACGGGTGCATAGTTTCGATTACGAAAATTCGAAACGGTTTCACGCAAAGCCGCCAAGGCGCCTGTTGCTGATGAGGGAGGAACGGCGAACGGGCGCGGAACGGATTGAGCGATTTTCTTCCTGCCGAAGGAGCATTTCCATGTCATCGATCCTGATCACCGGAACCAATCGCGGCATCGGCCTGGCGCTGACCCGCTGCTTTGCCCGGGACGGTTGGCGGGTCTTTGCCTGCTGCCGCAATCCCAAGCAGGCCGCCGAACTGCGACAGTCGGCCGCGCAGCATCGAAACATCAGCATCCATCGCCTGGAGGTCACCGACCGGGCGCAGATCGCCGCACTGGCCGACACCCTCAAGGATGAAGCCATCGACATCCTGTTCAACAACGCCGGCACCTACGGTCCCGACCGGCAGTGCTTCGGCGATATCGACGTGGACGGCTGGCTGAAAACCTTCCACGTCAACTGCATCGCCCCGCTGCTGATCAGCGAAGCCCTGATCGAGACGGTCGCCCGCAGTCAAAGACGGATTATCGCCGCCATGGGCAGCGTTCTGGGCAGCATCGCCGCAAACAGTTCGGGCAAAGACTACGCCTACCGCACCTCGAAAGCCGCCGTGCATATGGTGATCAAAGGTCTGTCGATCGACCTCGCCGAGCGCGGCATCACCACCGTCGCCCTGCACCCCGGCTGGGTCCGCACCTCCATGGGCGGCGCCAAGGCAACGCTCAGCGCCGAAACCAGCGCCCGGGCCCTGAAGAAAGTCCTGCTCGGCCTGGGTCCCGAGGAGAGCGGCTGCCTGATCGATTCCCTGGGGGTTAAGCGGGAGTGGTAAGAGCAGGGGCAACGAGCGTCAAGCCGGATAACCCTGTTTGATTTAGTGCCATCGCGCGCTGCCGCGGCCGGCAGGATCAACCCTGCCGAAACCGCATCCCCCTTTTAAATTCATGCATCTCCTTGAAAGTCGCTGAAGAGATGATCTAATTGTAAAGATGGAAAAACCACGGCGTGCTGGGGATCATTGTGACCGTCATGCTGTCATGTTTAGAATATCGTTTGAAATTTGTTGCCTACGAAAAAAAAACCGGCGGATGGTCGGGCATAAATTTCGTTCTGCAATTGCAGCAACACAGCAGTTGGTGAATTTTTGCGTCGCCATCACATTTAACCCCGAAAAAATGAGGAGGAAGAGAACATGAACAGAACGAAACGCGTCATCTCCCTTGCAAGCTGTTTGTTCCTGACCGTACTGCTGGCCCTGCCCGCGAGCGGACTCGCGGCCAAATCCCGGCTCGCCTTCTCCGGCGGTCCCGAAGGCGGCACCTTCCAGTATTTCTCCAACGGCATCTCCAGCCGGCTCTCCAAGAACCTTCCGGACGTCGAAGTCTCCAACATGGCTTCGGCCGGTTCCGTCGAGAATCTGCGCCGGGTCGACTCGGGTGACGCGGACTTCGGCATCACCTATTCGGGCGACCTCTTCCTGGCGCGCAACGGCAAACTGCCGCAGGACGCCAAGAAATATGAAAACGTCCTGGGCATGGCCTACCTGTACGGCGCCCCGGCCCACCTGGTGGTCCTTGAAGCAAGCGGCATCAACGATGTGGCCGGACTGGCCGGCAAGAAGGTCGCCGTCGGCGGCGCCGGGTCCGGCGCCGCCGCTTCGGCCGAGCGCTACTTCAAGAAGCTCGGGGTCTGGGACCAGATGCAGCCCCAGTTCATCGGCTACAGCGAAGCCGTTTCGGCCATGGGCGACAAGCTGATCGACGCCGTCTGGGTCTTCGCCGGCTTCCCCAATGCCGCCGTCATCCAGGCCGCCGCCAGCAACAAGATCAAGGTGCTCGACACCGTTGAGGCAGGCAAAAAAGGCGGGTTCTTCGACGAATATCCCTTCTACACCGAAGTCACCATCCCTGCCGGCACCTACAGCGGCGTCGACACCCCGGTAAAAACCTTTCAGGATTCCGCCCTCTGGACCGCCGGCAAGCATGTCAAGCCGCAGATCGTAGCCGCGGCCCTGAAAGATGTCTTCTCTCCCGAAGGGCTCGCCTACCTGGTCAAGGTCAAGAGCACCGCCAAGGCCATGTCGGTCAAAGGCGGTCTGAACGGCATCGTCACCCCCGTTCATCCGGGGGCCGAGAAGTTCTGGACGGAACAGGGCCTCACCATCAGCGAGCGGCAAAAAGCCCGTTGATGGCAGCGCCGGAAGTCTGAAAACCCGCGGCAGCGGGGCCGGAACGCCCCGCTGCGACTATCCGCTTTCTGTCCAACCATCCTCTTAAGTTTTTGCGTAGACATCCATCTTGATGTGATC
>DASWJX010000048.1:0-12637 GCA_036396915.1 Geopsychrobacteraceae bacterium | reverse complement strand
GTCGGACTATCCATGAACCGGCTGCAAATTCGGCTGCTTGGCCCATATTTCAGCTCCTTTTCGGCCCATAGCTATGGCTATGAGCTCTCAAACGAGCCAAAATCTGGTCTCAAGCTTCCAAATTTTCGCTTCGGCCCGTATCGTCCGACACCCTCCTAGGGCTTTGCTTGCCTGCTGATGGATGTAAAAAGCCCCCCGGCAATTGCCGGGGGGCTTTTTCAGTCTTGGGCTTCGGGCGGAGCCGGCGTCGCAAGAATGCCCGCGGCAACCGAACGCAGGTGCAGGTCGCGTTGCGGGAAGGGGATCTCGACACCCGCTTCGCGGAAACGTTTGTCGATGAACAGCAACAGTTCGCTCTTGATGCGGGGGCGCTTGTCGACATCGCTGATCCAGACCCGCAGCTCGAAAGCGAGGGAACTGTCACCGAATTGAACGAAGATCGGTGACGGCTGCGGATCTTCGAGCACCTCGGGATGCTGCTCACCGGTCTCCCGCAGAAGGGACAGCACCAGTTCCAGATCGCTGCCGTAGGCGACTCCGACCGGAATGACAACCCTGACCCGGCGCGTCGAGAGGGTCCAGTTGGTGACCTTCTGCGAGATCATCTGCGCATTGGGTACGATCAATTCCGCCTGATCGAGATTTTCGACCACCGTTGAACGCAGGCCGATCCTCACCACCGTGCCGTAATCGCCGTCAATCAGCACACCGTCGCCGACCTTGATCGGTCGTTCGAACAGCAGAATGATGCCGCTGAGAAAATTGTTGGCGATATCCTGCAGCCCGAAGCCGATGCCGATGCCGAAGGCGCCGGCCAGAACCAGAAGATTCTGCAATTCGAAACCGGCAACGCCTGCCGCCAGCAGAAAGCCGACCAGCACCAGCATGTAGTGCAGCAGCTTTTTCACCGCATCCCGCACGCCGCGATCATACTGACGGCGCTCGAACAATTGCTGGTCAAGGGTAACCTGCAGCAGCCAGGAGAGTTCGAGGGTCAGATAAAAAACCAGAATCACCAGCAGAACGATCTCAAGACTGAGTGGGTAGTCGGCGATGGTGATGGTGAACGAGGTCAGGGCTTGCCAGGCTTTTCCCGCCGAACTGTAAAAGCCCCAGGTTGTCGTTAAGTAGAGAACCGTATAGGCGAACAGCAGCAGCAACAGCCAGCGTTCGCAGCGGCGTTGAAAGTCACGACCGAATCTGTAGACGATGGGATTTTTTCGCATGGTTGCGCATGAGAAGAGAAAGCTCAGCCCTCCCAGGCCGAGTTGGTAGGACAGGATGGCGAACAGGATCACGACAACCGATTCGAGTAACGATTCCAGCAACCGTTGTCCGAGTGCGACATGGCCGGAAAGATTGGCAATCAGGGCGATCAGCAGCAACGGCCCGAGCAGGCGCAGCACGGCGCGGATTTTGCCTGATTGTTCTGTCCTGCGGCAGTAGCGGGCGAGAGACCATTGCAGCGGCAGCAGGATCAGAACCAGCAACAACAGGTAAATACGGTAATAGGGGAGCGGCAGACCGGTCAGGCGGATTGCCAGGGTCATCAGAACCAGCAAGGTGACCGCATAGAGGGCGGTTCGAAGCTGCCGGCTGCGGACGAGGCCGCGCAGCAGATAGATCGCCGAGCACAACCCCAGGGTCACCAGCGACAGGCGGATCAGGGGCGACGTTTCGCTGTAAAAAAAGCTCAGGAAGGCAACGGCGGCGAACACTCCGGTCGCCAGGGGATGCCGGGTGAATATTTGCCAGTGACTTTCCTCGCCGATCGCTGAGCGATAGCGGTGGATCAAGAGCGGGGCGGCCAGCGCAAACAGGATCTGCAGGGTCAACAGCAGGGCATTGCGCCGGAAAAAATCCTCCTGAATCCGAAGGCTTGCGCGAATGTTCTGGTGCGCCTTCTGCCAGAGTTCCAGGGTGAATTGGGACCAGAATGCCGGGGACAGGAGCGAATGGTCATTGCGCTGGAACAGAATACTGCGCTGTTTGCTCAGCGCCGCTTCGGTTTGGCTGATCTGCTCCTGAATCTCCTGCTGGCGGTCGGATACTTTTTTCTGCAGCTCGACCAGCGCCGTCCCGCTCTTTTCGACCAGACCGAGAATCTGTCCGGTCGTGTCCCCGGCCCGGGCAAAGATGTCGCCCGGGGGTTTGGTTTCCGCTTCCTTGAGCTGCACTTCCCATTGCTGCCAGAAGTTCTTGCGGGCCTGCCAGTCGCTGCGGATCTGGTCGAGACTATGCAGTTGGGCCGTTATCTCCTGCTGCAGCTGGCCGAACGTTTTGTTGAGAGCTTTCAAGCTCCCGATGACCTCCAGCTGGCGGTCGAAATACCAGCTCTCAACCGGGCCGTAACTGTCGATCCTCTGCTTCAGTTCCGCATGGCGGTCGAGGAGGTCGCGCAGCGTTTTTGCAAAAGCTTCCGTCTCGGCCAACTGTTGCAGTTCCAGTTCGGCGGCCGCCGCGTCCTCGTTCAGTGTCGTAACGCGCGGCACCACCTCGCCGAGACCGGGATAGGCGATCGCTTCTTCTTCGGTTGCGATCGGCTCCGCGGCCAGCAGGGGGGACGCCGGGGAGAGGGCCAGCAGAAACAGGCCGAGCAGTATGCGCCACATCAGTGATTGTCCCATGTTCAGAACCATTTCTTTTTTTTGAAGTAGGTCAGCATGCCGACCGCGCAGCCCAGCATCAAGCCCCAGGCCATGGCATAGCCCCAGCGCCATTTCAGTTCCGGCATCACCTCGAAGTTCATGCCGTAGACCCCGGCGATAAAGGTCAGCGGGATAAACAGCGAGGCCATGATGGTCAAGACCTGCATGACTTCATTCATCCGGTGGCTGATGCGCGACATGTACAGATCGATCAGGCCCGAAGCCATGTCGCGAAAAATCTCCACGGTGTCGATGACCTGGACACTGTGATCGTAGAGGTCGCGGAGAAAGACGTTGGTCGTTTCCCGGATCAGCGGTGACTCGTCCTGCAGCAGGGCGTTGACCAGTTCGCGCATCGGCCAGACCGATTTGCGCAGAAAGAGCAGTTGCCCTTTGAAGTGATGAAGCTGCTGCAGCGTGTCCTGGGTCGGCTGGCTGAGCAGTTGTTTTTCGAGAAATTCCAGGCGATCGCCGATTTTTTCCAGAATGTGGAAATAGCTGTCGACGATCGAGTCGACCAGGGCGTAGGCCAGATAGTCCGGGCCGCGCTGGCGGATGCGGCCGCTCTTGCGCTTCAGCCGCTCGCGGACACCGTCAAAAACGTCCCCCGGACGTTCCTGAAAACTCAGCACGTTGTTGTTGGTCAGCACCAGGCTGATCTGCTCCGCCTGGACCTGGTTTGATTGCTCGTCGAAATGGAGCATTTTCAGGATGATCAGCAGATACTGGTCGAATTCTTCAAGCTTCGGGCGGTGGCCGGTGTCGAGGATATCTTCCAGGGCCAGGGGGTGCAGTTCGAAGGCTTTGCCGAACGCTTCGAGTTCGGCCACATCGTGAATGCCGTCCAGGTTGATCCAGCTGACCGTGGGCGTGGTTTTGAGCTTCAGGCACTGATCGAGACTGACATCCGACGCGATGTTCAGAACGTCGTTGTCATAGTCGAGATAGGAAAGGGAGGATTGTTCGACGCGCTGCTTGCCGACGTGGATCAGGGTGCCGGGCGCCAGACCGACCTGCTTGGGTTGGCTGCGAAAGAGGGACGTGACGGTTTTCAGCGGTCTGTTCAGCAGCTTCATCAAGCGCTCTCCCGGTTTTTTGCCCGTTAGCGTTCCAGGCCGAAGTCCTCTTCGGTCAACTTGGTGAATTCACCGAGGGTATCTTCCGCTTCGTCGGTATCCGGCACCTTGGCCAGGTTGATCAGCGCGTCCCCTTCGTGGGCCAGGGGCAGGGTCAACTGGCCGATGATCACTCCGGTGAAGGGCGCGCGCACTTCTTCCCGTTCGTCCCCCAGCGGATCGCTGAGGACGCCGAGCAGGTTGCCTTTCTTGATCAGGCTGCCCAATTGCGCCTGACGGGAGAAGGTGCCGCTCATGGTGGCCCGGACCCAGCTGGTCCGGTCGGTGATGATCGGTGCGCGGTGTCTGGCGCGCGGATTGGCCGGCAGCATCCCGGTATGGCGCAGCAGCTTGAGGATGCCGCGCAGGCCGGTGCGGATGGCCGATTCGTTGAAGTAGAGGGCTTCCCCGGCTTCGTAGACCAGCACCGGTTTGCCCAGCGCCGCCACCGCTTCGCGCAGCGATCCCCCCCGCAGTTCCGAGGGGACCACGATCGGCGCACCGAAGGCGGAGGCCAGTTCGATGGTTTTCGGATCGTCGAGGCTGGCGCGGATCTGCGGCAGGTTGCTGCGAAAGTTGGAGCCGGTGTGCAGATCGACGCCGAAGTCGCAGCGCGAGGCGACTTCGGTCATGAACAGGTGGGCCAGGCGGCCGGCAAGCGAGCCCTTGGGGGTGCCGGGGAAGGAGCGGTTGAGATCGCGCCGGTCGGGCAGATAGCGGGAGCGTTGAATGAAGCCGAACGGGTTGGCGATCGGAACGGCGAGCAGCGTTCCTTTGAGATTGTCGAGGGCCCGGACCTTGAGCAGGCGGCGGATGATTTCGACACCGTTGATCTCATCGCCATGGACCGCCGCGCTGACGAACAGGACCGGCCCGCTGCGGCGGCCATGCACCACCAGCACCGGCAGGGTCATTTCGCTGCTGGTGTAGAGTTTCGGCATCGGCAGGTCGACGGTGGCGCGGGTGCCGGGAGCAACGGCAGTGTCGCCGATCGGAAAGGGGGAGGCCCTCATCCCTTGCCCCTGGTGCGGGTCTTCCCCGGTTTGGCCTGTTTCTCGATAAAGGCGATGATCTGGCCGGCGATATCCTTGTCTGTCGCCGTCTCGATCCCTTCCAGCCCCGGCGATGAATTGACCTCCATCACCACCGCACCGTGATTGGAACGCAGCAGATCGACCCCGGCCACGTTCAGGCCCATGATCCGTGCCGCGCGCACTGCGGTGGACCGTTCTTCCGGGGTCAGGCGGGCGATGCTGGCACTGCCCCCGCGATGCAGGTTGGAGCGGAACTCCCCCTCCTGGCCCTGACGTTTCATCGCGGCGACCACCTTGTCGCCGATGACCAGACAGCGCAGATCGGCTCCCTGTGCCTCCTTGATGAACTCCTGCACCAGGATATGTTCCTTCAGGCCGCGGAACGCCTCGATAACACTTTCCGCCGCTTGGCCGGTCTCCGCCAGCACCACGCCGATGCCCTGGGTTCCCTCCAGAAGCTTGATGACCAGCGGGGCGCCCCCGACCAGGGTGATCAGGTCCGAGGTGTATTTGGTCGAATGGGCAAAGCCGGTTACCGGCAGACCGATCCCCTTGCGGGCCAGCAGCTGCAGGCTGCGCAGCTTGTCGCGGGAGCGGCTGATGGCCACCGATTCGTTGATACTGTAGACCCCCATCATCTCGAACTGGCGGGCAACGGCGGTGCCGTAAAAGGTGATCGAGGCGCCGATCCGCGGTATGATGGCGTCATAGCCGGTCAGCTCCTCCCCCCGGTAGTGAATGGTCGGACGTTGACTGGCGATGGTCATGTAGCAGAGCAGCGGATCGATGGCCCGAACCGTGTGGCCGCGTTCCTTGGCCGCTTCCAGCAGGCGACGGGTTGAGTACAGTTCCGGGTTGCGTGACAGGATGGCAATCTTCATTTCTACCTCATTTTATGGGATTTCCGGATACAGAATTTGTGGCCGCCCGCAGAGATAGGACCGGTCAGGAAAGACCCCGATCCCTTTCATTGCGGTTCGTCCGAGCAACATGCGGAACTTCATGTTGTCACGGTTGGTCAAGGTCATTTCGATCAGCCATCGCTTCTGGCCGAGGCAGAGTTCGGTTTCGATCACGTAGCGCATCTCCCGGTGGCCCCCGGAGTCGCGCACTTCGCGGTAGTCCTTCACCGGGCAGTCGCAGATAATTTCGATGTCGAGCCGCTTCTGCAGCGGATGGACGCCGAAACGCACCCGTTCCTGCTCATGATCGCGATAAGCTTCGACGAAAAACGCATGAAGGGCCGACGTGCGTGCTCCGGTATCGATTTTAGCCTTGATGTGCGGGATGCCCAGTTGGGGCAGGGCAAGCCATTCGCGCCAGCCGATTTGCAGTCTGTTCATTTTTCTTCGGTCGTCCGTCCCGGAAGTTCTGTTAAACATACAATATTACTGCAAGTGTAGCCGAAAAAATTCAGGATTCATGAGATTATCCCTGTTTTTTTAGCTATTTATTGCGATTCGGTTGGAAGGTGCGGCATAATATGGAAAGTGTTTTGAAAATGAAAGCTAAAAGTGATGGCCGTAGCGGCTCCCGGCAGTTTTTTGCACAGCAATGCTGTTAGTCGATCCAACACTGATGCCTTCGCAGAAACTCGGAGGATGGCGACGCCATCACCAATTAACGCAAGAGGAGAATAGAGATGTCTGATTTCAAAAACCGGTTCTGGTTGCAGCGGGACCAGACGGTCCTGGTGGTTGTCGATGTGCAGGAGAAGCTGGTTCCGGCCATGAACGAACGGGTCTGCGGGCGGGTGGTGCAGCATATCAACATGCTGCTCGAAGGTTGTGCCGCCCTGGGTCTGCCGGTGATCGCCACCGAGCAGTACCCCCGCGGTCTCGGGCATACCATTGAGGAACTTGCAAAGGCGACCGCCCGACACTGTGTGGAGAAAGTGGCTTTTAGCTGCTGCGGCGAGCCCGCCTTTATGGACGTTCTGGAAAAGACCGGCCGCAAGCAGGTGCTGCTGGTCGGGATGGAGGCTCATGTCTGTGTCTACCAGACCCTGATCGACCTGCTTGACCGCGGTTACCATGTGCATCTGGTGCGGGATGCCATCTGTTCGCGCTTCAAATCCGACTACCAGACCGCCATCGCCATGGCGCCGGAGATGGGGGCGGCGCTGACCACCACGGAAATGGCCCTGTTCCAATTGCTGAATGTTGCCGGAACCGCTGAATTCAAGGTCGTTTCAGGCCTGGCCCGGCGCCGGACCGGCTGATGGCGACCGGAAGCGCCCGTTTGTCTGAGCTGCCAGGAAGGGCGGGAAGGGAAGCGCTGATATGTCGAATCTGTTTCTGTTGCTGGCCATCTTTGTCGGCGGGGTGGCCGCTGCCGTTCAACCGGTGATCAATGCCCGGCTGGCCGCGCGCACCGGAGTGCTTGAGTCGGCGACGGTCTCTTTTGCGGTCGGGACAGCGGTGTTGCTGGTGCTGTCCCTGGCAACCTCGAAAGGCTCTTTTCGCGGACTTGCCGAGGCCCCGGCCTGGGAGCTGAGCGGCGGCCTGTACGGCGCTTTTTTCGTCGCCCTGATGATTCTCGCCGTGCCGCGCCTGGGGGTCACGACCGTGATGGCGGCGCTGATTGTGGCCCAGCTGATCACCGGGCTGGTCTTTGACCACTACGGATTGCTGGGGGTGCGGCTGGCGCCGCTCGATCTGCGCCGCGTGGTCGGCGTGGTCCTGCTGCTGGTCGGCACGCTGCTGATTTACCGCCGCTGAGCAAAAGGCGTCGTCCTCACCGACGACGCCTTTTGCTTTTCATCTCCAGAAAAACCCCAACGGATCATCATCGACCGCCTGAAGCAGTTTGCCCAGGTCGAGACTGGGATTGGCATTGAGGTAAAGCCGCCACTGCTGATTTGCTTCGTAGTGGTGCAGGGTCCACTGTTGGAGGGCTGCGGAATAACGGAATTGCGCCAGGGGGGTGCGAAACCACTCGCAGGTGCCCTGACAGCGCCGCCGTTGCTGAAAAACCGTTGCGGCGACGTCGACAATGGTGAAGTCGAGGCGCAATTCATCCTTCAGCCAGGACGGTACCCGGCTCCGGCAGTAGGCGTCGAGCAGTTTCTCGGCTCTTTTTCTCAACAGCTGGGGCAGCGGCATGGGCTCGGTTCTTTCTGCTCAAGGCGGACAGTCGGCACATTGAGAGCGGAACAGGTTGGTGCTGAGATAGCGATCGCCGCGGTCGGGCAGGATGACGACAATGGTTCCCTGTTCGAGTTCGTCGGCAAGCTGCAGGGCGCCGGCGACGGCAGCCCCGCTCGACATGCCGACAAACAGGCCATGGCGGATGGCCAGTCGGCGGGCGGCCGCATAGGCCTTGTCGTCCTCGATCACCAGTTTGCGGTGCAAAGTCTGCTCATCATAGATCGACGGGACGATCGCTTCCTGCATGTTCTTCAGGCCCTGAACCTTGTGGCCGAGGGTCGGCTCGACACCGACAATCCTGACCTGCGGCGCAAACTCGGCAAAGCAGCGGCCGATGCCCATCAAGGTCCCCGAGGTGCCCATCCCGGCCACCAGATAATCGATCTCTCCCGCGGTCTGGCGCAGAATCTCCGGACCGGTGGTCTCATAGTGGGACAGCGGATTGTTGGGATTGGCGTACTGGTTGGGCATGTAATAGCGCTGCGGTTCCCCGGCCAGAATCCGGTGGGCCAGGCGGATGGCGCCATCGGTGGCTTCGCAGCCGGGCGAAAGGACCACTTCGGCGCCATAGGCTTCCAGCACGCCGCGCCGTTCGGCGCTGACACAGGCCGGCATCACCAGTTTGACCCGGTAGCCCTTGGCGGCGCCGAGCATGGCGATGGCGATGCCGGTATTGCCGGAGGTCGGCTCAAGGATGATTTTGTCGGGGGTCAGTTCACCGCTCTCTTCCGCCTTTTCAAGCATATAGAGAGCGGGCCGGTCCTTGATCGAGCCGCCGGGATTGTTCCCTTCCAGCTTGGCCAGCAGCCGCAGCCGCGGTTTGCCGAGCAGGGCGGAAATGTCGACCAGCGGGGTGTTGCCGACCGAGCCGGTCAGGGTCGGGACCCGGCTGCCGGGCAGGTCACTGTTCATCAGCATGGTGTCGTCCTTCGTCGTCTTAGATAATGCCGTGCAGCGGCCCGCCCTTTGCCCCCAGTCGATCGACCCGCTTTTCCACGACGGGATCGTCGATCAGCGGCGGGGCATGGTGCGGCTTGCCGCGGGCGTCGATGACCAGCGCTCCGCTGCATCCCCAGTGCTTGGCCCGGATCGCGCTGTCGATACCGTAGATGTCGGCGGCCGGGTTGCTGCGGGTGAAGCCGGTCCAGAGCCAGTTGTTGAGGGCCGCGGCGCAAAAGGCACTGTCATCGACAATCAGCAGCAACGGAAAGCGGTTGATCGGCGCATCAGGCGCATAATGCTGACAGAAGCGTTGCAGGTCCGCGTCCGCGCCCGGCTGGTATGCGCTGCAGGCCGGACCTTCGATGAGCAGGATGCCGGGCAGGGCCAGGCGCGGATTTTTAAAGCCGCCGGGCAGGTGCAGCTCGCCAGGAATCTCGCTCGGCAAGGAACGTTTTTTCTCGCCGACGGCGGCAAAAACCACCTTGGAACCCTGATTCAGGCCGTGGCCGCTGTAGTCGAGGGTATCGATGGTGGTCCGGGTCTGAAAATGCAGGTCGCGGCGCCAGTCGATCCGTTCCAGCAGGTGCTGGAAAAACGCCGGGAGGTCATGGATGTCGAGTTGCGGATTGTCCTGTTCGGCAACGATCATCAGGTACTTGGCCAGCGACAGCTGCCCCTGGCCGAGCAGCGCATTGGCCTGGGTCAGCAGCTCCTGCGGTTCGCGCCGATCAGCGTAGGGGGTGTAGCGTTCGCTGCCGACGGCGAGCAGCAGGGGGTGGACGCCCGCCGCATCGACGGCATGCACCGCCCTGATCCCCGGCAGCACCTCCGGGATCAGCGCACCGGTCAGTTCGTGAATGAAGGCGCCGAAGCTGGTGTCCTCCTGCGGCGGGCGGCCGACCGTGGTGAACGGCCAGATGGCGTCGGCGCGATGATAGACCGCCTCGATGCTGAGCAGCGGGAAATGGTGGGCCAGACTGTAGTAGCCCAGATGATCGCCGAACGGACCTTCCGGCTTCTGCTGCTTTGGGTCGATTGTGCCGCAGATCACGAAATCGGCTTCGGCGGGCATCGGCAGCCGGCCCGGCGGCTGGACCATGGGGATGCGGTGGCCGCCGAGCAGTCCGGCAAACGAGAGTTCCGGCATCCCTTCCGGCAGCGGCATGACCGCGGCCACGGTCAGGCTCGGCGGTCCGCCGACAAAGATATTGACCCGCAGCGGTTTGCCCAGCTTCAGGGCTGCCGCGTGGTGGACGCCGATGCCGCGGTGAATCTGGTAGTGCAGGCCCGCTTCCCGGTCCGGCAGGTAGTCGTTGCCGGAGATCTGCACCCGATACATGCCGAGATTGGAATGGCGCAGGCCCGGTGCCGCCGGATCTTCCGAATAGACCTGCGGCAGGGTGATAAAGGCGCCGCCGTCATCCGGCCAGCTTTTGATCTGCGGCAAGCTGGCGAGACGGGTTTGATGCTGCAGAATCGGCCCGCAGCGGACTTTTTTCGGCAGCAGATGCAGCGCCGCCCGCGGGGCCTTCACGATATTCAGCGGTCGCTTGAGCAGAGCCTTGGGATCGAGCTTCAGCTTGACCAGCAGTTCGACCGCCGCCAGGCTGTCGCGGAACAGGTAGCGGGTCCGCTCCAGGGTGCCGAACAGGTTGCCGAGTGCCGGAAAAGCGCACCCCTGCAGGTTGGTGAACAGCAGGGCCGGACCGCCCGCCTGATAGACCCGGCGCTGAATCGCACCGGCCTCAAGATCGCCGGAAACCGGCTGCTCGATGCGGATCAGCTGTCCCGTTGCTGCCAGGTCGGGAAGACACGCGCGCAGATTTCGATAGCCCATGGAGAAATGTCCGTGTTCGCTGTTGGAGGGGTGAAAGGTTCCGATTTTTATACTCCAGCGGCGGATGAAAGGCAATCGTCGCTTCTGAAACAGGGGGTGTGTTGCGTCTTGCCGGCCTTGAGGTCCGGGAAACGGCTGAAGGGAGGCATGTTGTGCTTCGCTTCAGCATGAGTATCGTGTAATAACTGACCGCGGACGGACCCTCGAAGCGGTGAAATGAATGCCGTCGCGGATGAAAAAGCCCGCAACTAAAGATATTTACCCGCCGGGGGAAATTTAGGGATTTCTAACCAAGGCCGGAGAATCAGCTTGTCTTAAAAAAAAAATTGTGATAAATACGGCTAAATTATAGTTAATTATCGAGTACTTTTCGAATATCTGAGTTGAGTCTAATGTCATCGCTTGGGAGGAGTTGTCATGAGAAGGTCGGTTCTAATCGCAATTGTCAGTTCTTTTCTTCTGGTCGTCCCCGCGTTTTCCGCAACGATCGGTCCGGTCAAGTCCCAGGTTGCGGCGGGTGATCTCTTCTTGGGCCTCGGCTACAGTCATACCGATGCAAAGTGGGAGGACAACGGTTCCTTCTCGGATCTGGAGATCCGGCAGAACAAGTTTTTCGGTCAGGCGGGTTACGGCCTCGGCAATCATTGGGTGACCTATCTGCGCGCCGGAGTTTCCACTCATGATGCCGATAATGTGTTCCTGTCGGGGGAGGATTTCACAGGTGAGAAAGTCGTCCCCTTTGTGACCGTCGGTGCGAACGGCCCGTTTATTCAAGGTGAAGTTCTCAGCATCGGCCCTTTTGTCCAGGGCAGCTACTACCTAGGCGAAAATGAAGATACCAATACAACCACGGCAGTCGCGGAGAAAGTCACTCTGGATGAAATGTGGGAAGCCCGAGCCGGCCTCGGATTCCAGATCGAACTGGAGGGAGCTCAGCTCTATGGCGGTCCGATGTACTATATCTCCAAGGCGGACATCGAAAGCAGCAGCGTCGATTTAGCGACCGGCCAACCAGGCATCCTTGCCAAGACCGCGGAAGAGGAAGACAACTTCGGCATGGTCTTCGGCATCCAATGGCGACTGCGCGAAGACGTGACGCTTGATCTTGAAGCGCAGTTGAGAAGTTCCTTCGATATCGGCCTGGTCGTAAACCGGAAATTCTAGACAATTTTTCAAAAACGGCCATCCGGCCGGTCCGTTTATATTTCACATTTTTGTTCCAGTCCACCATGCCAAGGAGGGCTCAATTGAAAACACATCATTTCTTGTTTATCGCGGCACTGTTCCTGTCGTTGCTTCTGTCCGGTTGCGGAGGGAGTGATGGTGAGACCATTATCGGAATTCTACCCACCGATCCGGGGAGCGATAATCCAGCCGTCGATCCGACTGATCCGACTCCGGATCCGGCGCCCGATTCGGGTACGACCATCGGTCCTCCCGCCAGCATTGTTCTGGTCAGCTCGGTTGCTGACGGGACGCTGCTGCCTCAGGGGGGCGAGGCGACACTCAATGCCACAGTCAGGGATTCCGCCAACAATCTGGTGAAAGATGGAACGCTGGTCCGTTTTTTTTGTGACAAGGGAGCGATTACCTCGTCAACCGTAACCACGAACGGGGTGGCGCAGGCGACCTTTCAGGCCGGCAGCTCTGGCGGAATAGTGGACATTACCGTCACCTCGGGGGATGCGCTCTTTAATCTGAGCATCGACGTGGCGACCGGCGAGACAAATTCGATTGTCAGGGAGAGTGTCGCGCCGGCAACGATCGGTGTGCGCGGCAGCGGAATCGAAGACACCTCTTTGATTACCTTCATGGTTCGCGATACGGCCGGGAACCCGGCCGATGATGATACCGTCGTTAGCTTCTCCATCCAAACCGGGGTCAACGGCGGAGAGTCGCTTTCTGCAACCTC
>DASWJX010000047.1:0-2197 GCA_036396915.1 Geopsychrobacteraceae bacterium | reverse complement strand
CCGGTTCAATTTCATCAGCGACGTGGGCCTGACCAAGGACGGAAGCTATATTGACGATGTGGAGATCACCAGCTACAACGTTGACAATGCTCCTCCCCTGATCCAGCACACCCCGCCTGAAATGCTCCTCGGCGAGCTGGGCTCGCATCTGGTGGCAGCGATCATCACGGATATATCGGGGCTTGCCTCGACTACCGTCAGCTATTGGGTGGATGGCATGGCACAGACCCCTGTGGCAGGCATGAATCCCGGTGGAAACAACTACGAGTTCACTATCCCGGCTCAGACTCCCGGCTCGCTTGTAGCCTACTATATTGCCGCAACGGACGCCTCTGCTGCGGCGAACAGTTCGATGACCGATACATTCATGTATGTGGCGGGCAATCATATTTACTATGATAACGGCGTGGTTGATTTCGTGGCCAACTTCGGGCCGGCATCCCCGGGCGGAGATGCTGCGGCGGTCAGGATGACCGTTCCTGCCGGATCATCGACCCAGCTTGTGACGGCGCTTATCCGCAACTATACCGACAGCAACCGGCCGAATTCGAACATCGACGTCAATGTATGGGCGAACAGCGGCAATTTGCCGGGAACAGCCATGATTACCCCGGTGACCATGGCGCCGGCTGCAACGCTGGCCGTACCGTACAAGATGACCATTGCCGATTTGCGGCCGTTTGCGGCTCAGTTGAACGCCATGACCGGCAGCTTCCATATCGGATTCGCGGTGCCTGCTGGTGATGCATGGCTCACGCAGACGACTCCGGGAACGGCCGGCAGAACGGCTACGAGGCTCGGCGGGGTATGGGCTACAAACATGGATGATTATCATTTCAGGGCCGTAACCGGACCGTTGTTCGGGACACCGCCTGTCGCGGCGTTCAACATCAGCGCAAGCACCGCATTAACGTACCAGTTTAACGACCAGTCAACGCCGACAGGCACCATAAGCGCCTGGGCATGGGACTTCGGTGACGGAACGGGCACCAGCACCGCGCAGAATCCGTCGTACGTTTATGCGGCCAACGGCTCTTACAATGTCTGCCTGACGGTGACCAATCCGAACGGAACCGACCAGCATTGCGAGACGCTGGTTGCCACGAGCGTGGATCAGCCGGATCAATTGTGGAAAACGGTAACGGCCTATCCGAATCCGATGAGCGACATGGCGAAGATCGAAGTTCGGGGCGGACATTCCGGCCGGATCAGCCTGAAGCTTTATTCAGTGACCGGACAGGTAGTAGCAGCAAAGGCGAGCTATGACAACGGCGCATTCGAGCTGAGCCGGGGCAACCTGAGCGCGGGCACCTATATCTTTAAGGTGTTCGATGGGCATCAGGTGATCGGCAAGGGCATGCTCGTGGTGGAATAAGGCGGTATTGCCAAGATAAATGCCCCCGGGTTTAGGGCCCTGGGGCATTTTTTTTGTGCCGGTAAGGTCGTCCCTGGATTGGCGATGAGCGCATCGGAGGCACAGGCCAGGTCACCGACCGGGGTCATGGAATAGGATCCATGCGGGCCTATTGAAGTCAATAATTCAGCAAGCCATGAGAAATTCATACAAAGCATTTCCGGTCATTTTCGCGGCCGGCATCCTCTTTTCCTGCGAGTCAGGCGACCAGGCCTTTCCCGGCAAGGTCAAAGCCTATCTTCATAACTATAACCAACAATACCAGGGTTTACTGAAGGAGGCAGCCGAAGCCGAGTGGAGGCTGAATACTTACATCGTCGAAGGCGATACGGTGACGAAGCGGAAGGTAGAGCGCGCCAACGAAAAGATGGCCGCCTTTACGGGCAGTGAAGCGAATATTGAGAAGTCAAGGTGGTTTCTGACGCAACACAAGAAGCTCTCCGACCTGCAGATCCGTCAGCTCGAGTACATTCTGTACAGGGCCGGAAAGAATCCGGCTATTGCCGGCGAACTCGTGAAGGAGAGGATCAAGGCGGATGCTGCGCAGACAGCGGCTCTTTTCGGCTTTGATTTCAGGATGGACGGGAAGTCCGTGACGCCCAATGAGATCGACAAGATCCTCCGGGAGTCTGACGACGAAAACGAGCGGGTCAAGGCCTGGGAGGCCAGCAAGGAAGTCGGGAGAACGCTGAAGGAGGGGCTCGTCAATCTGCGCGATCTGCGGAACCAATGTGTTCAGGCCCTCGACTTCGATGATTATTTCGCCTACGAGGTTTCGGAATA
>DASWJX010000046.1:0-3253 GCA_036396915.1 Geopsychrobacteraceae bacterium | reverse complement strand
CAGGTCAAGGTTTTCGGTCGGGATATCGCACGTGCTTCGGCCCGCCAGCTCAAGGAGGTGCGCAAGGACTTCGGCGTCCTGTTCCAGAATGTCGCGCTGTTCGATTCCATGACGATTTACGACAATGTGGCGCTGCCGCTGCGCGAGCGTACCGCGGCCGGGGAGGCGGAAATCCGGGCCAATGTCCGGGAAAAGCTGGAGATGATGGGCTTGCAGGACGTGGACGACAAATATCCGGCCCAGCTGTCCGGCGGCATGCAGAAACGGGTCGGTCTGGCCCGAGCGCTGGTGCTCGATCCCAAAATCGTATTTTTCGATGAGCCGACCACCGGCCTCGATGCCCTGAAAAGTAACGAGATTTACCGCCTGTTCCATGATACCCAGGCCCGCCTGGGCTATACGGCGGTGATCGTCAGCCACGATGTGCCGAAAATTTTCAAGTTATCCGACCGGGTGGCTTTGCTGGCGGAGGGGGTGATTCAATGCTCCGTTTCTCCCGAAGAGTTTCAGCGTTCCGACAATCCGCTGATTCGCGATTTCGTCGAGACCACCATGGGGCCGATCTATTCCAGTGAGGAGGAGGAAACCGCTCCGTTATGAAACGATTCAATGTGGAAACCGCCGTCGGGATTTTCATGGTGCTCGGCTTCGTCTGCTTTGCCTGGCTGTCGGTCCGGCTCGGCGACGTCAATCTGCTTGCCCGGGAAACCTACGCCGTCGAGGCCCGTTTCGATTCGATTTCCGGCTTGAAAACCGGCGCCGTGGTTGAAATCTCCGGCGTGCATGTCGGTAAGGTCATCGCCATCCGGCTCGATCCGGACGATTACCGGGCGGTGGTCGGCATGGAGATCGCAAAGGGCGTTGCGCTGCAGGAGGACAGTATCGCTTCGGTCCGCACGTCAGGGATCATCGGCGACAAGTTCATCAAGATTTCACCCGGCGGGATGGAAGAGCTGATCGAAGACGGCGGCGAGATCGAAGAGACCGAATCCGCGATCAGCCTGGAAGAGCTGCTCAGTAAATATATCTTCGAACAGGGCTAGTCGATGCGTGTCGTGCTCCCTCTGGTCCTCTGCCTGACGCTGCTGGTTCTGTCGTTTGCCCCGCTTTTAGCCGCGGACGACTTTGTCCGTCCGGCTGCAGCCGCGCAGACCGGCGGGGACGATTTCGACGCCGAGTTCGATGATGACTTCGATGATGATTTCGATGATGACTTCGATGATGACTTCGACGACGAGTCCGAGGCGCAACCGCGGCCGTTGATTGCCGACCCCCTGGAACCCTGGAACCGGGGCGTGTTTCTGGTCAACGACAAGCTGTACTTCTACCTGTTCAAACCGGTTGCCCGGGGCTATCGGGTGGTGCCGCGGCCGGTCCGGACGTCGATCGGCAATTTTTTCTCCAATCTGAGCACTCCGGTGCGGGCGGTTAATGCCCTGCTGCAGCTCAAGGTCAGGGATGTCGGGACCGAACTGGGGCGGCTGGCTGTCAACAGTACCATCGGCTGGGGCGGTTTGTTCGATCCCGCCGGGTACAGCCTGCGCTGGAAGAAGAAATCGGAGGATTTCGGGCAGACCCTCGGCTTTTACGGGGTCAAGAGCGGCTGGTATCTGGTGCTGCCGATTTTCGGTCCGTCCAGCGTGCGGGACGGAGCGGGGCTCGTTGTCGATCAGTTTCTCGACCCGCTGCTGTATGCCGACATAAAAGTCCGGGAGTATTACAGCCTCAGGGCACTTGAACGTGTCAACGCCCTGTCCCTCGATGCCGACAGCTACGAAAAGTTCAAGCGGGACGCTCTCGACCCCTACCTGTTCATCCGCGCCGCGTACGCGCAGCACCGCTTGGCAAACATCCGTAAATAGATATATACTTGGGCCTTGAGCAGTTTGCGGCCAATTCCTATGCCGATGAGGGTTTATTCTGATGAAACGCATCTTTGTTCCGCTTCTTTTGTCTTTGCTTTTAGTCTCTTCCTTGCTGTGGGCCGCGACCGGTCCGACCCAGCAGATTCAGCAGATCGTTGATACTGTTCTGCAGGTCCTGAATCGGACCGATCTCGATTACGCCGCAAAACGTCGGGAAGTCAGCGGTCTGGTGCAGACCCACATCAATGTTCAATCCATATCCCAGCGGACCCTTGCCGTTCACTGGAAAAAGGCGACCCCGCAACAGCGGGAACGGTTTTCCAAACTTTTTGTCCAGGTTCTGGAAGCGACCTATCTGAACCGGATCGAGGATTATTCCGGGGGGCGGGTCGATTACCTCAACGAGCGGGTCAAGGGGGACAAGGCGATTGTCGATACCCAGTTCGTCTCCGACAAGGTGGAGATTCCGGTTCAGTATAAAATGGTCCGGGAGCAGGGTATCTGGCAGATTTACGATGTGGTGATCGAAAATGTCAGCCTGGTCAGAAATTATCGATCCAGTTACGGACAGATCGTCAGCAGCGAAGGGTTTGACGGCCTGTTCGCCCGGCTTGAAAGCAAACTCGCGGAACCGCCCGTCGCCGGGAAGAAACAGTGAACACGATGGACGCGGAGCTGTGCGCGCAGTTGAAGGACGATTACCGGTTTTTTCAGTACCTGGACAAACCGGAGACGGCGGTTGTCACCGAATACCTGCAGTGCCGGTCGGTCAGCGCCGGAGAGGTGCTTTGGCATGAAGGCGACGCCAGCGATACGGCCGCCTTTGTTGTTGACGGCAAGGTGGAAATCAAAAAGCAGACCGAATTTCCCGGCAAGCATGTCATCGTCGGCATCTACGGCCAGGGCTCGATCGTCGGCGAGCTGTGCCTGCTCAGCGGTGAGCGGCGTGCCGTTTCGGCGACGGCCCTGGTCGATACCTCGCTGCTGATGCTGTCGCGCGCGCAGTTCGACCGGCTTCTGGAAGAGCACCCGGAGCTGGGTGTCAAGCTGCTCAAGGGGATGTTCCTGGCCCTGTCGACCCGCTTGCGAAAATCGTTCGAGCGGCTGGCTTCGGTTTTTTGACGCGTAAAAACAGCGGACCGGTTTGTGCCTTTTGCCGACGAAGCCGCCGGCAGAGCAAAATCCCGGAAGAAAGATCGCATCTCCCGGATCCGGGACTGTCCCTGTTCCACCCGACCGGCGTTCCCCCATTCCGGACCGAGCCAGGCTAAACCTTCGACCTCATCCGCAAAACGATGTCCGGCGCGAAAATCTTTTTGCGTTGACTTGACCGGGCCGAAGCGGCTACCCTGTTGAAATTCTTGGGAAAGGCAGGGGGATATGTTTTT
>DASWJX010000045.1:0-8495 GCA_036396915.1 Geopsychrobacteraceae bacterium | reverse complement strand
GGACCCTCTTCAGCAGTTGGCTGCAACGACATGCCGACAGCCTGGGACGCTCCTATTTTTCCGAACTGGAGCGCCATTTCCGCCAGGCATGAGGAACCGACCTGCCCCGCCTTGAAGACGTGGGTTATACGTCCTGTTTCGCCTTGCTGCATAACTTTCCGTAATGGTGTCCATTAATCGTGGTTTCCCCCTCGCAGGATTAAGTTGTCCGCGGCTCTTGCAGGAGCATTAGGCAAACGAAAAGCGGGCACCCTTGAAGGAGTGCCCGCTTTCGATAATGTATGTGGTACCCGGGACGAGAATCGAACTCGTACGACCAAAGGTCGAGGGATTTTAAGTCCCTTGCGTCTACCAGTTCCGCCACCCGGGCACAAAGCTTTCCTATCTTAGTGAATCAGCCGGTTCTGTCAACAGCAAAGCCAACACAGCAAAGCTGACTCATCGAGTATGGTTGCGCGGATTTTATCCGCGCTGCAGAAATTCGATCCGCGGGCGCTCGTTGACGAGCCGATATTTCAGGCAAAGATCGAAGAACAGCCGCAACCCACGGATATGCTTGTCACTCAACCCGTAATCGATGTTGTTCCAGTAGTCGATCTTTTGCTGTGCCGTTAAACAACTGTCGCCGCCGAGATCCTCGGCAAGCGTCTCCAATCCCGCAAAAAAGCGCTGCCGCGAGTCTGAGAGCTGCCGGCCGAGCAGCGTCAATGCATCGGCATGCACGGCGACGGCTTCGCGCCGCGCCATCCATAAGGCAAAAACGAAGGGCAGCCCGGTGTATTGATACCAGAGCTGGCCGAGATCAAAGCAGAACATTCCCCGCGGCAGCCGGCCGGCAGCGGTTAAAGCGCGATCGCCGATCAGCAGCGCGGGATGGCCGGTCGCGATCATGCTTTCTACGGCTTGTTGCGGAATTTCGTCACGCACCTCTTCCAGGCCGACGAACTCGCGCAATAAGATCCGCAGCAGATTGACGGATGTCGCTGAATCGCCGGTGACGGAGATCGTGTATCCCGAAAGTTTTTCCGGCGCAACGGGGCTGAACAGCAGCACACTTTCAACCGGCCCGGCGGAGGAGATCGAATGTCCCGGCAACAGCAGATAGTTTTTCCAGTTGCGGGCATATTCGAATGAGGATGACGGGCTGACGTCCAGTTCGCCCTGCTGCAGCATCAGGTTCAACTCTGACGGGACCCCGGAAACCAGCCGACCGGCAAAGCCGTAGTCGCGGAGGTAATGGAAAAAGGGGATACAGTTGAGGTATGGAATATGTCCGACTGCCAATTGTCCGTTGCTAAGCATTACTCCAGAACCCCTTTCATGGTCCAGGCCGGATTGCGGTATTTGCTCTGCTCCAGTTGCTTTGCCGCCTTCAGTTCCTGCGGCGACGGTCGATCATCGACAAACCGTCCGGGAAAACAGCCGGCAAAGGAGTCGATCAACTGCTTTTCCACCTGCTCGATGGCCACCGGCGGTTCCAGCCAACGGTTGATCCAGCCGACCTGCTTCGCCAGGGACTGAGCGGACCGCTCGGCATCCGGACCGGTTTCGCAGTTCAGTGCGGCAAACAGCAGTTCCGGATCCAGATCGACCGGCAGGGAGCCGTGCTGCAAAAAGCAACCGGCCGCCCGTTTCTGGGCGCTGCCGCAGACCTTGAGACCATGACAGCAAAGTTCAAAAAAGGAAGGCGCGGTAAAACAGGCGCTCTGTTCCGCGGCGGTCGCGCCCCTGGCAGGGTGACGGCCGGCAACCATCTCGACCGGCAGGCCCAGCTGCCGCAGACAATGCTGCAGGCTGTCAGCGATCCGTCGATAGTTTTCCAGGATGTTGTTTGCGAAAAATCCGTTCTGTTCGGGGGCGATCACCGCATAGGTGACTTCATCGGCATGCAGAACGGCGCGCCCGCCGGTCAAGCGCCGCACCACATCGAGACCCAGTTCCGCACAGCGGGCAACGTTGACCTGCCGGGCGCCGCGTTGACCGTACCCGAGAGTGACGGCCGCCGGCTGCCAGCGATATAAACGCAGTACAGGCGGGGAATTCCCCGCCTGTACTGCGTTGAAAAGCGCTTCATCAAGGGCCATATTTGCAGCACCGGACAATGGCCCGGAGACAATTCTGCGCCAGATCGGTTCAGCCATGCGGGCATCCTGCCAACAATTTACAACTTGACCCGCTCCAGAAAGCTGGTGTCCACATCACCGTCCGCGAACTCCTTGTTGGCCATGACCTTCTGGTGAAAGGGGATCGTGGTCTTGATCCCTTCGATAATATATTCATCGAGGGCGCTGGCCATCCGCACGATCGCTTCCTGGCGGGTATTGGCATGAACAATCAGCTTGCCGATCATCGAGTCGTAATGCGGCAGCACCGTATACTGGTCATACATGGCGCTTTCCACGCGAACGCCCATGCCGCCGGGGGTGTGATAACCGGTGATTTTTCCGGGGCACGGCGTAAATTTTTCAGGATCTTCCGCGTTAATCCGGCATTCGATGGCGTGGCCGGTGATCTTGATATCCGACTGCTTGTAACGCAGCGGTAGCCCGGCGGCGGAATAAATCTGTTCCTTGATGATATCAACGCCGGTGACCATCTCGGTCACCGGATGCTCGACCTGCACGCGGGTATTCATCTCCATGAAGTAAAAACTTCCGTCGCTGTCGAGCAGATACTCGATGGTGCCGGCGCTGTTATAATTCACGGCCTTGGCGGCGGCAACGGCGCACGCCCCCATTTTCTCACGCAAAGCCGGGGTCAGCACCGGGCAGGGAGCCTCCTCGATCAGTTTCTGGTGACGCCTTTGAATCGAGCAGTCCCGTTCGCCGAGATGGATGACATTGCCGTGTTTATCGCCGAGAATCTGGATTTCCACGTGCCGTGGCCGCTCGCAGTATTTTTCGATATAAACATCGGCCTTACCGAACCCGGCCTGGGCTTCGGTTCTGGCCGTCGCCAGTGCGTTCGGCAACGACGCGGGAGAATGGACGATTTTCATCCCGCGCCCGCCGCCGCCGGCGGAGGCCTTGATGATTACCGGATAACCGATTTCGGCGGCAATCTTCAGGGCGTCTTCAGTGGTTTCCACGCTCTCGTTGGTACCGGGCAGGATCGGCACACCGGCGGCGGTGACGGTCTGACGAGCAGAAATCTTGTCGCCCATCAAACGCATGCTTTCGGCGGTGGGACCGATAAAGGTAATGCCGCACTGCTGGCAGATCTCGGCGAATTCGGCATTTTCGGACAGAAATCCGTACCCCGGATGGATGGCATCGGCATCAGCCACCTCGGCGGCGCTGATGATTGCTTTCATATTCAGATAACTGTCGGCGCTGGCGGCCGGGCCGATGCAGATACTTTCATCGGCAAGACTGACATGCAGCGCCTCGCTGTCCGCTTGTGAATAAACGGCCACCGTCTTGATGCCCAATTCCTTGCAGGCGCGGAGAATCCGCAGGGCGATTTCTCCGCGGTTGGCGATCAGTATTTTATGAAACATAGACTCAATAACTCCGGACAGGACTGATACTACGCACCATCAGACCGTATTGCGAATGCGGATTCTGCTGCCACAAGGGTGTCGGACGCCACGGGCCGCATGTGCCGCCGGCACATGGATTGTTCGACAGGCTCCTAGACGCGCTCGACGAGGAACAGGGCTTCACCATATTCGACAGGCGTTGAATCGGCCTTGAGAATCTCAACAATTTTGCACTTGAATTCGGCTTCGATTTCATTGAACAGTTTCATGGCTTCGACCAGGCAGAGGGTCTGTCCGGCGTCGACAATACTCCCGACCTGGACGAATGGCTCGGCATCCGGCGCCGGCTTGTGGTAAACGGTACCGACAATCGGGGACGGAATTCGTTCATAGTTGTCGTCGGCGGCAGCGACAGCGGCGACCGGCGCGGCAACGCCGGGCGCAGGGGCAGGAGCGGCTGCAACAGGGGCCGCCATGACAGGCGCAGGCGCCGAAACCTGTACAAACTCTTTATCAGGACCGCGCTTGATCAGGATCTTTTCGTCCTTCCCTTCCATCTTGAATTCAGTGATATCCGTGTCTGTCACCAATTTGATGAGACTTTTCAGATCTTTAAGTTCCATTGTTAATTTTCCTCCTTAAAACCTTCGCTATACCGGGCTGCCGTCAGACAGCCGAAGAATTGTAGACTATTCAATGCGCGCGGAAATTTGTCAAGCAGGGAACTGCTGAAACTGTTTGGGAATCCGGGTCAGACAACGATAACCGTCGGAGGTCACCACCACCGTATCCTCGATCCTGACCCCTCCCAGTCCGGGCACATAAATGCCGGGTTCGATCGTTATCACCATGCCTTCTTCAATAAATCCTTCGCTGTTCGGTGACAGCGAGGGGTATTCATGTATTTCCAGACCGACCCCATGACCCAGCCCGTGGCCGAAAAATTCGCCGTAACCCCGGCGGGCGATATGACCCCGGGCGACCGCGTCCAGGGCGACGATGGAGATCCCCGGCCTGACTGCCGCTAACGCCTGATCATGCGCGGCAAGAACGGTATCGAAGATTTCGCGAGCCTTGTCGTCGATCTCTCCGACAGCGACCGTCACGGTTTCATCGGAATGATAGCCGTTCACCCGTGATCCGAAATCTATCGTCACCAGTTCCCCGCGACCGATTTTTTTTTCGGAGGCGATACCGTGGGGCAGCGCTCCCCGTTCGCCGGAAGCGACGATAAAGTCGAAGGCTTTTTCTTCGGCGCCGGACCGTTTCAGGGCGAACTCGAGCGCGAGGGCGAGTTCATGTTCACTCACCCCGGGGACCAGCAGAGGTTTCATTTCGTCAAAGGCCAGCAGATTGAGCAGCGCCGCTTTTTCGAGCGCAACAATCTCATTTTCGTCCTTGACGGCGCGCAAGGACCGCAACGGCTTGCCGACCGGGATCCATTCAATCCGGCCGGAAGAGTGCTCCTTTAATTCCTGCCAGGAAGCCACGGTCAGCGTTTCGGATTCAAAACCGACGCGCCGCACGCCGCGCCGCTGCAGCTCGGCGACCACGCCATTCAGCTTCTTCTGATAACAGAGGAGTGCTTCGGCCGTCACCTGCTGCCGGGCCTGGGCCTGATATCTCGAATCGGAAAGAAAGCAATCTTCCGCGGCGGTGACAATCAGGGCGCCATCGGTTCCGGTAAAATCGCAGAGATAACGGATATTGGCCAGGTCAAAGAAAACGAAGGCCTCAAGGTTCGCCTCCGTCAACAGCTTCTCGATTTTTACTTTTCTGTGGGCGATCACTGCACCGCTGCCCCCTTTCGACAATGGTGGAGCAGGGCATGCAACCCGAGCTCATAACCGAAGGCGCCGAATCCGCAAATTTGGCCCAAGGCGACCGGCGCCAGCAACGACTTGTGGCGGAATTCCTCGCGGGCATGGATGTTCGACAAGTGGATTTCCACCGTGGGCAGGGCCACACCGGCCACGGCATCACGCAGCGCCACACTGGTATGGGTGAATCCGCCCGGATTGATGAGGATGCCGGTGCAGGATTCGCGGCCGGCTTGGTGAATCCGGTCGATAAGTTCGCCCTCGTGGTTCGACTGGAAACACTCCAGAACGACGCCCTGCCCTGCCGCGGCAGCGCTCAGCCGCTGCATGATTTCATCAAGGGTCTCGCTACCGTAAACTTCCGGTTCGCGGGTGCCGAGAAGGTTCAGGTTCGGACCGTTCAGGACGACGATCTTCATCATGATCAGGCCAGAGCCTCGCGGAGCCGGGGGGTGTCGCGCATCAGCAGATAACGACCTTTGCCGAAATTGCCGTCGCGGGTCAGGGTCAGGGCGACGAAGTATTCAGGGGTCACAGCGTGGAGAACGACAAAAAAGCGGCCGGTTTTAATTGAAACTTCCTGCAATTCACCGGTTCCGAGAATTTCCGATGTATTTCTGATCTCCTTGACGACATTCGAATACTCGATGGCAACAAGTTGCAGATCGACGTCATCACCCGCGGCGACATACTGCTCGATCGCGATGCCGTCATAGCCCATTAAAACCGCTCCGACTCCGCCCGGAGTCGCGGTGACCATGTTTTCCAGGATCTGCTTAAACATTACTTCTCCTTTTCCGAATATTCTCCAGCCAGAGGTTCAGCATCCCAAGCGGAGAGCTATCAGCTTCAGCAGCGCTGCCGGAACCTTCCCGCCGGGCAGTTTCCTCTTCCCGAGAGTCAAAGAACGGCTCTGCCGCAACCTCCGGTTCTTCGACAACCGGCTGCGGTGCAGCGTCAGCGACGGCCGGGCCGGCAACGGAAGGGCTGCCTTGAGCATCATCGACAGGGAGGTCCTGCCGGGGAGCGGCGACTTCAACCGGACCGCATGCTCCGGGAAGCATCAATTCAGCATCGCGGATCCGCCGTCTCAATTCAAGGTTATCCGGATCATTGCGTAACAGTTCGCGCAAAATCTCAAGCGCCTTGTCCGGCAGCCCCTGCTTCAGGTACAGATCGGCCAGGGTCGCGGTGATCAGGGGTGCGGAAACGACCTGCGGCGCCGATGCAGCGGTCTCCGGTTCTTTTGCCGCAACCGGGAGCGAATTCAGGAATTTGTTGATAACCGGATCGGCCGGGCTCAAGCCGCGGGCCTGAAGCAGAAGCTCGCGCGCCTGCCCGATCTCCCCCGTCAGCACGCAAAGACGGGCAAAGCCGACCAGCCCGGCCAGACTGTTGCCATCCAGCTGCAAGGCTTTTAAAAAAGCGGACCGGGATGCTTCATAAGCGGACTGCTGACAAAGGATCCGCGCCAGAACAATGTAGCCGGGGCCGAAATCCGGGTGAAGATCCAGGCCGGTTTCGACAATCTGTCGGGCGTCATCCAGATGCCCCATTTTGCGATAAGCCTCACTCAGGGAGACAAAGATTGTCGAGCCGGGATCCTTCTGCAGAATCTCGGTATAGGCCGCGATCTTGCCGAGCAGTGCTGACCGGGGCGTCTCTTCTGCCATCTAAGCCTCCCTGTCCTGAAGAAACGGTGCAAACTCCGTTTCAATATCAGCGATTTCTTCAAGTTGAGCCACGCCGATCCCTGAATTGAGCACCATCGTCAGGCTGCCGCAGCGCACTTTTTTGTCTCTGCGCATCGCCTCAACATACTCGGAAAGACTGAATCGAGGTGGGACTGTCGGGAGATTCATTCTTGTCAGCAGCGCACGAATCCGGTCCACGTCGGCCTGCCGGCATAAACCGCGGGCCCGGGACAGGTTCGCCGCCATCACCATGCCCGCCGCGACAGCTTCACCATGACGCCATTGCCCGTAGCCGGACAAAGACTCGATGGCATGACCGAAGGTATGCCCGTAATTAAGCTTGGCCCTGACCGATCCTTCTCTTTCATCGACGGCGACAATGTCCGCCTTGATCTGGCAGGATCTCCTGATCGCGTAAATCAGGCTGGCCTTATCGAGACGCAACAGCTGGTCCGCATGAGCTTCCAGCCAGGAGAAGAATGCCGCATCGGCAATGACACCATATTTGACAACTTCCGCAAGTCCGGCGGAAAGTTCTCTTTGATCCAGACTGTCGAGGGTGTCGATGTCGATCAGGACCAGTTTGGGCTGGTAAAAGGCGCCGATAAGATTTTTCCCCAGGGGGTGATTGACCGCCGTTTTCCCGCCGACCGAACTGTCGACCTGAGCCAACAAGGTCGTCGGCACCTGAACGAAATCGATTCCGCGTAAAAACGTGGCGGCAGCAAACCCCGCGGTATCGCCGATGACACCACCTCCCAGAGCAAGCAGACCGCAGCTGCGGTCGAATCCCTTCTGAATGAGCTCATCGTAGATACCTTCGAGCGTCCGGAGGGTTTTGTGCTCTTCCCCCTCGGGGATGGTAATCAGAGCAACCTCCCGACCGGCGGCACGAAGCTCATTTTGCAGCTGCCGACCGTAGAGATCGTGCAGATCATCATTGGTCACAATGGCGATTTTTTGCGCAAAACCGATCTTATCCAGCTCGGCGGAGAGATCGGATAACGTACCGGCACCCAAAAGAATGCTGTAGCTTCGGTCGCCGAGACCGACCTTGACGGATACGGAAGTTCTGCTCATTGAGTCTCTTGTCTCTAAATCCACCGGATGCCCCAGGTGGAGTCATACCGGATCATATCAGTCAAAAAAGGGCGGGGCGTCGTCCCTTGTTCGGACACAGAGGTTTCACTGCAAGATTCTGGGAGTAATGAAGATCATCAGTTCAGCCTTTGAATTGGCTTTCGACTTCGATTTGAAAAGATGACCCAGAATAGGGATGTCCTTCAGCAAAGGCACGCCCGACTCGCTTTCGGCGTCGTTTTCGATAAAAATACCGCCGATCACCGTGGTCTGACCATCCTTGACCATGACCTTGGTTTCAGCCTTTTTCGTGTCGATCTGAGGCGCATTGGCGGTACCGCCGGTCAAGGACGGCGAATCATTAGTTGCTACGATTTCCAGAATAACGCTGCCGTCCGGATTGATTACCGGCGTGACCTC
>DASWJX010000044.1:0-5632 GCA_036396915.1 Geopsychrobacteraceae bacterium | reverse complement strand
CGACGAGGCCGCGCTGCTCGAAATCAACGGGGTGGGGGAGCACAAGCTGGAGAAATACGGCGCGGAGTTCATCGACGAGATCCAGGCGTTTTTGTGTCGATAAAAAAATGGTAACTATTCACCCGTTGCTTCCGAATTTATCTCCTCCCCTTCAAGGGAGGGGGGAGTTAAGTGATGCATCGATGTCAGGGTGCTGAACAGGCACCAGATTTCAAGTCCGCTTCCTCCTTGTTCTATCGGCTCAGTCATGGCAGCGCCGTTACCGTTTAACCCGTGTGAGCTTGCGAGCCGGGGCCTTTTCGTTTTCCGCTCGAACGGAAGTCACGCCGACTTTATTTCGTGGGATGGCGATAGCTGCCACCGGAACCCGGCGGCAGTAATAAACAAAGCCGTTTTTTGCTTACTTTTTGTCGGCGCTTGTACAAAAAGTAAGGCGTCTGGCGGGACGCGACCCGCCGGTTTTCGTCAATCGATCGACGAAATCAATTGCCAAGAACTGGTGACCACCGACGAGAACCGCCGGGTTTCGGCCCTGCAGCCGACTTCCTTTTCTTTGAGACGCAAAGAAAAGGAAGCAAAAGAAACGCTTTTTATTTCTGTCGCACGGGTTCGCAACCCTTTTTCGAGGACGCCGGTCCGATAAACCGAAACAGGGCTGGGCTTCGTGGTCGCGGAAAACGAAAAAGGCCCCGACGAGCATGAAACCGCTCGAACGGGTTAAACGGTGACTGTCGTGGGAGCAATGGAAAAATACGCCAAGGAGGAAACTCCTCCCCTTCAAGGGGGGGGGAGGGTGCTGAACAGTTACAGAAAATCTATAGAAATAAGGCGCATTAACGGAACAAAATATCCCCAGCAAGGAGCTGTCCATGTCCCAGGAATTCAAGGCACTGCAGGTGCAGCAGGTCGAAAAGAAGGTTTTTACCCGGCGGATCGTCACCCGCGGCGTTGACCAGCTCCCCCCCGGCGAACTGCTGGTCAGGGTCCGTTATTCGTCGCTGAACTTCAAGGATGCCCTCTCCGCCACCGGCAACCCGGGGGTGACCCGCAACTTTCCGCATACGCCGGGCATCGATGCCGCCGGCGAGGTGATCTCCTGCGCGGACGGCCGCTTTCAGCCCGGCGACCGGGTGATCGTCACCAGTTACGATCTGGGCATGGAGACCGACGGCGGCTTCGGCCAGATGATCCGGGTGCCGAGTGACTGGGCGGTACCGCTTTCCGACGGGCTCAGTCTCAAGCAGAGCATGATGCTCGGCACCGGCGGCCTGACCGCGGCGCTGTCGGTGCAGGAGCTGATGGCCGGCGGCGTCACCCCGGAGCAGGGTCCGATCCTGGTCACCGGGGCAACCGGCGGGGTCGGCAGTCTGGCGGTGGCGATCCTGGCCAGGGCCGGCTTCCGGGTCACGGCAGCGACCGGCAAGCTTTCGGAAACCGAGCATCTGAAAGGTCTCGGTGCCGGCGAAGTGATCGAGCGGGGCGCGGTGCTCGAAGGGAGCGAGCGGCCGCTGATGAAAACCCTCTGGGCCGGAGCGATCGACTGCGTCGGCGGCGATACCCTGGCGGCAGCCCTCAAGTCGACCAAGTACGGCGGCGTGGTCACCTGCTGCGGGCTGGTCGGTTCCCCCCAACTGTCGGTCAGCGTGTTCCCCTTTATCCTGCGCGGCGTGCGCCTGATCGGCATCGATTCGGCCGAATGCCCGATGGCAAAACGGGCCGCGGTCTGGCGGAAACTGGCGGCCGAGTGGAAGCCGGAGCGGCTGGAAAAGATGGTCGACGAGATCGGCCTGGACGGGCTGGAAGAGAAGATCGACGCCATGCTCAAGGCCCGCTTGAAGCGCAAGGTGCTGGTCAATCTGCGGGACTGATTTTCCTGGCGAAGAAATCGCAGAGCAAACGGCAACGGCCGGGATGATTCCCGGCCGTTGCCGTTGCGACACGCTCGATGACTCCAGGCGACCTGAAAAAACGCTTGAGTACAAAAATAGGTACAGGTACAATGTCGAGTACAAGGAGAAGAATTATGGACACCATCAGCTATTCGGCATTCCGCAGTACCCTGGCTAAAACCCTGGACAAGGTGAACGATGACCACAAACCGGTATTGATCACCCGGCAAAACGGCAAACCGGCGGTAGTGATCAGTCTGGAGGATTTTCAGGCGTATGAGGAAACGGCCTACCTGATGGCCAGCCCGAAAAACGCCGCGCGTTTGAATCAGGCGATCATGGAAGTCGAATCCGGTCAAGCGGTACGACGTGAGTTAATCGAAGAATGATGCTCTCGTGGGCCGAAAATGCCTGGGAGGATTACCTGTATTGGCAGAAAACAGAACAAAAAACCCTGAAACGCATCAATACCTTGATCAAGGAAATCAAGCGACAGCCTTTTGACGGTATTGGCGACCCCGAGCCGTTGAAGCACAACTGGTCCGGTTACTGGTCCCGTCGCATAGACCGCGAGCATCGCCTGGTCTATAAGGTCGTTGACGAGACGATCGTGATCGTTCAGTGTCGTTATCATTATTGATGGCGACGCCATCTCCTATTTTGCTTTCTTGCGAAAGCATCAGGATTGATGGCGGCGCAAAATCAATCGGCAACCTGAACTAGGTCGCTATCTCCCCGCCTCATGTAAAGCCCGAACCGGCGGTGCAGGCGTAACAATGTTCGGCGACGACGATGGCCTGCCCCTTTTCCGGAACCGCGGTCAGTTCGCTGACATGGATTCTGCGCTCGGCCATCGGCAGGTCCGCCGCCAGATTGAAATCGCAGTCATAGAGGGTGCCGTCCCAGGCGACCGAGACCAGGGTTCGGCACATCAGCCCGTCGATGGTGCAGGGGTTGAAACCGTGGGCCAGCTGGTCCAGGTACTCGGTGAGGTTGTTCGACTGCTGCAGCCAGTCGAGAAAGCGGCCGAGCGGGGCGTTGGAGAACAGGTAGAGCCGGTTGAACGAGAGCCCCCACTTGCGCGCCATGTCCCGCTTGAACTTGCGTTCCGCCTGCTCCTGATCGGTGGGCAGATAGGCGCCGGAGGGGTTGGCCACCAGGTGCAGCTCCAGGCCGCTGCCTGCCACGCCGTAGCCGATGCCGTTGAGCTGTTTGAGCATGCCCAGCGAGGCATCCATCACCCCCCCTCCGCGCTGGGCTTCGAGCTGGCCGCTGTTGATCGAGGGGAAGGAGGCGATCAGGATCACCCGGTGG
Source organism: Geopsychrobacteraceae bacterium (assembly GCA_036396915.1). Classification (GTDB taxonomy): domain Bacteria; phylum Desulfobacterota; class Desulfuromonadia; order Desulfuromonadales; family Geopsychrobacteraceae; genus BM509. Next base: position 2,429 of record DASWJX010000044.1, on the reverse strand, counting down.
CGGCGCAACAGATCGAGCAGCTGCTGCTTGTCCGGGCGGCTCAGGGCGGTCAGGTTGGTGCGCAGCATCAGCCGCGGGGTCAGCGGAGCCAGGGCCTCTATCAGCTTCGGCAGTTCGGGGACCAGTTCCGGAGCGCCGCCGGTGATGTCGATGGTCTGGAACGGCACCCGCGCCGCATAGGCGATCACCTGCCGCATGGTCGGCCAGTCCATCATCTCGGTGCGGCGGGGACCGGCGGAGAGGTGACAATGGCGGCAGGCCAGATCGCAGAGCAGGCCCAGGTTGAGCTGCAGGGTGCTGGTGTCGCCCCGCTCCAGCTTCAGGCCGTGTTCCTCCAGCGTGTCGGCAAAACGGGGCACGCCGTCGATTTCCGGGGTTCTGTTGATTAAAGGGCTCATCGTCTCAGAGCGACACTTTCTCGGCGAATTTACGCATCTGGATGCCGTGAACCAGGGATGCCCCGCCGCGAATGGCGTTGACCACATGCACCGCTTCGGTCATTTCCGCAAGGTTGGAGCCTTTTTCCAGGCAGGAGCCGGTATAGGCTTCGATGCAGTACGGACACTGGACGGTGTGGGCCACCGCCAGGCCGATCAGGGCTTTTTCCCGGGCGGTCAGCTCCCCTTCCGCGAACACGCTGGCATAGTAATCGAAAAACTTTTTCGCCAGTTCCGGCGCGTCCTTGCCGATATCGGCAAATTTTTTCAGATCTTCGGATTGGTAGTAATCGGCCATGATTCCTCCGGATGCGATCCATTACAAGTTATAGAGGCTGAGTATAGCAGAAACGCGCTGGCGGATCAGTTCCGCTATTGCAGCTGGAAGCGGCGCACCGCCTGATTGTGTTCCCGCAGGGTGCGGGAAAAAACATGCCGGCCATCGCCCCGCGAGACGAAATAGAGATAGTCGGTCTCGGCCGGGCGGGCGGCGGCCTGCAGGGCGGCAAGGCCGGGGCTGGCGATGGGGCCGGGCGGCAGACCCCGGAACCGATAGGTGTTGTACGGGGTCGGGGTGGTCAGATGGTTGCGGGTCAGGTTGCCGTCGAAATCGGCAATACCGTAGATCACGGTCGGGTCGGTCTGCAGCGGCATGTTGCGCTGCAGGCGGTTATGGAAGACCGACGAGATAACCGGCATTTCATCGGCCAGGCCGGTCTCTTTTTCGATGATCGAGGCCAGCGTCAGCAGCTGATGCCGATCGAGGTCCTGTTTTTGCGCGGCGCCCAGCAGTTGTTTGTCCAGGCGTTGCAGAAGCTGTTGAACCATCATGCGGATCAGCTCGGTTTCGGCGATGCCGGGGGTGAAGCGGTAGGTTTCCGGGAACAGATAGCCCTCCAGGCTGGCTGCTTCGATGCCGAGCGTGGCAATCAATTGCGGATCGCGGCAGAGCTGCAGAAAACGCTCGCCGTCGCCGAACTTGTGCTTCGCGACCCGCTCGCTGATCTGCTGCAGATTGAAGCCTTCGGGAATGGTCAAACTTGCCTGCTCGACATCGCCGCTGACCAGCCGGGCCAGGATCTCGGCCGGATCGGCCGGATCGGCAAACCGGTAGCTGCCGACATGAACGGCGCCGCTCTGGTTGCGCAGCCGGGCCAGCAGCTTGAGCGCGGCGGCCGATCGGACCACCCCCTGCCGCTCCAGCTGGCGGGCGATCCGCGAGAGCGCTGCCCCGCTTTCGATCTCGATCAGCACCGGGGCGGACGGGGTGACCGGAACAAACCAGTAGCCGAGCAGGCAGAGGCCGGCGATGACCAGCAGGGTGGTCGCCAATAGCGCTGATTTTGCTGACAGAAGGCGCATGACCCCTCGCTAAAGGCTGAAGCGGGATTCGCCGCCGGATTTCAGGCGCTCGATATTGCTGCGATGCCGCCAGATGACGATGGCGGCGATCACCAGGGTTGCCGCGAACAGCGGCCAGGAGCGCTCAATCGCCAGCACCAGCAGCGGGATGACCGCGGCGGCACTGACCGACGCCAGCGAGATATAGCGCCATTTCCAGAGCACCAGCACGAACACCGCCAGGGCGCCCAGGATCGCCAGCGGGGAGAGCACCAGGAAGACCCCCAGCGCGGTGGCCACCCCCTTGCCCCCCTTGAAACCGAGATAGACCGGGAAGCAATGGCCGACGAACGCGGCCAGCGCGACCAGCGCCAACGGGATGCCGGTCAGCGCGAAGAGCTGGCCGGCGACCAGCACCGGCACGACCCCCTTCAGGCAATCACCGACCAGGGTCAGCGCACCCAGGGTGCGTCCGGCGACCCGGTAGACATTGGTGGCGCCGATATTGCCGCTGCCCGCCTGGCGGATATCCTCCTTGCCGGTCAGTCTGGTCAGGATGACCCCGGTGGGGATCGCCCCGAGCAGATAGGCGCCCAGGATCAGCAGAAAAATCGTCATATCGTTAAGCTCCAAAACAGCAAAAGCCGCCGG
>DASWJX010000043.1:0-7426 GCA_036396915.1 Geopsychrobacteraceae bacterium | reverse complement strand
GCAGGATTTTTATCGACAACGTGGTTTTTTCCAGCGCGGCGGAAAAGGCCGGGATCGATTTTGATCAGGAAATTCTGAGTATCCAGATCCCCGCCAGGCGCCCGCCGAAGGAATTGATGTATATTCCGGCGACCGCAATCTACCTTGTGGTGTGGCTGGTTCAATACCGTCGAAAAAAAAGACAGCAGATGGCCCCGGTGAACGCGTGACCCGGCCGCTCGGCGCTGCTCCGGCAGCGTCCGTTTACGTGGTATGCTTGGGCCATAACGGTGGATTTTTTGGGGAGGGTCGTTCACCAGGGTGTCCGGCAGATTCCTGAGGAGAGAGCATTTATGAGTGTCGAGATCAAGCGTATCCTCGTGGCCAAGGATTTGAGCAAAGAGTCCTCCCATGTCATCCGTTATGCCCTGGAGCTGGGGAGCAGGTTTCATGCCCGGGTCCATGTGCTGCACGTCATGCCGACGGTCGATGCTTCGGTGCTGAACATGGTGGCGCTGACCATGGGGGCGGACAAACTGGCCAGGCTGAATGCGGAAAACGAAGCGGAGCTGGCCACCCGCACGCGCGAGCAGCTGCACAAAATCATTCAGGACGAGACCGGCCTGATGCAGGAGGCGATCGCCCATCCGCCGCGGGTCGAGGTCCATCATGGCGATCCGGCGTCGATGATCCTCGGCGTCGCCGACCGTCTGGATGTCGACATGATCGTTCTCGGCAGTCACAGCAAGGGGAAAGTGCACTACGCGTTTCTCGGCAGTGTTGCAGAGAAAATTTTGCGCAAGACCCATCGCGTCGTCGTTATCGTGCCGCCGCAGCTCGATCGTTAGGCGATACGGGCCGAAGCAGCCGAAATTGCAGCAGGATCCCGGATCGTTCGCCAGCCTCCCGGCTCCGGTTTTTCCGCAGTTGCAGCAAAATGCCCCGCCCGCCGCATCGGCGGGCGGGGTATTTTGCTGCAAGCACAATAAAATTGATCTGCTATTATTTGGTTTGACAGATTTTCGTGGCAGGATAGAATTATAACCAAATCCGTCAGCAATAAATTCAACACGGGAGGGTATATCCATGAGTGACAATCTGGAACGTGAAGGCGCAGTGCTTTTCAAGGGCAAGCCGGCAACGCTGTTGGGCCCCGAGATCAAGGTCGGCGACGCCGCCCCCGCTTTTCAAGTGGTCGACAACGGTTTGCAGCCGGTGACCCTGGCCAGTTCTGCCGGCAAGGTCCGTTTGATTACCGTGGTGCCGTCGCTCGACACCCCGGTCTGCGATGCCATGACCCGTCATTTCAATCAGGATGCCGCCAATCTGCCCGATTCGGTGGTCGTCTGCACCATCAGCGTCGATCTGCCCTTTGCCCAGAAGCGCTGGTGCGGCAACGCCGGAATCGACAAGGTGCAGACCCTCTCCGATTACCAGGAACGTTCGTTCGGGCTGCAGTACGGCCTGCTGCTGAAGGACCTGAAACTGCTGGCGCGGGCGGTTTACGTCATCGACCAGAACGACCGGGTCGCCTACGTCGAAGTCTGCTCCGAAGTCACCGCCGAGCCGGATTACGTTGCGGCTCAGGAGGCGGTGAAAAGACTGCTCTGATCCCTTGCAAAACCGTAACGACCAAGGCAACGGCCCCTGAACTCTTCGTTCAGGGGCCGTTGCCGGTTTGGGCTCATGGTGCGGCCGAAAGCGCTGGTCGCGCTCGACCTGTATTAAAAGGGTCCTGCTCACCGGATCGCGGCGGGTGGCGCTAAGCGACAATACGAAAGCGTCAAACTTGACTTTAATCGGTCTGAAATGGTATGAAACTCTATTTTGCACTGGAAAGATTTCCCATGTATTTTCCGACAGAAAGCGAATTTTGCCAGCTCAGCGCGCAGGGGAATCTGATCCCCGTCTATCGCGAGATCCTGGCGGATATGGAAACCCCGGTTTCCGCGTTTCGCAAGATCGACGACGGGGCGACCTCGTTTCTTCTCGAATCGATCGAAGGCGGCGAGAAGTGGGCGCGCTATTCGTTTCTCGGCAGCGGCCCGGCCCGGGTTTTTCGCAGCCGTGATCGGTATTACGAAGTTGTGGCGGACGGCCGGATCGAAGCCAGCGGCGAGGTTGCTGATCCCCTGGCGACCCTTAGGGAGCTGATGGCGGCGTACCGGCCGGTGGATATTGACGGGCTGCCCCGCTTTTTCGGCGGTGCGGTCGGCTATCTCGGCTACGACATGGTGCGCTTCGTTGAAGAGCTTCCGGACCACAACCCGCGGCAGATCGGCTCCTGGGACGCCTGTTTTCTGCTGACCGAGGGGCTGCTGATCTTCGACAACATGCGGCAGAAAATCAAGGTGGTCTGCAATGTCCATCTGCGGCCGGATGAAGATCCGGTCCTGGCCTACCGGCGCGGCCGGCAGCGCATCGATGAGCTGATCGGCCAGCTGAGACAGCCGCTCGATCCGCCGCCGGCCAAGTCGGCGAAGGATGCCGAGCAGCCGCTGCAGGCCAATTTCAGCCGTGAGGATTTCAAGGCGGCGGTGGAGCGCTGCAAGGAATATATCCGTGCCGGCGACGTCTTCCAGGTGGTCATCTCGCAACGTTTTTCCGGCGCGCTGCAGGCCGACCCGTTCGATATCTATCGGGCGTTGCGCACCATCAATCCTTCCCCCTACATGTTCTTTCTCCGGTTCGGCGAAACCCGGGTGGTCGGCGCCTCGCCCGAGGTACTGGTCCGCAAGGAGGGGCAGCGGGTCGATGTCCGGCCGATCGCCGGCACCCGCCCGCGCGGCGCGGGCGCGGAAGAGGACCGCCGGCTGGAGCAGGATCTGCTGGCCGATCCCAAGGAGCGGGCCGAGCACATCATGCTGGTCGATCTGGGGCGTAACGATGTCGGCCGGGTGGCCGTCGGCGGCAGTGTCGAAGTCAGCGAACTGATGGTCATCGAACGCTACTCGCACGTCATGCATATCGTTTCCAATGTGCGCGGCCGGCTGCGGCCGGGGCTCGATGCCTTCGATGTCTTTCGTGCGGCGTTCCCCGCCGGGACCCTCTCGGGGTCACCGAAAATCCGGGCCATGGAGATCATCGACGAACTGGAGCCGAGCCGCCGCGAGGTCTACGGCGGCGCGGTGGGCTACTTCTCCTACAACGGCAACATGGATCTGGCCATCGCCATCCGCACCCTGGTGGTGGAGGGCAACCGGGTGCATCTGCAGGCCGGCGCCGGCATCGTCGCCGACAGCGATCCCGAGATGGAATATCAGGAGACGCTGAACAAGGCCCGCGGCGTCAAAAGAGCCATCGAAATGGCCAACCGCGGACTGGAATAAGGTAGAACACTATGCTGCTGATGATCGATAACTACGATTCCTTCACCTACAATCTGGTCCAGTATTTCATGGAGCTGGGCCAGCAGGTGGAGGTGCTGCGCAACGACAAGTTGACGCCGGATGATATCGAACGGATCAATCCGCGATACCTGGTGATCTCTCCCGGTCCCTGCACGCCCGCCGAAGCCGGTATCTCCCTGGCCGCGATCAGGCGCTTTGCCGGTCGCATCCCGATCCTCGGCATCTGTCTGGGGCATCAGGCGATTGCCGCGGCCTTCGGCGGCAAGGTGGTGCGTGCCGAGCAGTTGATGCACGGCAAGACCAGCATGATCGAGCACGACGGCAGCGGGATTTTCCAGGGGCTTCCCAGCCCGTTCGTGGCGACCCGCTACCATTCCCTGATCGCCGAACGGCAGAGCTTTCCGGACTGCTTGCGTGTGACCGCCTGGACCGACGACGGTGTCATCATGGGGCTTGAGCACCGGCAGCTGCCGGTCTGGGGGGTGCAGTTCCATCCCGAATCGATCCTCACCAGCGAGGGGATGAACCTGTTGAAAAATTTTCTGGAACTCTCTTAGGAGCCTGCCATGATCAAACAAGCGATTGCCAAGCTGGTCGAACGCCGGGATTTGACCGAAGCGGAGATGATCGAGGTGATGGACCAGATCATGGGCGGGGAAGCGACCCCGGCCCAGATCGGCGCGTTTATCACCGCCCTGCGGATGAAGGGGGAGACGGTGGCCGAGATTACCGGCGCCGCCCGGGTGATGCGAGCCCGGGCGACCCCGATCCGGGTCGGTCCGGTGGTCGATCTTGATCGCGACGAGATCAATGTCGAGCGGGAGACGATCGTCGACACCTGCGGAACCGGCGGCAGCGGCACCCGCAGCTTCAATATCTCGACGACTGTGGCGCTGGCGGTCGCGGCCTGCGGCGTCAAGGTGGCCAAGCATGGCAACCGCAGCATCTCTTCGGCCTGCGGCAGTGCCGATGTCCTGGAAAAGCTCGGGGTCAATCTCGACCTGCCCGCCGAGAAGGTGGCGCAGTGCGTGACCGAGATCGGGGTCGGCTTTCTGTTTGCGCCGGCGCTGCACGGCGCCATGAAATACGCCATCGGACCGCGCAAGGAGATCGGCATCCGGACCATTTTCAATATCCTCGGGCCGCTGACCAATCCGGCCGGCGCCGACCGGCAGGTGCTCGGGGTTTATCGGGAAGATCTGGTCGCACCGCTGGCGCAGGTGCTGGCGGGACTCGGCTGCAAGCGCGGCTTTGTGGTCCATGGCAGCGACGGCATGGACGAGATCACCCTGTCCGGGCCGACCCTGGTGGCGGAAATTTCCGACGGCAGCGTGGAGCTGCAGACCATTACGCCGGAACAGTTCGGTCTGCAGCGTTGCGCGCTGGCCGATCTGCAGGGCGGAGACGCCGAGCGCAATGCCGCTATCGTGCGTGCCGTCCTCTCCGGAGAGCCGGGCCCGAAACGGGATGTCGTGGTCCTCAACGGCGCCTATGCGCTGTTGGCCGCCGGCCAGGCGCAGTCGATCACCGAGGGGATCGAGCAGATCCGGGCTGTCCTTGACGAGGGCCATGCCCTGGCCAAACTGGAGGCACTGGTAAGGATGACCAACGCATGATTCTGGATCGGATACTGCAGACCAAGCTTGAAGAAGTCGCAGCGGACCGGGCGCGCTTGCCCCTGGCCGAACTGCAGCGGCAGCTGCCGGATTGTCAAGCGAGCCGCGGTTTCGCCGAAGCCCTGCGCAGTCGCTCGCTGAACGATACCGCGATTATCGCCGAAGTGAAAAAGGGCTCCCCTTCCAAGGGGATCATCCGCGCCGATTTCGATCCGCTGGCCATTGCGCGCAGTTATCAGGCCGCGGGAGCCGCCTGTCTTTCGGTGCTGACCGACGAGCAGTATTTTTTCGGTTCTCTCGATTACCTGACCCAAATCCGGGAGGTGGTGGAGCTGCCGCTGTTGCGCAAGGATTTCATCATCGATCCCTATCAGGTCTATCAGTCACGGGTTGCCGGCGCCGATGCGATTCTGCTGATCGCCGCCGCCCTCGATGACGGCCTTTTGGCGGAACTGGCGGCGCTGGCCGCGGACCTGCAGCTCGATACCCTGCTGGAAGTGCACGACCAGCAGGAGCTGGAACGTGCCCTGAAAATCCCGGTCGATCTGATCGGCGTCAATAACCGCAACCTGAAAACCTTCATCACCGATCTGTCGATCACCGAACATCTGGCGGGCCGGATTCCGCGGCATCAGCTGGCGGTTTCCGAGAGCGGCATTCACAGCCGCGCCGATATCGAGCGGCTGCAGGCCGCCGGCGCCGGGGCCTTTCTGATCGGCGAAAGTTTGATGCGTGAGGATGATATTGAAGCAAAATTACGCAGTTTGCTTTAATATAGGAACAATAAGGAGCAAGACGTTGCAGACAAAAATACTGTTACCCGAAGACCGGATTCCCCGGCAGTGGTACAACATTATTGCCGACCTGCCAAGTCCGCCGGCTCCGGTCATCCATCCGGGGACCTTGCAGCCGGTCACGCCTGACGATCTGTTGCCGCTCTTCCCGATGGAGCTGATCGAGCAGGAAGTGTCCGGCGAACGCTGGATCGACATCCCCGAACCGGTGCGCGACATCCTGCGCCAGTGGCGTCCCGCACCGCTGTTCCGGGCGCATCGCCTGGAGAAGGCGCTGGCTACCCCGGCGAAAATTTATTACAAGTACGAAGGGGTTTCCCCCGCCGGCAGCCACAAGCCGAACACCGCGATCCCCCAGGCCTATTACAATAAACGGGCCGGAACCAGACGGATCGCCAGCGAAACCGGCGCCGGGCAATGGGGCTCTTCCATCGCTCTGGCCTGCCGGATGTTCGACCTGGAGTGTACGGTCTACATGGTCAAGGTGTCTTTTGAACAGAAGCCCTACCGGAAAAGCATGATGCAGCTCTGGGGGGCGGACGTGCTGCCGTCGCCTTCGTCGCGGACCGCCGCCGGGCGGGCGGTGCTTGAGCAGGATCCGCACAGCAACGGTTCGCTGGGGATTGCCATCAGTGAAGCGGTTGAGGATGCCGCGAGCCACGACGATACCCGTTATTGCCTCGGCAGTGTGCTCAATCATGTCTGTCTGCACCAGACGGTGATCGGCCTTGAGGCGAAGGAACAGATGGAGCTGGCCGGGGACTACCCCGATGTGGTGATCGGCTGCCACGGCGGCGGTTCCAACTTTGCCGGTCTGGCGTTCCCCTTTGTCGCCGACAAGGCCGGCGGCCGGAAGGTCCGCCTGCTGGCCGTTGAGCCGATCTCCTGTCCGACCCTGACCAAAGGGGTTTATGCCTTCGACTACGGCGATACGGCGAAGCTGGCGCCGATTTCCAAGATGTATACCCTGGGCCACGATTTCATGCCGCCGGGGATTCATGCCGGCGGTTTGCGCTACCATGGGGCTGCTCCGCTGGTATCGCAGCTGGTCGCCGCCGGCATCGTCGAGGCGAAGGCCGTCGGCCAGATCGGCTGTTTCGAGGCCGCCGTACAGTTTGCCCGGAGCGAGGGGATCATCCCCGCTCCCGAATCGTCGCACGCGATCCGTGCCGCCTTCGACGAGGCGTTGCAGGCCAGGGAAGAAGGCAGGGAAAAAACCATCCTCTTCAATCTGTCGGGCCACGGACATATGGATATGGCAGCCTACGACGCCTACTTTGCCGGAAAGCTGGACAACTACGCGTATCCCAGCGCGGCGATCGAGGAATCGCTCGGCCGTCTTCCCAAGGTCGAGGGCTAAGGGGCGCCGATGATCCGGGTCAAGATCTGCGGCATCACCAATCCGGACGATGCGCTGCAGGCGGTCGCCTGCGGTGCCGACGCCCTCGGCCTGGTTTTTTTCGCGAAGAGTCCGCGCTGCGTCAGTCCGGAGCAGGCCCGCGAGATCATTGCGCGCTTGCCGCCGCTGGTGACGACGGTGGGCCTGTTCGTCAATGAAGATCCGCGGACGATTCGCGCTGTCGCCGCCCAGTGCCGCCTCGACCGGGTGCAGTTGCACGGCGACGAGAGCCCGGCGGACTGTCTGCTGCCGCCGCTGCGGGTGCTCAAGGCGCTGCGGGTCAGGGAC
>DASWJX010000042.1:0-3928 GCA_036396915.1 Geopsychrobacteraceae bacterium | reverse complement strand
CAGCTCCAGGGCATAACGGATGACATGGGAGGACTCTTTGCTCAAATCCTTGGCCACGAGGATGCGCTTGATCTCGACACTCATAAATGCTCTCTCCTTTGTGGCCGACCCCGCCCGGAAAATCCACCGTTATGGTCCAAGCATACCACGTAAACGGACGCTGCCGGAGCAGCGCCGAGCGGCCGGGTCATGCGTTACCAGGGGCCATCTGTTGTCTTTTTTTTCGACGGTATTGAACCAGCCACACCACAAGGTAGAGTGCGGTCGCCGGAATATACATCAATTCCTTCGGCGGGCGCCTGGCGGGGATCTGGATACTCAGAATTTCCTGATCAAAATCGATCCCGGCCTTTTCCGCCGCGCTGGAAAAAACCACGTTGTCGATAAAAATCCTGCCCTCTTCTTCACGGGTTTCGACACCGATACCGGCCAGTTTCCCGCCACCGGTCGCCTCGTCCCCGACCGTCAGCATGATGGTCTTGGTGAATTTTTTCCCGCTCATCTTCTCGCCTTCGAGCATCAGGCGCAGCGAGGAGCCGGGCTCCATGTCGTCGACCCAGGCGGCAAGTTGCGCCGGCGGCTCTTCGATGAGCGGAGGGTAGATTTCGTCCCAGACCAGGCCGGGTCGAAACAGAACCAGCGCCACCAGCAGCAGCGCGACCGTTTCCCAGACCCGGCTTTTGATGAGGAAGAATCCCTGCGTCCCCGCCGCGAAGGCCAGCATGGCAAACACCGCCGCGCCGATCACCAGCAGCAGGTGATACCAGTGGTCGATGCCGATCATCAGCAGCTGGGTATTGAAGATGAACATAAACGGCAGCACCGCGGTGCGGATATCGTAGAAAAAGCCCTGGATACCGGTTTTGATCGGATCGCCGCCGGAGATCCCGGCGGCCGCGAAGGCCGCCAGCCCGACCGGCGGCGTATCGTCGGCGAGGATGCCGAAATAAAAAACAAACAGGTGCACGGCGATCAGCGGAACGATCAGGCCGTTCTGGGCGCCGAGATCGACGATGACCGGGGCCATCAGGGTCGACACGACGATGTAGTTGGCCGTGGTCGGCAGGCCCATGCCGAGGATCAGGCTGATCACCGCGGTGAACAGCAGGATCAGCATCAGGTTGCCGCCGGAGATGAACTCGACGAATTCGGTCATCACCAGACCGATGCCGGTCAGGGTGACGGTGCCGACCACGATCCCCGCGGCGGCGGTGGCGACGCCGATGCCGATCATGTTGCGGGCCCCGGCGACCATGCCGTCGATCAGATCCCCGAAGCCGGTCCTGAAGGTAAACGCCTCCCCCTGCATCCTGCGGAAGATACCCTTCAGGGGCCGCTGGGTCAGGACGATGACGATCATCAGCATCGTGGCCCAGTAGGCGGACAGGGCCGGCGAGAGCCGTTCGACCACCAGACACCACATCAGCACCACGATCGGCAGCAGGAAATAATATCCGGCTTGCGCGGTCTGGCCGAGGTGGGGCAGCTCGGTGATCTGGTGGGTGACCTCCAGTTCGGGAACCCGGCAGGCGATCCAGAGCAGAAAAAGATAAGCAAAAGCCAGCAGCAGCGAGACGATATAGATGGTTGCGCCGCCGGCCACCCCCTTGATCCAGCCCAGCCCGTAGTAGGTCACGCCGCCGATGACGATCAGGGTGAGAACCGCCAGCACGAAAGAGGACAGCCGCTGCAGAGCGGTGCCGGTGATCCGCTTTGCCATCCCTTCGAGACCCATCTTGCAGGATTCCAGATGAACGATGTAGACCAGGGCGATATAGGAGATGACCGCGGGGAGAAAGGCATGCTTGATCACTTCGATATAGCTGATGCCGACATATTCGACCATCAGAAAGGCCGCCGCGCCCATCACCGGCGGCATCAGCTGTCCGTTGGTCGAACAGGCCACTTCGATGGCGCCGGCTTTCTCCGGGCTGAAACCGACTTTTTTCATCAGCGGGATGGTAAAGGTGCCGGTGGTGACCACGTTGGCGATCGAAGAACCGGAGACCAGCCCGGTCAGGCCGGAAGAGACCACCGCCGCCTTGGCCGGGCCGCCCTTGAGGTGGCCGAGAGCCGCAAACGAGGTGCGGATGAAATAGTTGCCCGCTCCGGCCGCTTCCAGCAGCGCTCCGAACAGCACGAACATGAAGACCATGCCGGTCGAAACCCCGAGCGCCACGCCGAACACCCCTTCGGTGCCCAGCCAGTAGTGGGACATCCCTTTCGACAGGCTGGCGCCCTTATGGGCGATGACATCCGGCATGAACTGCCCGCCGAAGGTGTAGAGGATGAAAATTGCCGCCACCACCATCAGCGGCGGACCCAGCGCCCGGCGGGTCGCTTCGAGCAGCAGCAGCAGACCGACCACCGAAACGATCAGGTCCAGTTGCGAGGGCATGCCGGGGCGGCCCGAAAGCTCGACATAAAAGAGGTACAGATAGGCCGAGCAGAAGGCGCCGAGCAGACCCAGCAGCCAGTCCTGGAGCGGAATATAGCTGGTCGGCGATTTCTTGAAGGTCGGAAAGGCGGTAAACGCCAGAAAAATCGCGAAGGCCAGATGAATCGCCCGCGCCTCGGTGTCGTTGAGAACAAGGACATTGAAAATAAACGGCAGCGGGGACGCGTACCAGAGCTGAAACAGGGTCCAGAGCAGCGGAACGAAGAACAGGACTTTTTTCGGAAAGGCCCCGCTCGGGTTGCGGGCGCCCGACTCGACCTCGGCGATCATCTCCTGATGATCATCAGCGGTCTTTTGCTTCTCGTTCAATGCGCTCATCGTAAAACCCTTCTTGTGCAACAGAGAGAGATCGATCCCGCTGGCGGGTTGAGTACCATATGGCCTGCTCGCGGCAGATGACCGCGCAAGGCCGGCCGGGAAAATGCACCGCCGTAACGGTGCATTTTTTTCCCGGCGGTAAAACAGAGACCTACATCAGACCTGCTTCCTTGTAGTACTTGACGGCGCCGGCGTGCAGCGGAGCGGAAAGACCGTCCTTGATCATCTCCTCCTGCTTCAGGTCGGCGAAGGCCGGGTGCAGCTTTTTGAAATCGTCGAAGTTTTCGAAGACCGCCTTGACCACATTGTAGATCACGTCTTCGGGAACCTTGGCGGAGCTGACGAAGGTGGCGCCGACCCCGAAGGTGCTGGTGTCGCTGTCGGTGCCGCGGTACATGCCGCCCGGCACCGTCGCGGTCCGGTAGTAGCTGTTGTCGGCGATCAGCTTGCTGATCTGCGGGCCGGAGACGTTGACAATCACCGAATCGCAGGAGGTGGTGGCTTCCTTGATCGAACCGCTGGGGTGGCCGACGACAAAGACCATGGCGTCAACCTTGTTGTCGCACAGGGCGGCGGCCTGCTCGGAGGATTTCAGTTCCGAGGCCAGCTTGAAATCGTCGCTGCTCCAGCCCAGGGCGTTCATGACCACTTCCATGGTGCCGCGCTGCCCGGAGCCCGGGTTGCCGATGTTGACGCGCTTGCCCTTGAGATCCTGAAAGTTCCTGATCCCGGAATCGGCGCGGGCGACCACGGTGAACGGCTCGGGGTGCACGGAAAACACCGCCCGCAGGTCCTTGTTGGCGCCCTGCTCCTGGAACTTGCTGGTACCGTTGTAGGCGTGGTACTGCCAGTCGGACTGGGCAACGCCCATGTCCAGCTCGCCGCCGGCGATGCTGTTCAGGTTATAAACGGAACCGCCGGTGCTTTCGACCGAGCAGCGGATCCCGTGCTCTTTTCTGGTCTTGTTCACCAGGCGGCAGATGGCGCCGCCGGTCGGATAGTACACGCCGGTAACGCCGCCGGTGCCGATGGTGACGAACTGGCCCTGAGCTTGCGCTTCGCCGACCGGAAGAACCAAACCGGCCGCAACGGCAAAAGCCAACAGCAACATAAGAAATCTCTTCATGGTAACTCCTCCTCGAAATGAGATTG
>DASWJX010000041.1:0-2903 GCA_036396915.1 Geopsychrobacteraceae bacterium | reverse complement strand
ACCCTCAGCCAACCGCAAGCTAACCTTGCCGATGAGCGGATCCGGGCGGCCGGCCTGGCCGCGCACTGCCGGGTCGAAGTGCGCGATTATCGGGACCTGGCGCTGGAACCCCAGTTTGACAAACTGGTCAGCGTCGGCATGTTCGAACATGTCGGCGAGGCGAAACTGCCGGAGTATTTCGGCCGGGCCTATCAGCTCTTGAAGCCGCGCGGCGTGTTCCTCAATCACGGCATCAACCAGGCGATCGACGCTCCGCGCAACAAACATACCTCGTTTATCGACAAGTATGTTTTCCCGGACGGCGAACTGGTGCCGCTCAGCACGTCGCTGCGGGTTGCCGAAGAGGCCGGTTTCGAGATTCGCGATGTTGAAAGTCTGCGTGAGCATTATGCGATGACCCTGCGCCGCTGGTACCAAAGTTTGCAGTCCGAGCGGGAAAAAGCGATCGCCTTGACCTCGCCCGTGATCTATCGCATCTGGCAGATCTACATGGCCGGGTCGGCCTACGGCTTCGAAACCCGGCGGCTCGGACTGAACCAGACCCTGCTGGTCAAGTCGCAACGCCGCGCCAGCGGTTTGCCGCTGACCCGTTGCGACTGGTATCAGCCCTGCCCGAGCAGTTCCTGCAGCAGCTGAGCGGTCTGCAGATAAGTTTTTGCTGTACATTTCAGAGGCCAGACGTTACCTTCCAGCCCATTTCAAACGTTGCCGGCACCAGCCCCGATCATCAGGTTTCGGGGCTTTCGGTTTCACAACTTGACCTTTTCGGTTATGATGACAGGTATGAAAAAAACTGAAATCACATGTCCGCGCTGCCGCAAAAAAACCTTTTGGCAGGAGAACCCTTCACGACCGTTCTGCTCGGAAACCTGCCGGCTGATCGATCTGGGACGTTGGGCCAGCGAAGAATACAGCGTCGCGGGGGACAGAGCCCCGCAACCGGAAGAAGACGACCGGAACTATTAACCCGGAGGAATGCAGCATGTATCATCTGACGATCCAGACCCACTTTGCCGCGGCCCACAACCTGCTGAACTATCAGGGCGATTGTGAGAATCTGCACGGTCACAACTGGAAGGTTGAAGTCACCGTCAACACCGAAAACCTGGACACGGCAGGGCTCGGCATCGACTTCAAGATCCTCAAGAAGAAGGCCAACCTCATCATGGATCGCCTGGACCATAAATACCTGAACGATCTGGAGATGTTCAAGGGGATCAGCCCTTCGTCCGAGCATATTTCACGCTATATCTTCGACACCCTGACCGACGAATTAAGCGGCCTCGCTGTCGTCGTCGAACGGATCACCGTGTGGGAATCTGACAATGCCTGCGCAAGCTACACCCGGGACTGAGGCCGAGCTGATCGAAATCTTTTCCTCGATCCAGGGGGAAGGGGTGCTGGTCGGCTGTCGGCAGGTTTTTTTGCGGCTGGCCGGCTGCAACCTGAACTGCGCCTATTGCGATACGCCGTTTACGCCGCAGCGGGCCTGTCGCATCGAAACCCGCCCCGGCTCGGAAGCATTCGCCGAGGTTGCCAACCCGGTCGCCTTCGCGGTGGTTGCCGCGACACTGCGTGAGTGGCTCGCGCAGCTGCCCGGCGCGCATCATTCGCTGAGTATCACCGGCGGAGAACCGCTGGTCCAGGACGAGTTGCTGGCCCAGTGGCTGCCCGGCCTGCGCAAACTGCTGCCGATCTACCTGGAAACCAACGGCACCCTGCCGGTCGCGTTGCAGCGTTTGCTGCCGCATATCGACTGGGTTTCCATGGATCTGAAATTACCGTCCCAGACCGGGCTCGCCCCGCAATGGGAGGTGCACCGCGAGTTCCTTGCTCTGGCGGCACAGAAGAACTGTTTCGTCAAAACGGTGGTCGGCAGCGCGACGCCCGAGGAGGAGCTGCTGACGGCGGCCCGCCTGGTCCGCGATGTCGCGCCCGGGGTGACCTTGATTCTTCAGCCGGTCACCACCGCCGGGGGGATACGCCTCTCGGCAAAACAGCTGCTCGCGATGCACGCGCTGGTGGCGAAAATCCACCCTGCGGTGCGGGTCATCCCCCAGACGCATCATTTCCTGTCGGTCCTTTAGGAGCGGATTATGCTCATTGCCGAAATGACCATGTCGGAGTTTGCCGCCGGACTGGAACAGACCGGAACCGTGCTGATCCCCTTTGGTTCAACCGAGGAGCACGGCAGCCATCTGCCGCTCGATACCGACACCCTGCACGCCACCGAAGTCGGGCGCAAGCTGGCGGAACAGCGACCGCTGTTCGTCGCGCCGCCGATCCACTACGGCGTCTGTCGGTCGACCTCCCGGCATCCGGGAACGGTCACCATCAGCACGGAAACCCTGAAACAGCTCACCATCGATATCGTCAGCTCCCTGCAGCGCCAGGGCCTGCGCAACTTTGTGCTGCTCAGCGGCCATGCCGGCGGGACGCACATGGCGGCACTGACCGATGCCGGAGAACGGCTGCTGGAGCTGCTGCCCGCGATCAGGATCGCGGTCGTGACGGAATATATGCTGGCTGCCGGCGAAGGGAAGCATCTGATCGAAACGGCGGGGGACGCGCATGCCGGCGAGATCGAGACCTCGCGGATCCTGCATTCGCATCCGCAGCTGGTCAAGGGGCGGGCCGCGAAGGAATTCCCCTCGTTTCCGACCGGGATCCTGGTGCGTGACAAACAAAAGTTCTGGCCGGGCGGCGTGTGGGGCGATCCCGGCAAGGCCAGTGCGGAGAAAGGGGCCAGGCTGGAGCAGCTGGTGGTCGCCGCGCTCGGCCGGCTGGTCGATCAGCTGGAGCAGTGGTCCGAAAAATGATGGCGTTGCAAAAAGTCCGCCCTGCGGCGTTACGGCGTTTTTTCAGGACCTCGACATACCTGATGTATGCCTTCGCCCCTGAAA
>DASWJX010000040.1:0-3009 GCA_036396915.1 Geopsychrobacteraceae bacterium | reverse complement strand
ATTCGCTGCATGGTCAAGAGCACCTCGCTGTTCGATTCCTATATTTCCGGCTTCAGCCTGCTCAATTATCTCTGCGCTTGCGCATCGGACCATCTGGGACGGGCCGCGTCGGAGCGGCTGAGCCGGGCCGAAAGACTGCATGATCTGTTCAGCCGGATCGAAGAGACCTGATTCGCCGGCCCGGACAGAGGGGAGCGCAGGACTCGGCTATGCTGTTAGGGACCCGCTCTGCGGGGGGAGACTGGCGCCGAGCCGTCATTCCGCTGACCGATTGCCTGTCAGCGGCGGCGGTCGCCGCCGGTGCCATCCAGGACCGCCGCAGTGACGGCCAACCAGTCCAGAGACGCTATGCGCTGTACCAGTTGCGGATTCGAGAATCCTGAAAGCGAAAAGTTCTGCGACCAGTGCGGCAGTCGTCTGCAGCGGGTCTGTTCGCACTGCGGCCATGCGGTCAGGCCGGCCGCACGCTTCTGTGGCGAATGCGGCCAGCCGCTGACCCCGCCGGCCGCCGTCACCCCGATCCAGTACACCCCGCCCCACCTGGCCGAGCGCATCCTGGCCGAGCAGACGGCGCTGCAGGCGCGCGGTGGCAGCGTCGGCGAACGTCGCATTATTACCGCGCTTTTTGCCGATATGGCCGGCTCCACGGCGCTGATCCAGGATCTGGATCCTGAAGAGGTGCCCCGTCTGATCGATCCGGTACTGGCGCTGATGATGGAGGCCGTGCATCACTACGAGGGCTATGTCGCCAAATCGCTCGGCGACGGCATTCTCGCGCTGTTCGGCGCGCCCATCGCCCACGAGGACCACCCCCAGCGCGCCCTCTATGCCGCGTTGCGGATGCAGCAGCAGATGCAAGGTTACGCCCAGCGGGTTCGTCTGGAGCAGGGGGTCTCGCTGCAGATCCGTATCGGCATTCATACCGGCGAAGTGGTGGTGCGGTCGGTGCGTACCGAGGACCTGCATATCGACTACGACCCGGTCGGACAGTCGATTCATCTGGCGTCGCGGATGGAAAGTATCGCCACACCGGGCTCCATCGTCCTCAGCGACAGAACCTACCGGCTCGTCGAGGGTTATGTCGAGTGCAGGGCGCTGGGCGCGGTACCGGTAAAAGGACTGGCAAACCCGGTCGAGGTTTACGAGGCGCTGGGGCTCGGTTCGCTGCGCACGCGGTTGCAGGTGGCGGCTCGGCGGGGCCTGGTGCCCTTTGTCGGCCGCCAGCTGGAGCTGGAGCAGCTGGCGGCGGCCTGGTCCCGGACCCGGAGCGCCCAGGGACAGCTGGTCGGGGTGGTGGGGGACCCGGGCGTCGGCAAGTCCCGGCTGTTCCATGAATTCAAATCGATGGTGGCGAAACAGGGCCTGGTACTGGAAACCTTTTCGGTGTCCCATGGCAAGGCCTTTGCCTATATGCCGCTGGTCGAACTGCTGAAGCAGTATTTCGGGCTGGGGTCCCAGGATGACGAGCGCAGCCGACGCGAGAAGGTCACCGGCAAGGTCGTGACGCTGGAACGCAGGCTGGAAGACAGTCTGCCTTACCTGCTGTTTCTGCTCGGCATTGCCGAGCCGGACTCGGTGCTGCTGCAGATGGATCCGCAGCTGAGACGACAGCGCACCTTCGAGGCGCTGCGTCAGCTGCTGATCTGCGAGAGCCGCAATCAGCCGCTGATCCTGCTGTTCGAAGACCTGCAGTGGCTCGACAGTGAAACCGAGGCCTTTCTGCGCTTTCTGGTCGAGGGTATCGCTGCGGCGCCGATACTGCTACTGGTCAACTATCGGCCGGAATACCGGCATCACTGGGCGCAGCGGGATGATTACACCCAGCTGCGGCTGGAACCCCTCGGCCGGGCCGACGCCGAGGAACTGTTGCGCACACTGCTCGGCGACGACCACTCCCTCACATCGCTTAAGCCGCTGTTGATGGCACAGACCGAAGGCAATCCGTTTTTTCTCGAAGAAGTGGTTCAGACGCTGGCCGAGGAGGGGGTGCTCAGCGGCACCTCGGGCGATTATCGGCTCGAGCAGATACCGACGGCCTGGCATATCCCGGCCACGGTGCAGGGCGTGCTGACGGCCCGTATCGACCGGCTGGCCGCCGAGGAGAAGGCATTGTTGCAGACACTGGCGGTGATCGGCAAGGCGTTCCCCTGGAGCCTGGTGCGCCAAGTGGTCGATCTGCCGGAGGAAGCGCTGCGCGGCCGGCTGTCGCGGTTGCAGGCCGGCGGCTTCCTCTATGAGCACCCGTCGTTTCCGGAGATCGAGTACAGCTTCAAGCACGGGCTGACCCAGGAGGTGGCCTATGGGTCGCTGCTGACGGAACGGCGCCATTCCCTGCACGAGCGTACGGCGCAGGCGATCGAATCGCTGTTCGGTGCCCAGCTGGACGATCACTGCAGCGAACTGGCACACCATTACAGGCGCAGCGGCAACAGCGGGAAGGCCGTGGAATATCTGCGCAGGGCCGGGCAGCAGGCCATACGCCGGTCTGCGAATCAGGAAGCCATCGGCCAGCTGAGCGTCGCCCTCGAACTGCTGCGCACGCGGCCGGCGTCCGACGAACGGACCGAGGTGGAACTGAACCTGCTGCTGATGCTGGGACCTGTCTGGATGACGGTCAAGGGTTACGCCTCTCCGGAGGTCGAGGCCACCTACACCGAGGCGCTGAAACTCTGTCGGCAGCTCGGTGAGACGCCGCAGCGCTTTCCGGCGCTGATGGGACTGCGTACCTTCTACCACGTGCGCGGCGATCTGCTGACCGCCCACCAGCTCGGTGAACAGTTGCTGGTGCTGGCCGAAAAAGACCGGGATCCCGGCCTGCTGCTGGAGGCGCACCGCGTGCTGGGAGGCGGGCTGTTCAAGCTGGGCCGGCTGAGCCAGTCCCGCGACCACCTGGAACAGGCGCTCGCCATCTATGAGCCGCAATGTCATCGTTCCCATGTGTTCCTCTATGGCATGGATCCCGGTGTC
The DNA here is from genome assembly GCA_036396915.1 of Geopsychrobacteraceae bacterium. Classification (GTDB taxonomy): domain Bacteria; phylum Desulfobacterota; class Desulfuromonadia; order Desulfuromonadales; family Geopsychrobacteraceae; genus BM509. The sequence goes on along the minus strand of DASWJX010000040.1, from coordinate 42 downwards.
TTCAGCCTGTCTTTTCTGGCCTGGGTACTCTGGCATCAGGGG
>DASWJX010000039.1:0-13736 GCA_036396915.1 Geopsychrobacteraceae bacterium | reverse complement strand
GGCCACCAGCTGCGGCGCGGCCACCGGCGTCGGTCGGACCCGCGAGTAACAGGCGCGATGCACCTGACGCAAGCGGTTGCCGGCGTCGGGATCGGCCGGCAGTTCGCGGACGAAGCGGTTATCGAAATTCAGCGCGGCGAGTAGGGAGGAAGGCGTTGCTCTGTTCAGATCTGTTTTCATCAGGTTATTGTCGCACTGCTGTCCCTTCCGGGGCAAGTCGGTCCAGAGTGGATTGTGCCGCAAAGGGGGGACGTTGCGATCTGCTCCTGCAGCAAGCACCTCTGCATATTTTTTAATCACCTGCCCGCCCCAGGCACTGCGAAGCGGCTGATATTAACCAAAAAAACCAACTGGCACGCCGGTTGCTATAATTCGGGGAGGGCACTGACGCCCAAGACGTCCCGGAGGATCAATGATGACCCGACTGCTCAAGCTGCTCACCCTGCCGTTCCCTTTCTTTCTGCTCGCCACCACCGCGCTGGCGGCCGAAGGCCCGGATAGCGGAGATACCGCCTGGATGCTGGTTTCGTCGGCCCTGGTTCTGGTCATGCTCCCCGGGCTGGCGCTCTTCTACGGCGGCATGGTCCGCTCGAAGAATGTCCTGTCGACCAGCATGCACACCTTTGCGGCCATGGCGATCATCGGCGTGCAGTGGATTGCCTTCGGCTACAGTCTCGCCTTCGGCGGCTCCGGTCCGCTGATCGGCGGCCTCGATCACCTGTTTTTGAGCGGGATCACCCCGGAAAGTCTGACCGGCACGATCCCCACCTATGTTTTTGTCATGTTCCAGGGGATGTTCGCTATCATCACCCCGGCCCTGATCTCGGGGGCCGTTGCCGAGCGGATGAAGTTTTCGACCTATTGCGTATTCATCCTGCTCTGGGCGACCCTGGTCTACGATCCGCTTTGCCACTGGGTCTGGGGCGACGGCGGCTGGCTGGCGGCCGACGGAGCACTCGATTTTGCCGGCGGCACGGTCGTCCACCTTTCCTCGGGCATCAGCGCCCTGATGATCGCCCTGGTGCTCGGCAAACGGATCGGCTATCCGCAGGAGCGGATGACCCCGCACAACCTGCCGATGACCCTGCTCGGGGCCGGTCTGCTCTGGTTCGGCTGGTTCGGCTTCAATGCGGGCAGCGCCCTCTCTTCAGGCGGAAGCGCCGCCCTGGCCTTCACCACCACCCAGACCGCCGCCGCGGCCGGCGCGCTGTCGTGGATCCTGATCGAGTGGGTCCACGCGGGACGGCCGAGCGCCCTGGGGGCGGCCTCGGGGATCGTCGCCGGACTGGTGGTGATCACCCCCGCCGCCGGTTTCGTCACTCCCGGCTGGGCGCTGTTGATGGGACTTTCGGCCGGCCTGGTCTGCTACGGCGGCGTGATGATGAAGCACCGTCTCGGCTACGACGACTCCCTCGATGCTTTCGGCGTTCACGGACTGGGCGGCGCCTGGGGAGCGATCGCCACCGGCATCTTCGCCAGCGTCGGCGCCACCGGCCTGATCGGCGGCAATCCGCACCAGCTCTGGGTGCAACTGATCAGCGTGGTGGCCGCGGGGGGCTACGCCGTGATCGTCACCCTGTTGCTGCTTTTTGTTCTGGGGAAAACCATGGGCCTGCGGGTCGAAAAAGATGATGAGCGGATGGGGCTCGATCAATCGGCCCATTCGGAGACCGGTTACAACTACTGATGGCGTCGCCATCCTCCGACCTTTTGTAAGGCATTAATTGCGGATTTCCGGTCAGCTGCGCTCTTCAAGGCAGGTCGGCCGGCCGAGCAGTTCCAGGTGGGGTCTGCGACCCGCGATCGCCACCACCGATCCGTCGACGAACTCCAGAGAGAGTAGTGCGGCGACCTTGCGACTGAAGGGTAACGGCAGAAGCTCATGCTTGATGCCGCCGACCTCCAGGAAGCCTTCCGCCACGCTGTTCGGCAGTGGCGGCAAGGCGCCGAACAGCGTGGCGTCGAAGAGGACCAGTTCCGCTTCCTGGCTGAAGACGCTGCCGGCCTCGCGCCCCGGCCGGCGCTTGGCTTTGTGGATGTAGGCGTGCGAGAAGAAGAGGGTGGCGTTGCCGTCTCCAAGGTCGATGAAGCTGACATGGGAATCGGCTAATTCCAGCGCGCTTTTCATGGCGTTCGACCTCTCTGCCCGCGGCGGCTTTTTGGAGCACCCTGTTGACAACCGCCTCCGTAACTTTAATTGTACTGCAACCGCGACCTCCGATGGAACGACCGGCGCGCAGAGCGATCAGCGACCCAGCTCAAACAGCAGGGAGCGGCGGGGTTTGCGCAGCTCTATTGCGCCGGGGGGACCGATCTTTGGTGGCGTCGCAAAAACGCACCATCTGCTATTTTGCTTTCTTGCGAAAGCATCATTGTTCATCGAGGGGGAAGAAACCTCTGTGGATCAGTTGGCTCAGCTTGCGGGCCGGCGAAAAATCGGGCTTGAGTTCCAGGGTCTTCTGGCAGTCGGCAAGGGCCTTGGAAAAGAGCTGGATTTCGTAAAAGGTCTGGGCCCGGCCGAAATAGCCTTCGTAATTGGCGGCATCGATGTCCAGCGCCCGGCTGTAATCCTCGACGGACCGTTCGAAGTTCCCCATGATCCGGTTGACGAGCCCCCGGTTGGACCAGCTGCGAAAGCTCTCCCCGTCATGGTGAATGGACCGGGAAAAGTCGCTGCTCGCCCGGGGAAAATCCCCGAGGGAGAAATAAGCCATGCCGCGGTGGTTGTAGACCATGGCCCGAACCCGCTGCTCAAGATCCATCTCCAGCAGTTGGCCGTAGAGAGCAACGGCGGTTTCCAGATCGTTGTGGCTGTGGGCATTGAGGGCCGCAAGCATGGTTTTTTCCAGGTCGCTGGCCGCTGAGTACGGAATCGGACCCCGCGGCGTCGCCTTCGGGCTCCGTTCGGGCTGGAGGGGCAGGGTGATCAGGTCCTGAATGCGGAGGATGTCCTCCAGGCTCTCGCGCCGCTTGCGGCCGTGGTGCCGGATTTCCTTCTGGTAGTCGCGAATCTCCTGAAAGATCAGGTCCGAAAGGGTCAGGGTGGCATTGAGCGAGGCCAGTTTTCTTCTGATCGATTCGTTGGGGAGGACGATATCCGATTTGTAGACCAGTTCGTGTTCCACCTCGGCCCAGGCGTCCTGCAGAATGGTTCGCAACTGGATTTCGCAGACATCCCCGCTATGCGGGATCGGTTCGGCAATATTCAGCTTGATCAGCAGATGCACCGAGTCGTAGCCGAATTCCCGGAAGGAATTTTGCCCTCCCTTCCGTTCCGTCTCGACGATCTGGAAATGCTCGGTGAGCAGGCTCTCGATGATGTCCAGATCCTCAAGGAACGGACAGATGATGCGCAGCCCGAGCAGGTCGGTAATCAGGCCCGCAGCGCCGCCCTTCTCCCCCTTGAGGACTTTCTTCAGCTTGCCGTAATAATTGTTGAAGCGCTTGACCCGGTATTTGATGGTCGGCGTGTAGCCGTGCGCCTCCAGCAGAGAGCGGACGTCCCGGTAGAGATCCGACAGCAGCTCCTCATAGGCCGGCCGCCGCGTCTCGTAAATGATTTTCAGACGATCCCGGTCCGGAACCGCATGGTGACGATGTTCATGCGACATGATCTCCTCCGCCAGCGCCCATCATGGTACCCCGCGTCAGGCATTGGTAACTATTTAGTATCCTGACATCGATGCACACTATTTCGGTTTGTGCTCCCTCCCCTTCAAGGGGAGGGCTGGGGTGGGGATGGGACTGTTCCCGCACGCCGACACCCCATCCCCCTCCCAACCTCCCCCTTGAAGGGGGAGGAGATAAATTCATAAACGACAGGTGAATAGTGACAGGAATTATAACATTGCTCAACACGGCTCGGCGCTGCTGTAAAAGCAGATGCCGTTACGGCCGCTCTGCTTGGCCCGATACATGGCGCTGTCGGCGTGATGCAGCAGCGTCGCGATGTCGGTGCCGTCGCGGGGGTAGAGAGCGATGCCGATCGAGCCGGAAATGCGTCCTTCCCCCCCGGGCAGCTCAAACGGGCGGGACAGGGCCGCCAGCAGCTGCCCGGCCACAAGGTTCACATGCAGCGGATCCGTCACGCCGGTCAAGAGCACGGTGAATTCATCTCCGCCCATCCGGGCCAGGGTATCGCTCTTGCGCACCCCCTTTTCCAGCCTGGCCGCAACCTGTTTGAGCAGGGAGTCGCCGGCCTCGTGGCCGAGGGTATCGTTGATCTCCTTGAAGTGGTCGAGATCGATGAACATCAGGGCCAGCATATGGTTTTCCCGCACCGCTCGCTCAATGGCCTGCTGCAGGCGGTCGTTGAACAGCATGCGGTTCGGGATCCGGGTCAGACCGTCAAAATTGGCCTGGCGCCAGATTTGTTCCTGCAGCGCCTTGCGCTCGCTGATGTCGCGCAGAATCATCTGCACCGACCAGTCATCGCGATAGAAGACCGGCGTCGAGCAGACTTCCACATCCAGTTCCCCGCCATCCAGCCGCAGGATTTTTCCGTCGACATAGAGCTGGCCGGTTTCCGGCCGTTCGCTACGCTCCTGGAAGGTTTGGCGATGGTCGGGATGAACCAGATCCATGATCGCGAGACCGCTCATCTGTTCCGGTCCGGCGGCGCCGAACAGGCTGGCGGCGGCCTGGTTGACGAAGATGGCCCGGCCGCGGCGATGGACGACAATGGCGTCCGGTGAGCGCTCGATCAGGGCACGGTAGCTTTCCTCGCTCTTCTGCAATGCTTCTTCCGCGTGCTTGAGGCTGCTGTGGTCCTGCAGGGTTTCGATGACGGCAATGCACTTGCCGAGGCTGTCGCGAATCGGCGCCGCTTCAAAGAAGAGATAGCGTCGCTTGCCGCCGACATCGGGATACCAGCCTTCCGCCTGAAGTCCTTCCGGAATGAGCTGCGAATCGGAAAACGTCTGGTACAGATCGAGAATTTTTTCGATGTCATTGTCGAGGACCAGATCAGCGAGACAGGGGCGTTGTTCCGGATAAAAGGCGTTCCAGTGCCGGTCGCTACCGACCATCTCGACGGCCGGCAATCCGGTCAGTTCTTCGCAGGCCCGGTTCCAGATGAGGACCCGGTGATTGGTGTCCAGCACATAGCAGGGCACCGCCGAATTCTGCAGCAGCTTTTCCGAAAACTGTTGTTGGGCGGCCAGGGCCGTCTCCATGGCCTTGCGCTGGGAAATATCGACCATGGTTCCGACCAGGCCGGCGGGACGTCCCGTCTCGTCCCGGAGCACCGCTTTGTAAAACAGGACATCGTGCCGGCTGCCATCGCGGTAGGTCACCGGTTTTTCGAAGATTTCAAAGGTGGTTTCGGGGTTCAGCAGTAACGCCGCCTCGGCCCGTTCCTGTTCTTTGCCCTCGGCGCCGGCACTGATCTCGCTGGTTTTTTTTCCCAACAGCTCAGCCCGGCTCAAGCCCCGAATCTCTTCATAGGCGCGGTTGCAGCCCAGGTAACGTCCCGCCGGATCCTTGTAATAGATCGGATTGGGAATGGAATCGGAGAGGGTCTGCAAAAACCGGAGGCGGGAAGCGGACAAGCGCCTTTGTTCTTCCACCTCGGCCATCAGTTGATTGAAGGACTGCACCAGGACGCCGATTTCGTCCTCGCTGGTGATCGGCAACGGCTGTCGCGGGGCGTCCTTTGTGGTCAGGGTTTGTACGTGGCGGGTAAAGGACAGCAACGGGCGGGTCAGATGCCACATCACCAGCCAGACCACCAGGGTCGAACCGACCAGCAGTATCAGCAGTCCGATGGCGCTGTAGCGATGGGAGCTGGCGATGGGAGCGAAGGCTTCCCGTGCTGGATAGTTGGCCGCCAGGATCCAGTCGGTGGTCGCCAGGGGCTTGAACGACGTCAACATGCGGATGCCGCGGGAGTTGATCGTCTCTTCGGTCCCTTCAAACCCCGCGATGGCCCGATCGAACAAAAGATTGGCCCCCGGCGGAACATCCTTCTGCATGATGCGCGTCGGGTCGGGGTGCATGATCATCAGCCGGTCGCGGTTGAACAGGTACAGATAGCCGCTGCTGCCGATCGTGACGTTATTCAACCCGCCCAGGAAATTGTCCTTGGTCAGATCGACGCTGCCGGCAATGACGCCGCTGAGCGTGCCGGAACCGTCGAAGACCGGGGCGGTGAAGTTGATGGCCGGATGGTGGTGGGTCTGGCTGGAAATGTAGGGCGCCGAGACCTGGGGCCGGTCTGATGAAACGGTCTGCTGAAAGTAGTCGCGAAAGGCGTAGTCCTTGCCCCGCCGGTCCGGTTTGAAGGGATATTCGGCGAGGAGAATCCCGGCGGGGGAGAAGAAAAAGATGCCGTTGTCGAAAAACAGCTTGCTCGCCTCGCCCAGACGCTGGTCCAGAAACAGCTGGATCCGTTCCGGGTCGGCGGCGATTTCCGGAGCAATGCCGGCCGCCGTGCGGGTGATGATCTCCTGGCCGGTACTGATCTGCAGGTCGATGTTTCTGGCGATTTCCGAGACCAGGCTGAATTGCTGCCGGGCGATGGTTGCCTTGAACTCCTGGCTGTAAAAGCGCAGGGACAGGATCGCGGCCAGCGACAGGGTCACCAGCAGCAGCAGGCATACGGTCGAGGCCATCTTGTTTTTCAAACTGAAACGCATGCCTGTGTCTCCGACGGCCGGGAAGGGACGGCAGGGCGGTCATTCTCCGCCCGGGTTGAGCGGCGCCCACAGCCCGTTACGTTGAAACTATCACATCGAAAATCCGGGACCAATCGAAATGTCAATGTTGATACTCTCGCAAAGACTTAAGAGGATGGCGTCACAAAAAGTTCGTCCTACGGCGTTACGGACGGGACTGACGGGTCCGCGTCTTCACCATCTTGAACAGTTCCATCACCAGCAGCAGCACAAGAGCCAGCAGGATCAGATTGCCCCATACGGCAAGGGGGACGGGGGTCACCTGGAGCACCTTCTGCATCAGGGGGCTGTACAGGATCAGGATATGTATGGTCTGGGCGGCGAGGACGCCGAAAATCAGAATGCGGTTGCGGCGCAGCGGGATCCGGAAGGCGGAGACGCGCTCGGAACGGCAGTTGAAGACGTGGACGTTTTCGAACAGCACCATCAGCAGCAGGATCAGGTTGCGCGCCTCGGACTCCGTCCAGCCGTTTTTCAGCAGCCACCACCACAAGACGAAGGAGATCAGGCCCATGGTCAGCCCGGAGACGAGCGTCTGCTGCACCATCAGCCGATTGAAAACCCCCTCCGTCGGCGGCCGGGGCGGTTTTTCCATGGCTCCCGGTTCCCCCCCCTCGAAGGCCAGCGCCACGTCCTGAATGCCGTTGGTCACCAGGTTGAGCCACAACAGCTGGACCGCCAGCAGCGGAATGGGCAGCCCCGCGAAGAGTGCCAGGGCGAACAGCGCGATTTCGGCGGCTCCGGTGGAGATCAGCAGGTAAACGACCTTGCGCACGTTGTCGTAGGCGAAGCGCCCCTCCTCCACGCCGGCCTGGATGGAAGCGAAATTGTCGTCGGTGATGAGAATCTCGGCGGTGTCCTTGGCCACGTCGGTCCCCGAGCCCATGGCCACGCCGATGTTCGCCCGGCGCAGGGCCGGAGCGTCGTTGACCCCGTCGCCGGTGACGGCCACGAAATGGCCGAGGCGGATGAGGGCTTCCACGATGTGCAGCTTCTGCAGAGGGGCGACCCGGCTGAAGACCGTGGCCCGGCGCACGGTTTCGAGAAACTGCGGGACGTCCGCGGAGCCGATGTCGGCCAGCTGCCGGCCGGTGACCAGATCCTCCCGGCTGTGGGCGATGGAGAGTTCGCGGGCGATGGAGTAGGCGGTGGCCGGATGATCGCCGGTGACCATGACCACCCTGATGCCGGCCCTGCGGCAGCGCTCGACGGCGTCCCGGGCTTCGGGGCGCAGCGGGTCGATGAGGCCGATCAGGCCCAGAAAGGTCAGCGGCGGCAGCGCTTCCTCCAGGGGCTCGTCCAGCACGGATTCCGGCGCCAGACGGCCGTCGGCGACGGCGATGACCCGGTAGCCCCCCTCGGCGAGGGCGAGGGTCTCGCTCTCCGCCCGTGCCAGATCGAGCGGCACCGTGCCGTTTCCCTGTTGCATGGTGGCGCAGAAGGGGAGGACCGCTTCCGCCGCCCCCTTGACGGCGACATGGATGCGTCCGTCCTGCCGGTGAAAGCGGGCGGCATAGCGCCGCTCCGACTCGAAGGGGATGTCGCCGAGCGGTTCCGTTTCGTCCTGCCCTGTCTTCGGAAAGACGCCGATTTTGAAGGCCAGGGCGAGCAGGGCAATATCGACGGCGTCGCCGTGATGCTGCCAGCCCCCCTCTTTGAGCACCAGGCTCCCTTCGTTGCAGAGGGCGACCGCTTCGGCCAGTCGCCTGAGTCGCTCGCGCTCCGGACCGTCCGGTGCCTTCCCTTCGGCGGTGGTTACTTCTCCCGTTCCCGCATACCCTTCGCCGGAGACGGCGAAGAGTGCGCCGTCGGGCAGGGAGACCACTTTTGCGGTCTGCCGGTTGACGGTCAGCGTCCCGGTCTTGTCGCTGGCGATGCAGGTACAGCTCCCCAGTGCTTCCACGGCGGTCAGTTTGCGGACGATGACGTTGCGCCGCGCCATGCGGGTGGTGGCGATGGAGAGGGCCACCGTCATCGCCACCGGCAGACCTTCGGGAATGGAGGAGACGGCCAGGGCCACCGCCATGAAGAAGACCTCCAGCCAGGGGGTGCCCTGGAAATGGGCGAAGAGGGCGAGCAGCCCGACGAAGCCGAGCACCAGATAGCTGATCTGCCGGGCGAAGCGCTCCATGCGGATCACCAGGGGCGGCTTGGCCGTTGCGGCGCCGGTGACCGCCCGGGCGATCCGTCCCACCTCGGTGAGCAGCCCGGTCGCCACCACCACCCCGATGCTGCGGCCGCTGGTCACGGTGGAGGCGGCAAAAGCCATGTTGACGCGTTCCGCCACCGGCAGCGCTCCGCTCAGGGTGCGGTCGTTTTTGCCGACCGGCTGGGACTCGCCGGTCAGCAGCGACTCGTCGATGGCCAGATCCCTGGCGCCGATCAGGCGCAGATCGGCCGGGACCCGGCTGCCGGATTCGAGCAGGACCACATCCCCCGGCACCAGTTCCTTGGCGGCGATTTCCGTCGCCTCCCCCTGTCTGCGGACGCGGGCATGGACGCTCAGCAGCTGCTGAAGGGCCGCGGCGCTCCTCTCCGCTTTCCACTCCTGGAAGGTGCCGAGGGAGGCATTGAGCAGGATCACCGCGAAGATGAAGACGGCATCGGTCAGTTCGCCGATGCTCAGGGCGACCGTGCCGGCCGCCAGCAGGATGTAGATCAGGGGGCTGAGAAACTGGTGCAGAAAGATGATGCCGAGGCCCGGCGGCTTTTTCGCCGGCAGGGCGTTGGGGCCGAATTCACGCTGCCGCTCCAGAACCTGCTCCGCGGAGAGACCGTGGATCCCCGACTGAAGCTTTTCGAATACCTCGTTCACCGCAAGGGCGTGCCAGGCGACGGCCGAATCTTCTTCGCCGCCGGCTTCGATCCGCGTGGGATGGTCTCCGTTTGCTTCCATTGCGCCCTATCCGTGCGTTCGGTTTGGCAATGACGAACCGGCGCGGCCCTGCACAAATAAACGGCTGCCGATGTTCACCAGCGCTGAGTGATGCCGCGAGGCTTGGGGTGACCTTCACGCCTTTGTAGTATAGCAGCCATCTGTCCGGTCGCCGAAAGCCTGATCCGGTCCGCGAACGACTTCAGCTTCGCGGTCCGCTATAATGATCAAAAGCGGTCCCCTTCGTCACATGAGGTTGTTATGAAAAAGTTCGGCATCTTCCTGCTCGGCCTGTTCTGCCTGTTCTATCTGCTCAATCCCGGCGCGGGCCTCTTTGAGCTGATCCCCGACAACCTGCCGTTTATCGGCAATCTGGACGAGGCGGCAGCGGTCGCCACCCTGTTGATGTGTCTGAACTATTTCGGTATCGCGCTGCCCGGCATTTTTCGTCGCGACCAGGATCCGGGGGATAAGGATATTCCCGTCAGGTAGCGTGCCGCGAGCAAAGAAGGCATCTGGCTTATGATTCGAGGAGGTGAACCGTGCATCGGTGCAAAACCTTTGCGACAGCAGCGATCCTGACCGTAATGACTCTTTTTGCGGCGGATCAGAGCGGCGCCGCGGACCTGGTTGTCCTGAACAACGGCGACCGGATCAGCGGTACTCTGCTCAAAGCGGACCAGGGGGTGGTGACGCTGAAAACGGTTTATGCGGACCAGCTTGAAATCAGTGCCGCCGCGGTGCGGAGCATCAATACCGACCGGCCTGTCGAGGTGCGCATGACGGGGGGCGAGGTTCTGAGCGGGCCGCTGCACAGCGAGGCGGGCGAAACCAGGGTTCTGGGCGGTCCCGAGCGGGGGGCGGTGACCATCGACTGGTCTCGGGTTGCCTCGATCAACGTTCCCCCGCCGCCTGCTTCGAGCTGGGCGGGCAATGTTTTTCTCGGCGCCTTCAAGCAGTCCGGCAATACCGACCGCACCAGCATCAGCTTCGGCGGCGAAACGGTTCGCAAAAGCGCCGATGACCGGTTCAGCCTGGCGCTGCTTTACAACTATGCCAGGGAAGACGGGGCTCTGATCACTCGCGATAGCTACGGGGCGCTCAAGTACGATGAGTTTTTTAGCGAAAAATTTTACGGCTACCTGGGGATCGAGATGTTGAAAGACCGCTTCAAGGATCTTGATCTGCGCACCGTCGTCGGTCCCGGCGGCGGCTACCAGTTATGGGACGATGAAAAAACAGCCCTTGCCGTTGAAGCCGGTCTCGCCTACTTTTCCGAGGACCGCATCGCTGCCCGGGACGACCAGTGGCTCACGGCCCGTCTTGGCGTCCGCTTCCGTTACCTGATCCATGAGAACGTGACCTTTGCCGACCAGCTCATCCTCTATCCGAATCTCGAGGCGGGCGGCGAGTTCACCAGCCGCAACGAGGCGACCCTGACAACGGCCATTGCCGGGCCCTGGAGTCTGCGTCTGGCCAATCTCTGGGAACGTGACAGCAACCCTTCCGCCGGGATCAAGGAGAATGATTTCAGGTCGAGCGTGAATCTGCAGTATGCTTTCTAGGTTGTTCCTGCCGGCTGCGGGCAAGCAGAATGCTTGCGATCCCGTTTATGCTTCTTTCGACTTGGCGAACAGCAGCTCCTGCACGATGGACGCCGGGAGCGGGGGAGCGAAGCGGCCCTGCATGCCGGTCATGCCGCCGGAGCAGAACATGGCGTTGAGCACCGCCTCCTCGGTGGCTTCGATCACCGCTTCAAACAACAGGTTGAGATGCTCGTCGGAAACGAAGGAAAGATTCATGATGCGGGATTTTTCCTTGGCCTCCCGCGAGGCGCGGTTGCCGGTGCTGAAGGCGAATATGATTTCACCGCTGGTGGTCGCCGCATAGGAGCCGACCCGGCCGAGGCCGAGAGCGGCGCGCTTGGAGAGGTGGCTGAGCTGCACCGAGAGCAGCGGCGCATCGGTGGCGATTACCACGATCACCGATCCGTAGGTCTTCCCCCGGCGGCCATGCTCGGGGAAGAGGGGATCGAGCCGGCGTCCGACCACGGCACCGTCGATGGTCAGGTTGCGCATCTTGCCGAAGTTGGACTGCACCAGTACCCCGAGCGTATAGCCATCGTACTCGTGCGGCAACACCCGCGAGGCGCTGCCGATGCCGCCGGCGAAGTCGAAGGAGATCATCCCCGTGCCGCCACCGACCGAGCCCTGCGGCACCGGTCCGCTTCTGGCGGCATGGATCGCCCTGATCGCCGCTTCGGGCGTGTTGACCAGCAGGCGCACGTCGTTGAGAAAGGCATCGTTGGTTTCACCGATCAGGGGGATGCTGACATCGACCTGCCGCCCCAGTTCAGGGTACTGCTTGATCATGTGGCGGATAATGCCGGTATGCACTGCACCGACCGACATGGTGTTGGTGAGCAGGATCGGGGTTTCGAGCCAGCCCCACTCCTTGGCCTGAATCAGCCCCGACATTTCGCCGATGCCGTTGAGGACGAACCCACCGGCCACCAGGTGGTTGTGGAACAGACCGCCGGTGCGGGGCACAATGGCAGTGATGCCGGTGCGGATCGCGGTTTTTTCCTTGCCGCTCTCGCCGCCGGCAACCACGTCCTCGATCCGGGTGACATGCCCGACATGCACTTCGGCGACATCGGTGATGGCATTCCACGGTCCCGGCAAAAGGCGGCCTACCGAGATGCCGAGTTCCCGGCAGGTGGGGCGCTCGGTTCCGATCCTGATCGTGGCCGAGCGCCGGCTGGTCAGGGGGATTCCGTAGCGGCGGGCCGCCGAACCGACCACCATGTCGATGACCCGCTCATAGGCGAGCCCTTTGGCCGCGGCCGAGATGATCAGCGAGCCGTCCGGTTGCAGGCGCGGCAGCGGATTGAGTTCGATAAAATAGGGCGTGCCGTCATCTTGCAAACGGATGTCGATGCGGCCGAGATCGGGGCAGGGCATGATCCGGTAGACTTTTTCGGCCAGGGCAAGAACCTCCAGGCGTTCCCGCGGCTGCAACTGCGGCGGGCAAACCGCCTTGACCGTACCGTCCCGCTCGCCGGCGATCTTGCGTTCGTAATCGTAGATCGCGTACTCGCCTTCCCCGCTGAAGACATGTTCGACGATTTCGAGCAGGTGACCGGGCCATGCCTCAAGCATCGGCACGGTCAGTTCGCGGCCGTGGATGTACTCTTCCGCATCAAGCCCCTCCGGGTAGGCCTTCAGCAGCCGGTCGACGGTTTCACGGGCCTCCTCCGGGGACGAAACCACCGAGTCCTGGTGGATCCCCATGCCGGAGCCTTCGTAATTGGGTTTGATGATGAGCGGATAGCTCAGCTGATCGGGAAGTTCACGGTCGCAGGGGGTGAGCAGCTTTCCTTGCGGCACGCGGACCCCCTGCAGGGAGAGCACCTTTTCAGCCAGTCGCTTGTCCAGGTCGACCAGCAGCAGTCGGCTGCCGCCGCCGGTGAAGGGCAGCCCCAGTTGCTGGTAGATCGCCGGATAGATGGCTTCACGCAGCGGACCGTGGCGGCCCTCCGCAACATTGAAAACCAGATCCGGCCTGGAGGCCAGCAGACGGTCGATCATCCGGTCGAAAGGGCCGGAGACTTCCAGCGGCGCAACCTCGTGGCCGAGGCTGCATAAGGCCCCTGCCAGGCGATCGACATCCCCCTGCGAGAGCAATTCGGCGTGTGCCTCGTCCTGTTCCTGCTCCTGTTTCAGGTTGTACGCCAGGGTTATGCGCATTTTCAATCGGCCTTGGTCCGTTGTCGCTGCGATAAGCGATCGCCGCTGAAGACGATCCCTGCTTAAAACAACTATAACAAATGCCAGGGAATACAGAGTCGACCTGCTCAACGGCTGGGGGCCCGGCCGTTGAGCAGGTCGACGGTCGCCGGGCCGGCAGCTTGGGCAAAGGGGGTCGCGGCGAGGATGGCCGGGTTCTTGCCGTCCCGGGTCATGACAATGGGGGCTTCCCAGCCGCCGTCCGCGACGGCCGGAAGGTCGGCCGTCAGCGGCGTGTTCCGTCCCTCCATGTGGCATGAAAGGCAGAGGTCGGTAATGTCGGCTTTGTGCAGGGACGGTCGGTTTGAGGTTCCGGCCTGGTTGTTTGTGTCGCCAACCGACCGATGGCAATCGCCGCAGACCAGTTCTTCGTAGGAATGATAAGGGACGGAGTTGAAG
>DASWJX010000038.1:0-10463 GCA_036396915.1 Geopsychrobacteraceae bacterium | reverse complement strand
CATGTAGGCGGCTATATTTTGGGGTTGGCCTGGGGCAGGTGGAAAGTGTTCAATTATCGGCCTGCGCATCTGCTGCCACATCAGGCGAAGGCGGTTAACATACGGGGAGGTCTCGCGCGGCGACAAGATCGTGGGCAGCTTGGCGGAAAAAGGGTCACTCTCCACGATCTTGTAGCCGGCGGCGCGCATGGTTTGCACAATGTCCTCGGCGATTCTGTCGCGGCCGATGTTGCGCAAAGCCCCGGCCAAACGCCCGGCGATGGTGCTATGTGCCCCTTCGAGCAGATGCGGCAAAAGGTCCGAGGCGCTGCGGATCATGGAAAGAGCCGCGCGGGCATCGGTCGACTGAGCGGTGTAAAAGCCCGGCGAGCACGCCGTCAGGGCGCTCGGGACCGAGAAGGCGCGCATCCCCTCCTGGGTGACGATGTTTGCCGGATCGGGCATCGTCGCTCGCACATCGAGCAACGAGGTGCCATAGGGCAGCTCCGTAATTCGGTTGCGGGCCTTGGGAGAGCGTACCAGAAGCTGCCGGGGGACGGTGCGGTTACCGGCATGCAAAGCCAGGGACTGCTCGGGGGACAAACACCATGCCTTGCCCAAGCGGTGCAGCAGATAGGCTGCACAAAAGTCCCAGAAGGAGGCGTACCACGACGTGCTCTCGCCGGCGGGGGTGCCCGGCTTGGCCGGGATGTACCATCCCTTCAGGATTTCCTGCAAAAATCCGTTCTTCACTAAGCGCTCGCGATGGGTGCGCGACAAATCCTCCGAGCGGATGGCTGTCATGCCCCGCTGCTGTAGCTGGTGCAGAATTTCCAGAGATGAGGCTAGTTTTTCGGAGGGGGTCGGCATAGCGTGGGCTCCTTTGTTATTAGCTTTTCGTGTCTTATGATAATTAGCTTTTCATGTCATGTCAATATTAGCTTTTTGTGTTGCCTTACTATTAGCTTTTTCGGTTGTGCATCCCAGGAAGCAGGAAGGGTTGAATTTCTCTTTACGCTTCATCAGCGTCCAGGCAACGACCAGCATCTTGGCCGCCAGCTTGACCTTCATCTTCATCTTGATGCCACGTTCCAATTCGCGCCCTTTGAGCAGGCGGCTGAAGTAGGTCCTTACGGTCGGATTCAAGGAAGATGCGACCTGGGCTGCCTGCACCAGAGCGTACCGCATTGCAGCCTTACCTTGCTTGGAGATCACCGGGGTGGCGCTGGTGCTGGTTGTGCCGCTGCGGGAAGCGCTGAGGTCCAGGCCCGCCAAGCGTAATACCTGCTTTTGATTGCCAAACCGCGAGGCATCGCCAATGGCGGCAAGAACCATGGCCGAAATGATTGGCCCAAAGCCGGGGATCGACAAAAGGCATTGATATTCAGGATATTGCTTTGCTGTCGATGTCATCCGGTACTCAACCGTCCTTGACGGCTTCCCAAAGCGCGCGCAGGCGTGTCTGGACCTGAGCATTTCTGCGGAACGGTGGTCACATCTTTAAATGTAAGGTAAAATCAACACAGTCGGTGCGAGTACCGAAGGTGCGGGGATGTTCGTCCCTCTGCTTAAAGATTAAGATGTGACCCCCCAGCCATCTTTTAGGAGGAGGTAGTTCCGATGGGCAAGAATATTTGGTTCGAAACCGTGGCAGAGGCGCAGCGTTTGTCAGAAAAGCGCCTGCCGCGGGCAGTGTACAAGGCGATCCTCGCCGGGTCGGAAAAAGGAGTAAGTTACAAGGACAATACGGAGGCCTTTTCCGAGCTGGGGGTTGCACCGCACATCGCCGACCTGTCCGGCACCCGTGAACAGGCGACTACCATCATGGGACAGGAACTCTCCCAGCCGGTATTCATTTCTCCCGCCGGTGTTCAGGCGGTAAACCCCGATGGCGAACTTTCGGCCGCCCGTGCTGCCGCCACCCGCGGTACGGCCATGAGCCTCAGCCAGTTCGCCAGCAAGTCCATTGAAGAAATATGCGCTGCCTGCCCCAAAACCTTCTTTCAGGTCTACTGGTCCGGTGGCCGCGAAATCATGAAATATCGCCTTGAGCGCGCCCGTGCTGCCGGGTCGGTCGGTATGATCCTCACCCTCGACTGGTGCTATGCTGTCGGTCGTGACTGGGGGAGCCCGAAGATCCCCGAAAAGATGGACCTGAAGACCATGATGTACTTTATGCCCCAGGCAATCCGCCGTCCGAAGTGGTGTTTGGACTTTGCCAAGGCCGCCTACCTCCCTGACCTCAAATCACCCAACTTTACCCAGCCCGGCGGAGAGGCACCGACTTTCTTCCAGGCCTACGGCGAGTGGATGATGACTCCTCCCCCGACCTGGGAAGACGTGGCGTGGATCGTCAAAGAATGGGGCGGTCCGTTCATGCTCAAGGGAATCACCCGCATCGATGACGCCAAGCGTGCGGTTGACGCCGGTGTAACGGCGATCTCCGTCTCTAACCACGGCGGTAACAACCTGGATTCGACCCCGGCCCCCATCCGCTTCCTGCCCGGCATCGCCGAAGCAGTCGGCAAGGATGTGGAAGTTGTGCTGGACGGCGGCATCCGCCGCGGCAGTGATGTGGCGAAAGCCCTTGCCCTGGGTGCTAAGGCGGTCATGATCGGCCGCGGCTACCTGTGGGGTCTTTCCGCCAACGGGCAGACCGGCGTTGAGAACGTACTCGATCTCCTGCGCAAGGGTCTCGACTCGTTCCTTCTGGCCATGGGTCACTCTTCCATCAGCGACCTGAGCCCGAATGACCTGATCATTCCGGCTGGCTTCGAGAGGAAAGTCGGCGGATAAACGCCTCCCTCAGTTAAGCTGCCCCCATGGGAGCTCGCGGGAAACTTGATGGGGACGCGCGCTTGCTGAGATGGAGCGATGGCTAAGATGGAGCGTGCGGGGTCGGACCGAAAGCGCCGGTAAAAGCCGGTAGAGAGTAAGGGGTGCAAGTCCCCGCATAGTAAAGACTAGCGATCAACTATGGCCCCGAGTCATGCGTCGGCCTCTCGTAAGGGGGGCGGCGAAGCGTTGACAGGGGGCGTGCAGGCATGGCTATTGAGCTCCGAAATCACCTCATCCGGGTTGCCGACCTTGTGGTCCGAAGGGGAAGGCCACACGATACGTCGCGTAATCGCAAGTGGCGTATCGAACCCGCGGAGTCTGAGACCCAGCGCATGTACGCAAACTCTTTACACGGAAACCGGGAGATCCCAGAAGCGACCGTCCGTAATCCAACAGACGGTCCGGTCGGGGAAGGCCAGAGGCCGACCACCCGACATGCACGCGACTGGGAAGTCGGGCGGAGACGTAGTATCGATGAAACGAACGAACAAAGGTGCACAACCAGACAACAGCGGCCAACCACCGGCGGAGTTCGTGGAGAAAAGGTCTCCGGCCAAGGGGAACCCTGGCAACGCATGCATGGATGGATGGTGCAATGGATACCCCGTGCAAGAGTACGACACCCATACCCATATCAACGCTTTTGCGTCTGACCTGAGGCAGGAGCCCAGTGCGGTAATTCTGCACGCTGGGATCTGTGCGGGGGGTGCCGGGTAACTGGTATTCCTGCCGCGACAGCCTAAAGCCCGCTAAGAGACTGCAATCACAACAAAAAATACAGACTCCAGCTTGATTCTTCTGCTCTTAAACCGCCCTTTTCAGCCCCCCAATGCCCCCTTTAAGGCCCACGAACCAGCGAAAAACAATCGCCGAGTGAGGCCGCAGGGTTGGAACAGCCAAGGCTTCAGCGCCTTGACGTCTGGACGTTATAACGTTAAGCTGTCGTCAAGGAGGTTACGAAATGACCGAACTCTCCAAACGAGCCACCATCTATCTCGACCCCGTCCTGCACCAGGCCCTGCGCCTGAAGGCGGCGGCCTCCAACCGGACGGTTTCCGACCTGGTTAATGAAGCCGTGCGCCAAGCGCTGCGCGAAGACCAGGAGGACCTGACCGCCTTCGCCGAAAGGGTAGCCGAACCGACCATGACCTATGAAGCGCTCCTCGATGACCTGAAGGCCCATGGCAAGCTATAAACTGGTCATCAAGCGTTCGGTTGCCAAGGATCTGCGTGCTTTCCCCAACGCGGATGTCGCCGCCATCCTGAGGCGCATCCAGGCCTTGGCCGATGATCCCCGTCCCGCCGGATGCGAAAAGCTCTCCGCCCAGGAGCGCTACCGGGTGCGCAAGGGCGTCTACCGCATCCTCTACGAAATTCAGGACCAGAATTTGGTGGTCACGGTCGTCAAGGTTGGCCACCGCCGGGATGTCTATCGAAACTGATGGGATTTCGTCCATGGGAGGGCACGTAAAAGGGGTCTTTGCTTGACCCAGCTTCAGCACGTCATCATTCGCGGTGTCGCCTAATTCGACATCTTCGAAGATGACATGGATCGCCATGATTTTGTCCGTCGCTTCGGTGCGCTGCTGGGCGAAACAGGCACTATCTGCTATGCCCGGCCCTTGCTCGACAACCATCTGTTGAGGTTTTCCCGGCGACAGAGAGTCAACGCTGTCGGTAGCGGAGCAGGCACCCGGGCCGGAAGTTGCGGGGTCTGCCAAGACAGGTTCAACAAAGGGGGGCGCGACATTCGGTCGCGCCCCCCTTTGTGTCGTTCGCTTTGTGCTGAAGCCGCTCAGCCTTCCCTGACCCCGATTTTTCTCAGCAGGGTGATCATCGGGCACCAGTCGCTGAAGGCGCTCTGGAACAGGTTGAGACCGACGAAGGCGGTGAAGAAATACCAGTAGGGCGAGTGCAGATAGCCCAGAGCTACGCTGAGCATAATAAAGAAGCCGGCGATCATCCTCAGGTAACGGTTAATTGTCATGGTGGCGGTCCTTTCCGTTTAGGGCCGGGCATCGTCAGAAACTGTAACGAACCCCGGCGTAAAGATTGCTGTTGTCTTCCAGTTGTCCGAAGAATGTATGAGCCTGCTCGCCGCCGAACAGGTTGCCGCCGCAGGTCAGCAGCCAGGCGTCGCTCCACTTGTAGCGGAGCTGCGGGCGCAGGTAGTAATCCTCATCGCTGGGCGACCAGTAGCTGAACAGGCTGAGGGTCAGTCTTTGGCTGAGCAGTTGTTTGGTCAGCCGCAGGGTTAAAAGCTTCCGGTATTCATCCCGCACCGGCTGTCCGTCCGGCACTGAGCGGCGGTAGGCGGCGTACTCCCGCAGCTGCTCCAGATAGACCTGCAAACTGCCGGTCAGCTCTTGCGCCAGCTCCCGTTCGTAGCCGGCCAGCAGCCGCAGTTCGCTGTTGGGGAGCAGCGGATCGTCGCCGTCGCGGTCGTGACGGGAATCGTAGTAGCCCCCTTCCAGGTTGAAAATACCGCCTTGCAGTTCTCCGCGCAGGCTGGCGCCGTAGACGTTGAGGCGCGGGAAGAGGGCCGTGCCGCGCTGCGGATCGAATCCGGTCGGACTTTTCCAGTAGCCGCGGTAGACGTAGGCGGCCAGTTCGTAGCCCGCCAGGTTGCGCGACAGCCGCAGATTGAGTTCGTGATCTTCGAACCAGCGGTCCGGCTTGTCGACGGCGATCGGCGTTCCGCTGAAGCCGGAAAACGAAAGGCGTTCGCCGGAGAGAAAGCGATCGCTGTCGAAACGGGGCGTGTAGACCAGGTCGATATTGGCGAAGGCCGGGAACAGGCTGACCAGCAGCGCATCGGAGGGCGCTTTCAGGTATTCCTCGTCGCGGCCGGTAAAGAACGATTGCCAGTCTTTGGGAAACAGGTCGTTGATGAAGAGCAGATCGCCGGTCCCCCAGGTGAGGATCTGCCGACCCGCCTTGACATCGGCACTCGGTATGGGCGAGAAGAGCAGGTTCGCTTCGCGCAGGTCGAGCGTCCCCTCCCCCTCTTCCAGATCGGGGGTCCGGTGTTCTGCGACATTGTCGTAGAGAAAATCCCCGCGCAGCTGCAGCACCGCCTGCTCGCCGTAGTGTTCCAGGGCGAGCTGCAGGCGCGACTCGAGCAGGCTGGTCTGGCGCTGCAGGGGGTCGCTGCCGGTCCGCATCCCGCCGCGCAGGTCGAAAAATCCGTGCAGCGGCACATCCTCCAGCAGCCCGAGCGCCAGGCCCGTCGAAGGCAGGCCGATGACGAAGAGGGCCAGCAGCAGTAAATGATGCCGAACTTTCAAGGTTGCAGTCCTTTCCCGGTGGTTATCATCGCCGGCGCTTACTGCGTCACTTCGCGGGGCGGGCGCCGCAGAAAGCGCTCGCTGAAGATTCTCTTGTTCAGTCCGATGTCGTAGCTGATGTTGCTGAAACTGTTCAGGGTGCTGGTGCCGGCGATCAGGTCGCTGGCCTTCGATTCGATCACCGTCGGGTGTCCGTCGACGGTCTCCACCCGCAGCGCCTCGACCCGCCGGTAGAGTTGCCCCTGCGGGTTGTAGTATTCCGCCTTGCGCGGCAGGAAATCGGTTTTGTCGATCCAGACCAGATAGTAGGCGAATTCGACACTGCCGGGATCTTTCGGCTCGTTGCGGATCAGGTAGGCGTCGGCGGTGGTTTCGACCAGCTGATGACTATCCTCTTCGAGTCCGCGCCCCGAGACATCTTCGTAGAAAAAGTCGGAACCGACGAAGCTGGTCCGTTTGTCGCCGGGCGCGATCCGCTTCTTCAGGTTGAGGGCCGGCAGCCAGAGCCAGCGATCATCGTCCCGATCGGCGTTTTTCCAGACCAGAAAGGCCATTTTGCGGACATCGGCCGGGGTCTGGAAGTAGACGTAGAACTTCTGGTCCCGCGGTCCGTCGTTGAGGCGCAAAATGGTGAAGCGCCGCTCTCTGGTTCCGCCGTCGGCGGCGCTGATGACCATGGTGACATCGGCTTTGCCGTCGGCGCCCGCGTAGTAGGCGGCCTGATTGGCTTTGGCGACGATTTCGTCGGCGCTCGGCTCTGCCGCGGCGAGCGGGGCCGCGCACAGGCTCAGGCAGAACAGGGTCAGCGGCAAGATCCATCTCTTGGTCATGGTAAAACTCCTTTGCGCAAAGGCGACAAGGTTCACTCTTGATCTTTATCGTGCTCCGGCTTGCGGAACGCGTAGTTCCGCAGGGCGGTCAGCAGGGCGGGCAGCAGGAACAAAGTTGCCAGCCAGGAGACCGCCATGATCGTCGCCAGGAAGAAGCCGACGGTCTGGTAGGGGACCAGCGGCGCCAGCAAGAGCGGGGTGAAGCCGACGGCGATGATAATGGCGTTGCGGCTGATGGCCATGGCCGGTTCCTTGAACATCTGTTTCGCGGCGTTTTCCCAGCTGCCCGACTGGCGTTCAAGTTCCCGCGCCCGCTGCAGAAAATGGATCGCGAAGTCGACGCTCAGGCCGAGGGTCAGCGCCGACAGCACCGCCACCGGCATGTCGTAGTCCTTGCCGATCAGGCCGATAATGCCGTAGCTGATCATGATGGTGATGGTCAGCGGGATCATCGCCAGGACCCCGAACAGGACCGAACGGAACAGCATTATCATCATCACCAGCACCACCACGAAAGAGCCGGCCAGCGAGGTCATCATGCCCTTGACCATCTTGTCCTGCCAGATCACGTTCAGATAGGTCAGCCCGGCCCATTCGATCTTCATCGGCGTCGGCGGCGGATGTTCCAGCAGGTATGCGTCCAGGTCTTTGACCACCGCCGCCATGTCCTGATTGTCGCCGCTGGTCAGCTGCACCCAGACATTGGCTTCCTGGTAGTTGCGGGTAATCAGGTGAAACAGGCTGTCCTTTTTCTTCATCCCTTCGAGCTGCACGAAAACCTGGCCGACTGCCGCCGCGGTTTCCGGGATCGCATTGAATGACTGGTTGCGCTCGCGGTAGGCGGCCTGGTCGCTTGCGGACAGGCCGCCGGGGGGCTCCAGGTAGTTCAGCTCAAAAGCCGCCTTCTTCAGCGAGTCGACCGCCGAAGAGGTCTTGCCGACCACCGGATTGCCCGCCAGATGGTCCTGCAGCTGTGCAAGATATCGCAACATTTTCGGCTTTTTGAAGAGCGGCGCGGTCAGCTCCGCTTCCATCTCGTAGACGAAGTCGACGAACGCATAGGCGGTGTACCGGTCGGTGATCGCAAGGGCCGCCTCGATCAGCTCCAGCCCCTGCAGGTCGGTTTGCTCCGCCAGCGCGTCGTGCAGGGTCCGTTTGTGTTCATCCGGAATCTCCGCCAGCGGCGCGATCCTGCTGTGCAGGGTCGCGACCGTGAGCTCCCGCGGGTCGAGATAGTTGACGGCGTCGGCCAGCTCGGCCCAGACCGCGGTGGTTTCGCTGTCGAGCTGTTCCGCCAGCTGCACCAGCTCGACGAAGGCCCGCCGGACGTCCTGGGCGTCGTTCGTGCCGTAGCGGCTGCGCAGTTCTTCGAGCTTCTGCTGGAAAATCGCCACCGCCTGCGGATAGATCGCGGCAAACCGCTGCTCCGCTTCGATGGCCATGGTGGTGGCGTTTTTTTCGCAGTCGCAGAGTCCCGGCCGGCTTTCCGCCAAGGTCAGGTAGGCGGTATAGGTACCGCCGAAATGATGGTTCAGCACCTTGTCGGCGACGCGGATTTCATGGTCGGGGCTGAACCATTTGACCGGGTTGTCGTTGACCTGAATGCGGCTGATGCCGACCAGGGCGATCACGACCAGAGCCGAGGCCAGCAGGATGATCGGCCGCCGGCGCAAGGTGCTGAAGGTTCCCAGCCCTTCCAGAAAGCGGTTGAGCAGGCCGCCGGACGGTTTTCCCGCAGCGGCGGGAAGGGTCAGTTTCCGGAGTTTTTTGGTCGGGACCAGCAGCATCACGTAAGCCGGCACCAGGGTCATGCTCAAGAGCCAGGCCAGGGCGACACCGAAGGCCACGTGCAGGCCGAACACCTGGACCGGGGGAATCGGCGTGGTCGCCAGCGAGGCGAAGCCGGCAATGGTGGTCAGGCTGGTGTAGAGCATCGGCCGGAACAGGTGGCCGATGACGTGGCGGATGGTCTTTTTCTTGTCCTGAAAGCGCGGATAGCTGTCGTAAAACTCGCTGAGGATATGCACCGAGTCGGCCACCGCAATCGGCATCAGGAAGATGGCAATCATCGAACTCATGATATGGACGTCGTAGCCGAGCCCGATCAGCAGCCCCATGGTGCAGATGACGCTGACCACGGCCACGAGCATCGGGGCGATGATCAGGCTCAGGTTGCGGAAGAACAGCAGCAGCAGAACGAAGATGGCCAGTCCGGCCAGCGGCGCCGAGGTGGCCATCTGCACCAGCATTTCGATACCGAAGGTGTCTTCGGCCACCGGCAGCCCGGTAATGTAGACCTGGTCCGCCTCCGGCCAGTCGGCGGTCAGGTTGCGGACCAGGGAGGCGACGTTGTAGCTGTAGATCTTCTCGCTGATCGGGATATAGAGGCAGATCGCCTTTTCGTCTTCGGCAACCAGGGTCCCTGCGTAAAGCGGGTTGTTCATGGCATCGTCGCGAATCTGCAGCGCTTCGGCGCGGTTCGCCGGCGCCTTTTCCATCAGATATTCGAGCTTGAGGGAGCCCAGCGCGGCCTGCTTGATATTGTCGACCACGCTCGGCGCGATCAGTTCGCGGCCGATGATGACGCTCTGCCCCTGCGCGTCGAACAGGCGGTTCGGCTGATGGTTGAAGGCAACGTTCAGGGTTTGCTGCCAGGCGCTATCCGGGGTCAGGTCGATGCTGCGACGCCCGCTGTTTTGACCCTCGTCGTCGAAACTGCGGACTTCCGGCAGCCCGTTTGCGCCGCGCTGCAGGCTCAGCAGCTGTGTGGTCAGCCGGTCGATGCGGGTCAGGGTTTCCGGATTGAAGATACCGTGCCGGTCGCTTTCGTTGACGATGCCGACAATCACGAAATCGTAGAGGGCGTACTTCTCCTTGACCTCATGATGAAAGACGCGGACCGGCTCTTGTGCGGAGAGCATGTTCTCCGGATCGTTGTCGAATCTGACCTTGGGAAACTGCCAGGCGAAGAACAGGGTGGCCAGCAGCACCAGCAGTAGCAGCGCGCGCGGAAAACGAAGGCTCAGATCGGTCAGTTGCAGTTTCATCGTATGGTGTCCTCCCGGAAAATATTCTAGAAAACATATATATTGTTTTTAGAATATTGTCAAGGTTTTACAATCTGCAAAGTTTAGCATATAAAGGGCTTAACTTCAGCTTCCGGGCGGGGTTTGTCGGCCTGCCGGATGTTTGATTTTTGCGCGACTCTGCTGCATCGATTGAAGAGGAATTGCCGGTGAGAAACGTTTCCGTCGCATGGCTGGCGGGTTTGATCCTGTTTGTTTGCCCGGCGACCGGTTTCGCCTTCGACAACGGACCGACCTGGTTTGACTTCCACTACACCCTGGATACGCCGGGGGCCCGCACCCTGGCCATGGGCGGCGCGGCGCTGGCGACGGTTGACGATGCCAGCGCCGTGCTGGCCAATCCGGCCGCCCTGGTGCGGCTGCGCGAAACGCAGTTGCGCTTCGACAGCGCCTACCTGCATCGCACTGCACGCGACCGGCCGGGGACCGGCAATCCCGGCAGC
>DASWJX010000037.1:0-19614 GCA_036396915.1 Geopsychrobacteraceae bacterium | reverse complement strand
CGGAGCGATTCTGCTCCGCCCCAGAATCCACATGATCTCCCGGACGCTGCCGCTGGTTCTCAGCGGCCTGCTCCTGTTCTTCATGGCCAACGCCTTCCCTTTCATGGCGGTGAAGACCGGCGGGATACAGCAGGACAGCATCTTCATCAGCGGCATCTTCCAGCTGTTCCAGAGCCGCATGTGGGGGCTCGGGGCCGTGGTTGTCCTGACCACCCTGCTGGCGCCGCTGCTGCAGCTGTGCGGACTGAGCTACATTCTCGGCCTGTTATCGCTCGGCAAACAGGTACCCGGCGGAAAACCGCTGCTGAAAAGCATCATTGCCATCGAGCCCTGGAGCATGCTTGACATCTATATGATCGGCATCCTGGTCGCCCTGATCAAACTGCTGAAGATCGGAACCGTTATCCCGGGCGTCGCTCTTTACTCTTTCGCGGGGTTGATCCTGGTGCAGATCGGCATCGGTATGCTGGTCGATCATCAGCAGCTCTGGGAAAGGCTTGAGCCGTCATGAACAGCGCTGTGACGACCGCCCGCCGGGCAGGCCTGGTCAGTTGCGGGACCTGCCGCCTGACCAGCCGCATGCCTTGCGGCAGCGCAGGGCTACCGGTTTGTCCCCGTTGCGGAGCCGCCCTGCACGCGCGCAAGCCGAACAGCCTGTCGCGCACCTGGGCGCTGCTGTTCTCCGCGGCGCTCTTGTATATCCCCGCCAATCTTTTGCCGATCACCCTCTCCAGCTCGCTGGGAGCGACGCAAGCCGACACCATCCTCTCCGGCGTCATCTTTTTTTATGAAGACGGTTCCCCGTTTATTGCCCTGATCATCTTTACCGCCAGCGTTTTCATCCCGATCTTCAAGATCGTGACACTCAGCTATCTGCTGCTGAGCATTCAACTGCGCTGGTTCAGCCGCCCGCGCCACCGGACGCGCCTGTTCCGCATCATCGACCTGGTCGGTCGCTGGTCGATGCTCGACGTTTTTGTCATCACCCTGATGATCGCCCTGGTCAAACTCGGCGCCCTGGCCAATCTCGACGCCGGACCGGGCGGGCACTATTTTGCCGCTGTCGTCATTATCACCATGTTCGCGGCGAACAGTTTCGATCCACGTTTGATCTGGGATGCCCTGGAGGAAGATCATGTCTGAGAAACCAGCGGAGCAAGCGCCGGCCGAAGCGGCCATCCCGTTTGCCGAGATCCGGTCGACGCGGCGTTTTTCCGTAACCTGGCTGATGCCGGCGCTCACCGTGCTGATCGCCGGCTGGCTGGTCTATACGACGGTTGCCGCCAGGGGTCCGACCATCACCATCAGTTTTCCCAGCGCCGAAGGGCTTGAGCCGGAACAAACCAGGATCAAGTACAAGGAAGTCGAGATTGGCACAGTCAGAGACATCGCCATCGCCGAGAATCTGGACGGAGTCGTCGTCACCGCCGAGCTCAGACGCGGCACGGAACAATATCTGACCGATCAGACCAGGTTCTGGATCGTCAGGGCCCGCGTCAGCGCCAAGGAGGTGCGTGATCTCGGCACCCTCATCTCGGGGGCCTATATTGCCATCGATCCGGTCCTGGAAGGACGTCCCCGCTTTGATTTTGTCGGCCTGGAACGGCCGCCGGCGATCAGCACCAGTCGCAGCGGACGTTACTTCGTCCTCTCCTCCGAGTCACTCGGCTCCCTGAGCATCGGCTCGCCGGTTCTCTACCGGCAGATCGAAGTCGGTCAGGTCACCGACTATCGCCTCCAAGGCGACCGCGCCGGGGTCCTCATCGATATCTTTGTCGAAGCGCCGTTTTACGATCTGGTCCGGGAAAACAGCCACTTCTGGAATGCCAGCGGGATTCAGGTCGACATCAATACCGGCGGGGTCGAGATCAAGACCGGCTCGCTGATTTCCGTCTTTCTCGGCGGCATCGCCTTCGATTCGCCGGTCGCGGCGCCGATGGCTGCGGCCGGCGCCGGAGAAACCTTTCAGCTGTACCCGGACCGCAAACACATAAAGGACAAACATGCCGCCAGGAGCCGCCTGATGGCCTACTTCAGCGACTCCGTGCGCGGCCTCGCGCCGGGCGCGCCGGTGGAGTTCAAGGGCATCAGGATCGGCGAAGTGGAGGCCATTCTTCCCGAAACGGATCTTTTGACCGGTGCGTTCCGGATCAAGACGATTCTGGCCATAGAACCACAGCGGATCGCGCCGAACGCCACGGCGGAACAGATCATGCGAAACACCTTCCCCCGTCTGATCGCGCGCGGACTGCACGCCCAGCTCGCCTCCGAACACCTGTTGTCCGACCAGCTCTATGTCGCTCTCGATTTTCAGGAGCCCGCACCTTTGGCGGCGCCGCTTGCCGATGATCCATATCCGCAGATCCCGACCAGCCCCTCGACCCTCAGTCAGGCCACGCAGAGCATCAGCAACGTCCTGGCGAAACTCGAACAGCTGCCGGCCGAGCAGATCGGCAGCGAGCTGAGAACAACCCTGAACAGTCTGCAAGAAACGCTGACCGCGGTAAAGACAACCCTGAACCGGGCCGACAACGAGCTGAGCCCCGCCCTTGTCGACACCCTGGAGCAGTTCCGGAAAACGACCGTAGCGCTGCAGACCGGTTTCGACGAGGATTCCGGCCTGCACTACAGCCTGCGGGAACTGTTGAGCGAGCTGCGGATGACTTCACGCTCGCTGAGAACCCTCGCCGACACCCTGGAGCGCAAGCCGCAAAGCATCTTTTTCGGCAAAGACGAGGAGGCCCGATGAGCCATCCGCAACGACTGATCGCGGTGGGGTGTCTGCTGCTGCTCATGCCGCTGTTTGGCTGCGGCGGCAAAGCCGCAACCGTCAACTACTACAGTTTGCAAGCCGCGACGCCGCAGTACGACCGGCGCAGCGAACAGCCGGCGGCGGTGTCGGTGGGCGTCGGTCCCGTGCGGCTGCCGCAACTGCTGAAACGTCCCCAGCTGGTCACCCGGGATGACGCCTATCGGGTGGTCCACGCCGAAGCCGACCGCTGGAGCGGCGATCTGCAGGAAGAGATCGTTTATCTGCTGGCCGACAATCTGGCCCGCCAGCTCGGCAGCGAACAGATCGTCATCTTTCCCTGGCCGAGCCGGCTCGCGCCCGACTGGCAGCTGCGGGTCGACATTCAAAGACTGGACGGCGTGCTGGGCCAGGCAGCCTACCTGGAAGCACGCTGGGTGCTGTCGAACCGCAGGGAAGACCTGCTGCTGTCCGGCTTCAAGCGCTCCCGGGAAGCGCTTGAACAGCCGGGCTACCAGGCGCTGGTCGCCGCCCAGGGGCGACTGCTGGAACGCTTCGGACGGGAGATGGCCGAACGGATCCGGCTGCGGACGACAGCTCCCCCGCCGCCTTGAAGCAGGCGGTCCGGCAACAGCAGTTGCGCCAAGGAAGCTGCGCATTTGCGAAATCCGAAAATCCGCGATACGCTTTTTCGACAATGAACGACGGCAGTGAAGCGGCCGCCGCAGTGACCGGGCGCTGCCGCCGATCCGTCCCGGAAGAAAGGAGGAGGATTTGCCGGTGAATAAACCGACCCGCGGCACAAGGCTCATGCTGCTACGCTGTCTCGTGGCCCTGGCACTCGCGGTCCTGACCGCCGCTACGACTGCGGCGCAGGAGAAGCACCGGGAACAACATGATGCGCATGATGCGGCACGCGCCGAACATCGGCGGGCGATGCTGGCCCTGAAGGATGAAATTCCCGAAGCCTATCGGATCATGGAACGAACGCCGGTGGTGCCCGATGAAGACTCTTTGCAACAGGGGCGCAAGCAGTTCCTGCGGAACTGCAGCCTCTGCCACGGTGCGTCCGGAGACGGCGGGGGACCGGCCGCCGCGGCGCTCAAGACGCCGCCGGCGAACTTCCTCGACAAACAACACAGTGCCGTTTACGGGCCGGGGGAAAAGTTCTGGATCATCGGTCACGGCTCGGGAAAGACCGGCATGCCGGCATTTCCGGACATCCCTTTAGTCGATCGCTGGCATCTGGTGAATTACATTCTGCATCTGCAGCAGCAAGCTCCGGAAACATGGCAAGAGCATGGTCATCACTAAAGGCGCCGCGGAGCTCCCGGCAACGGAAGTTGACCGGTGCCAGCGTTGCACACACCCCGCATCGTGCCATCCAGGGAGGTCAACATGTCAACCATCATACGGTTTTTCTGCCCCTTGTTGCTGGTCGTTGTTTGCGCTTCAACGGCTCTGGCCGGCGCCGAACTGAAAATCAACGAGGAGGCGAAGATCAATTTGGGCTTCCGCCTGCAGACGCTTTATCTGACTCAGGACCGGGATCTGGATGGAGACGGCGACTTTGAAAGCCACGATGACTTCAAAATCCGGCGGGCGCGCCTGCGTCTGGGGGCGGATGTCACTAAACAGATCGGCATTTTTCTGCAGACCGAGTTCTCCGAGGATGCGGCCGCCGGCGGCGATGTGCGGATGATCGACGCCTTCGTGCAGTTGAAGCCGCATAAGCTGGCGAATATCTTCATCGGTGAAAACATGGCCCCGGGGCCTCGGCAGACGTTGACCAGCTCCGGCGCCCTGCTGGCGCTGGACCGGCCGGGGATCACCTATAAATCCCTGACCTGGGGGGCGCGTGCGGTCACCCAGTTCGCGAATACCACCTATGCGGATGCGGATTCCGGCTTGCGGGGTGACGTTGACGTCCGGGATACGGGGATCACCCTGTTCGGCACGCATTCCTTCAACGCCGCTCTGCACGTCAAGTATTACCTGGGGATTTATGACGGCATCCAGCAGGCCGACGCTGACGACGAGCGCGTGGCCGGGCGGCTGCAGGTCAACTTTTTCGAGGCGGAGGAGGCCTATTACGAGCTGTCAACCTACCTCGGCAAGAAGAAAACCGTCGCCCTGGGGGCCGCGTTCGATCGTCAGGCTTCGGTCGCCGCCGATCTGGCCGGCGGCAGCGATGCCGACTACGCGCTGTACAGCGTTGATCTGTTTGCCGATTATCCGCTCGGTCCGGGCAGTGTGACTTTCGAGGCCGCTTATACCGATCTCGACCTCGACGGCGCGACCGCGCTGGATGTCGCCGGTGACGGATCCAGGCTGGTCGATGCCCGGCAGGCGCAAGGGGACGGCTACTATCTTCAGGCCGGGTACTACATCAACAACATGCAGCCCTGGGCCGAGTACGAAAGCTGGGAGGCCGCCGCCGCTTCGGGCAAAGGCAGCTATGACGCCTATCGTGTCGGTTTTAGCTATTTCCTGGCAGGCCATAACGCCAACCTGAAGATCGGCTACGAAAAGATGACGGCGGACGCCTTGATCGGTACTTCGCGTGAGGATTCGATCGAGACCTTTGCGGCCGGCCTGTTTATCACCTACTGAGGAGCCGCACAACGCTCCCAGGCGGGTTCCGCCGCCAATTGCGCAACGGGCTGAATCAGCGCAGCAGCAGCAACGGGACGCTCGAATTGCGGATCATTGCCGTTGTCGTACTGCCGACGAACAGCTGGCGCATGCGCGAATGGCCGTAGGCGCCCATGATCATCAGGTCGATGTCGTTCTCCTGCCGGTATTCTGCAAGGACGCTTTCCGGCTCACCGGGAAGGATGCTGGCCGGGGTCTCAAACCCGGCGTTCTCCAGGGTCTGCCGGGCTCGGGCCAGCTGAGCGCGGGCATCGGCGGTGTCGGCGCCGACCATCACCAGATGACAGGGCAAGCCGCGAAAGAGGGGGCTGCCCGCGACCATCTCCACCCCCTTGCGGGTGGTGGCGCTGCCGTCAAAGGCGAGCATGATGCGCCTGGGCGCGCGAAAGGTCTCCGTTGTCACCAGGATCGGCCGGCTCATGGCGCGGATGACCCGCTCCAGGTGACTGCCGATATGCTCCGCGGCGAACTCCGCCGACTCTCCGCGTTTGCCGAGGACCAGCAGGCGAACCCCCGCTTCAAGTTCCGTCAGGGTTTCCACCAGCCCGCCGTGGCGCTGCAGCCCTTCTGGGGCAGCGACGCCGGCGGTCCGGGTCCGCTCGCGGGCGGCGGCGAGGATCTGCCGCCCCTGTTCCTGGGCCAGCTTGCCGCGCTGCTCATCGAGGGCCGCCAGCTCTTCCAGCAGCGATTCGCGGGTGCCGAAGCCGATGCTGCCGCTCAGGTCGGCCCGAGGTGCTTCGCGCACCTTGCTCGGCACGTGCAGAAAGGTCAGCGGCGCTTCGAGCTGCAGGGCTGCCCAGGCGGCGCAGTCGCAAACGGCCGGAGAAAAACCGGAGCCGTCGATACAGGCCAGTACGAGCGTTTTCATGCCATTCTCCTTCACAAGCGGTGATCGGTGAGCCGGTTCATGGATAGTCCGACACCCTCCTAGTGTCCCAGCAAACGTGCGACCGCATCCGGCTTGTCATGCACCGCAAAGCGATCGACCATCGTTTCGCTGGCCTTGTTCATACCGAAGATTTCCACCTCGGTCCCTTCCCGGCGGAACTTCAGGATCACCTTGTCGAGGGCGCCGATGGCGGTAATGTCCCAAAAATGGGCGCGATCGAGGTCGATTTCCACCTTTGCCACCGCTTCCCTCAGATCGAACGAGGCGATGAACTGGTCGGCGGAGGTGAAGAAGACCTGCCCGATCACCTCGTAGCGCCGGGTCTGGCCGTCTTCCGAAAGGGTCGAGCCAACATACAGGATCTGACCGACTTTGTAAGCAAAGAAGAGGGCACTCAGCAGCACCCCCACAAAGACCCCCAGGGCCAGATTGTGGGTGAAAACGACAACGACGACGGTGGAGGTCATCACCATGCTCGAACTTTTCGGGTTCTTGCGCAGATTGCGGATCGACTCCCAGCTGAAGGTACCGAGCGAGACCATGATCATGACCGCCACCAGCGCCGCCATCGGAATGCGCGCGACCCAATCGCCGAGGAAGACCACCAGCAATATGAGAAAGACTCCGGAGAGCAGCGTCGACAAACGCCCGCGTCCGCCCGATTTGACGTTGATGACCGACTGCCCGATCATCGCGCAGCCGGCCATCCCGCCCAGCAATCCGGCGCCGATGTTGGCGACCCCCTGGCCGATGCATTCGCGGTTCTTGTCGCTCGGCGAGTCGGTCAGGTCGTCGACGATGGTGGCCGTCATCATCGACTCCAGCAGACCGACCACCGCCAACGGCACGGCATAGGGAAAGATGATCCAGAGCGTTTCCAGGGTCAGCGGGATCGCGGGGAACAGGAAGATCGGCAGGCTGTCGGGCAAGACCCCCATGTCCCCCACCGTGCGCACCTCCACCCCGAACAGCACGGTGAAGGCCGTCAGCGCGACAATGCAGACCAGCGGCGAGGGGATCGCGCGGGTCACATAGGGGAAGAGGTAAATCAGTCCGAGTCCGGCCGCCAGCAGGGCGTAGACCTGCCAGCCGACATGGGTGAGTTCCGGCAGTTGCGCCAGAAAGATCAGAATCGCCAGGGCGTTGACGAAGCCGATCACCACCGAGCGCGAGACAAAGCGCATCAGCCCGCCGAGCCGGAAGACGCCGGCCAGAATCTGCAGCACCCCGGTCAGCAGGGTCGCCGCCAGCAGATACTCCAGGCCGTGGCTCTTGACCAGCAGCACCATCAGCAGCGCCATGGCGCCGGTGGCGCCCGAGATCATTCCCGGCCGGCCGCCGACAAAGGCGGTGACCACGGCGATGCAGAAAGCGGCGTAGAGGCCGACCTTGGGATCGACACCGGCAATGATCGAAAAGGCGATGGCCTCCGGAATGAGCGCCAGGGCCACCACCGCCCCCGCAAGGGTGTCGCCGCGCAGATTGGAAAACCAGTCCCGGCGGAGCGAATTAAAATCAAAAAGCTTCATCTGTATTTCCTTGAAAAGAGAACAGCACGGCCGAGGACACGCCCGGTCGGGGGCATGCGGCCGGAGAGTTGCCCGGAGAGTTGCAAGTCGTCGGGCAGCAGGAGAGTGCAGAGCAACGGGAGCGGATGCGGCGGCTTATGGCGGAGGAACCGGCAGGAAATTGTTACCGGCCGAGCCGGAGGAGCATGACCAACACCTGCAGACGGCGGCAGGGCTGAACTGAAAATGGAGCATCAAGTCTCTTTCGGAATATCAAGCACTCCGGCCGGCAAGGCGGCGGAGAAAGGGGACTAAAGTTAAAGGAAATGCCGGGAAAATACAAGTCGAAACATCCGCAATACGAACCTGCTCCCCTTCCCTGCCGCGGATTGAGTACACGTGCCGACAGGGTGGTCGGCGCTTCTTGAATAGTCCGACGCCCTCCTAGATCCTGATGGTTTTATAGAGGAAATTCTTGAATCGATAGAAAATCTTTTTGTCCTCGGCGGCCTCGGAATCGGGATCGCAGACCAGCAGGGTTCTGGCCAGTTTCGGCATGCTGGTCGCCCCTTTGCGCCGCGCCTGCTCCACCACCGACAGCACCACCTCGCGCGAGATTTCCTTTTGCGAATAAGGCCGGTAGACGGCCTCCCAGAAATCGCTGCTCTGCGCCGCGATGCGCGTGTAAATCGCCTCCGCCACCTTGCTGTTCAGCGTCTGCAGATTCTGATCCTCGGCGGCGGGTGCGGGTACGCCGGTGCCCTGATTCATCAGGGCGCGGTCGATATCTTCCGCCTCGATCATCCGGCCGTTGCGGAACAGCATGGCCCGCAGCAGAATGCTCCGCAGTTCGCGCATATTCCCCGTGTAATGATGGGTCGAGAGACGTTGCCTGGCCTTCATGCTCAACACCGGCGCCGCCTCGTCCGGCTGGTCCGGCTGGCGATAGACCCGGAACAGTCGTCCCAGAAAATGCACCGCCAGATCCGGGATGTCCTCGCGGCGCTGATTCAGGGACGGGACTTCGATGATCAGCTCGGAAAGGCGGTGGTAAAGGTCTTCACGGAACTTTCCCGCGGCGATCAGCTGCCGCAGATCGCGGTTGGTTCCCGCCACCAGCAGAACCTGGGCATGACGGGTGATGTTTTCGCCCAGCCGGACGAATTCGCCGCTGTCGAGAAAACGGAGCAGCTGCACCTGGGTTTTCGGGTCCGCGTCGCCGATTTCGTCGAGAAACACCACCCCGCCTTGCGCTTCTTCCAGAATGCCCCGGCGGTCGACATGGGCACCGGTGAAGGCGCCCCTTTTGTGGCCGAACAGTTCCGAATAGGTCAGCTCACCGCTGTAAGCGGCGATATTGGTCTTTTTCAGGGGCAATGCCTCCTGCTCGGGTAACAGATCGCGGTAAATCTGGTTGAGACGGGCGAACAGGTTGTTGAACAGAAACTCCTTGCCGGACCCGGTTTCACCGGTAATCAGGATCGACGGCAGGCCCAGGTTTTCAACCAGTTCGGTGCGGTTCTGGGTTTTCCAGAAGGCCAGGCGATGGCACAGCGGGGGTGTGAGCCGCTGGATGGTATCGACAATCTCCTTGCCCTTGGCCGAATTGCCGATGATGTTGCCCAGCCGATATGAAGAAATGCTCGGGTCCTTGTAATCGACATCCTGCCGCAGGTGATCGACCTCGCCGGTCAACTGTTCGATCTGCTGCAGGTTGGCCATGTGACGGCCGATCATCCGTTCGATGATCAGCAAGATCCGCCGATGTTCCCCGGTGAAGAAATGCGGCCGCAAACTGTCGAGACAGATCACCGCCAGCACCTCGCCTTCGCAGACAACCGGCACCGCGATTTCACTGCGGATGGAACTGGTCACCTCGCGATAGAAACCGTCCTGATCGGTCCGGTCCAGGGTATCGGCGACGAACGCGGACTGGCCGGTGGCGGCGGCCAGTCCGGTCAGACTGCGCTGATCCTTCGGCAGCTCCTCGCCGCCGACCCGGATCGGCGGAATGTATTTTTTCAGCCACTGCTTGCTCTTGGCCCCCACCAGCACGCCTTCGGCATTCTCCACCAGCAGCCAGCGCTCCCCCTCCAGTTCGCGCACCATGGCGATACTGCCGGTATCGGCCCCGATCAAGCGGGTGGCCTTGGACAGAACCCGGTGCAGAAAGGGCTGCAAACCCTCGGAGGACTGCTGCAGCAGATCGCTGATTTCCGACAGGACCTGGATTTCCAGGTGTTCATCGCCGATCTCCTGCACCACCCGCTGGGCCATCTCGGCATGTGCCTCCAGCAGCCCGCGCTCGAAATCACTGAACTGGTAGCGCTCCTTGGTGTAGTAATTGACCAGGCAGATCACCCGCTTGGTGCGGCCGTCGAAGCGCGGCACCATGTACAGCGACTTGAGGCCCAGCTCTTCGGTCAGGTAGCGTTTCTGCAACGGCTCGGCGGCAAGTTCCGGGATATAGAGCGGCGCCAGCAGGCTGTCGTCGGAAATCACCCCGGCGCGGTCGATAAACCGGGAGATCAACGATTGGCCGGGCGTCAGATTGATCAGCTGCTCTTCCTCGTAGAGGTTCCCCGCTTCCGGTTCCTTGGAGTAGGAAGCCAGGATCTGCATGGTCCGCTCGCCGTCCACCTCGGACGGAATCGGAATCAGCACCGAAGCGAGGGCGACCTGATCGATCAAACGGGCCGCCGACTGCACCATGAACAGGGCGGCTTCGCGCTTCTTGGCCCGATCCACCTGCCGCGCCAGCATGATCTGCTGATGATACTTGCGGGCCCGGTTGATCGCCGGCGCCGTGGCGGCGAGCAGCCTGCGCAAATGACGCAGCAGCGAATCGTCCGGGAATTGTCCCGGCCGGCCCCGGTCCAGGCAGATCACGCCGATGGAACGGCCGTGATGAATCAGCGGCAGCAGATAACTGGCCCCGGCTTTGCGGGTGCCGGACTTGACCGGCATATCCTCGGGATACTGGGACAGATCGTCGACGGCCAGCTCTTCGCGCTGCTGATAAACCTGCGAGACAAAGTAATGGGTATCGTTGATCGGAAAAGATTTTTCCAGAATCCGGCCGGCCTCGCCGCCGCTGGCGGCCGCGCAACTGAGGGTGCCGGCGGTCAGGTCCTCAAGATAGACCCGGCAGCGACCGACCCCGCGCAGTGCCTGGAGCCCCTCGATCAGCAGGTGCAGTATCTCTTCGAGACTCTCCTTGCCGAACAGATCGATCTGCTCGACCAGACGTTGGATCTTGACTGAATGATTGACCGCCATAGCCGGACTCCGTTTCTAAACGCGACGTAAATCGTGTATATTTTCCACTCAGCAGAGTATATGACCAATCTGGGACGACTGTCAAAGCGGATGAAAAAACTGGAAATCCGCCCGCAATCCTGCTTATCATGATGGATGCACTCTTTCGCAAGGACCTGCCATGAAACATGAAACGACCTACCGCGCCAGCCTGGAAAAATGGGGGGAACAGGCCCAGTACGATCAGGCCGTCGAAGAATGCGCCGAACTGATCGCCGCCCTCAAGCATTACCGCCGCGACAAGATCGACCGACAGGCGGTCATCGCCGAACTGGCCGATGTCACGCTGATGGTCGGCCAGCTGACCTGGATGTTCGGCCCCGACCGGGTCGAGCGCGCGGTGCAGCAAAAGCTGGCCAAGCTGGACCGGCTGCTTGCCGATGCCGACGGGAGCGAAGATGAACACGCCTGAGGACAACTGGCTCGATTTCGACCGCGAGCACGTCTGGCACCCCTATGCGAGCATGATCGACCCGCCCGCCACCTTCCCGGTGGTCGCCGCCAAAGGCGTGCGCCTGACCCTTGCCGACGGCCGGCAGCTGATCGACGGCATGGCCTCCTGGTGGTCGGCCATCCACGGCTACAACCACCCGGTCCTGAACCGGGCGGCCGGCGAGCAGCTGCGGAAGATGGCGCACGTCATGTTCGGCGGCCTGACCCACCCGGCCGCCGTCGAGCTGTGCCGGCTGCTGGTGGCCATCACCCCGGAGCCCCTGCAGCGGGTCTTTCTCTGCGATTCCGGTTCGGTATCGGTGGAAGTGGCGCTGAAAATGGCGATCCAGTACTGGTACGCGCAGGGCCGGGCGGAGAAGAACCGGCTGCTGACCGTGCGCAACGGCTATCACGGCGACACCTTCGGCGCCATGTCGGTCTGCGATCCGGTCGGCGGCATGCATCACATCTACAGCCACCTGCTGCCGAAGCATCTGTTCGCCGCCGCCCCGCGCTCGCGCAGCGACGCGGAATGGTTCGACGAAGATATCGACAGCTTCCGCGGTCTGATCGAACGGCACCACCGGCAGCTGGCCGCGGTGATTATCGAACCGATCGTCCAGGGCGCCGGCGGCATGCGCTTTTACGCGCCGGAGTACCTGCGCCGGGTCAGGGAACTGTGCGACCGACACGATGTGCTGCTGATCGCCGACGAGATCGCCACCGGTTTCGGGCGCAGCGGCCGCATGTTCGCCTGCGAACACGCCGGAATCAGCCCCGATATCCTCTGCCTCGGCAAAGGGCTGACCGGCGGCTACCTGACCCTGGCCGCCACCCTGACCACCCCGCGCGTGGCCGAGGTCCTCTCCAGCGGCGAACCCGGCGTCTTCATGCACGGCCCGACCTTCATGGGCAACCCGCTGGCCTGTGCCGTCGCCGTGGCCAGCATCGGACTGCTGCGGGAAAGCGGCTGGCAAAAGAACGTCGCACGGATCGAAAGCGGCCTCGAACGCGGCCTGGCCCCCTGCCGGCAGCTGTCGCCAGTGGCCGACGTCCGGGTGCTCGGCGCCATCGGCGTGGTGGAACTGCGGGAACCGGTCGACATGCGCAGCATCCAGCCCAGATTCGTCGAAAAAGGCGTCTGGGTGCGCCCGTTCGGCAAACTGGTTTACGTCATGCCGCCCTATATTACCACTGATGAGGATCTGGATTATTTGACCACAGCGATCCGTGCAGTGCTCGCGGACGAATATCCGGCATAAAGGAAAGGACCCAGCATGACAGCTGCGGAAAAACTGCTCGACTTTCTCGCCCCGCAACTCGGTCAGGAAACCCACGTCGGCCCCTGGCTGCGGATCGACCAGCAACGGATCGACCAGTTCGCCGCAGTCACCGGCGATGTGCAATGGATCCACACCGACCCGCAACGCGCTGCGTCAGAATCACCCTACGGCAGCACCGTCGCCCACGGCTACCTGACCCTGTCGCTGCTTCCCTACCTGACCGAGAGCAACCATCCCGATTTTTTCCGGAAGAACTATCCGGGGATGAAATACCGGGTCAATTACGGGCTCAACAAGCTGCGCTTCCCCGCGCCGGTCAAGGTCGGCGCATTGCTCCGCGCCCGGACGCAGCTGCTGAGCGCGGAAGCGGTGGGCGAAGGGGTGCAGATCGTCTATTTGATTACGGTTGAGATTGACGGGGTGGCCAAACCGGCCTGTGTCGCCGAGTTCGTGGCGCGGGTCTATCCTTGAAGCGGAGGGCGCTTAACCTGCATGGTGCAGCGCTGTCAGGGTGCTGAATCGTGACTTTTTCAGGTTTGTTTTGCGACTTCGCGGCTCGCCTCGGGGCGCCTGCTGCTGGTTGCGCGCGGTCGTTTTTGATCGGGACTCCGGCAAGGCAAAGGCATTTTAACAGGGATGAAGGGGATACAGGGGATACCGGGGATACCGGGGGGCGTGCATCCCTGTCAGAAATGAAAGGGCGGGGGGTAACGACCGCAGGTTGGGTGAGACGTTCAGGCTAGATGGCGGATGCCAATTCCGCCGCCTTCCGGTTGCCGGCCGCGACGGCAGCGTCCTTTGCCTTGGGACCTGAGAGCGTCGACTCCACGAAAATCTCCTTGATGTCCGTGAATCCGATGAAGCCGAGAATCTGGCGAAGGTAGGGGCTCTGGGCATCGTAGCCTTCAGCGCCGCTGCCCGGACCGTAGGCGCCGCCGCGCGCATAGATGGCAACCGCCGGCTTGCCCGTGACCAACCCCTGGTAGCCGGTCTCCGGCGTGAAAGAAAAGGCAAGCCCGGGCTGCACCAGCACATCGATGAAGTGTTTGAGCTTGTAGGGAATGCTGAAGTTCCACATCGGAAGTGAAAACAGATACTTGTCGGCCGACTTGAAGTGATCGGCGATACCCGTAACCGCCCGCCAGGCTTCGAGCTGCGCGGGGGTGTGCTTCTGCCCATGCAGGACCGCGTATTTGGCATCAATGGTCGCGCCATCGAAGGCCGGCAGCTCAGCCTCCCAGAGGTTGAGCGTCTCGACGCTGTCGGCCGGATGCGCGGCGCGATAAACGTCGAGAAAGTGCTCCGCCACGGCGATGGACGCCGAGCGTTCGATGCGGGGCGATGCTTGAATGTGGAGTAGCTTGCTCATCGTTGATATCCTCCCCTGCATGCGGTTCAGCGGCTGCGACAGCCGACGGCGACGAACTGCCCGCGCCCGGTTTGCAGCGAAAAGTCGGATAGAAAAACAGGAAACTGCACAAACACTACCATAGATAAACATTCCTTCAACACGGCCCGGCCGGAAAAAAAGGGGTCTCGAATCGATCCGGTCAGGTCCGCTCTCACACCCCGATGTCTTCATTCCACAGTTCGGGAGCAGCCGCGATGAAGGCGGCCATCATGTCGATGCAGTCGGCTGCCTGCCAAACGTCGACCACCACCCCGCGCGATCGCAACAGCGCCTCTTCGCCCATGAAGGTCCGGTTTTCGCCGATGACCACTCTGGGGATGCCGTACAGAAGGATTGCTCCGGCACACATGGCACAGGGGGACAGCGTGGTGTACAGGGTGCAGTCGCGGTAGGTCGCCGCCGCCTGACGTCCGGCGTTTTCCAGCGCATCCATTTCGCCATGGAGCACCACACTGCCGCGCTGGAGGCGACGATTGTGGCCGCGACCGATGATGCTGCCGCGGTGGACCAGGACCGATCCGATCGGGATCCCCCCTTCCCGGCGCCCGATTTGTGCTTCCTCGATGGCTGCCTGCATGAATGCGTCCATGACCGGTCTCCAAAAAAGCGGGTTGATGTGTTGGTTCGTGGGACATGAGCGCATGCAATGCGCCCCTACATCGCCGGATGGTTTTTGCTCCGTAGGGGCGCATTGCATGCGCCCGGTTTGCAACGCCTGCCGAGTTGTTTTGCACAGCAGGGGAGCACCGCCGGGTGTGTTCAGCGATATTCATCTTCGTCCCAGCGGACCGGGTTGCCGGCGATGTAGTCGCGCAGCCGTTGCAGGTCGGCATCGTTGCGGATCACGTGTTCGTAGTAGTTGCGCTGCCAGACGGGGATTCCCGAGCTGTCGTGCAGCACGTTGATGCCCCTGGTCACAGCGGATTTGAATCCGGAGATGATGGATCCGAGGGAGTCCCGTTGCCGTCGTAGGCGCGCACTGCGTGCGTCCGGGTTGTCTGTGCGAGGTGAATCTTCCGGGCGCACGCAGTGCGCCCCTACATCATGGAGGAGAAGGACTGCGTGGAAATGGTTTGGCATCACCACAAACGCATCCAATGCAACCCGCGGGCGCATGATAGCGGTATGCAGCCATTCGTCCCGAACCATTTCCCCCGCCTCATTCAACCGCAGCGTCTCGTCGGTAACCGCTCCGAACAGGAGCGCCCGTTCGTGGGTGCAGATCGTGATGAAATATGCCCCACCAGCTGCATAATCGTAATCCCGCAGGCGGTTGGATTGCCGGTGATGGACGTCGGGATGGTACCCCATTGCTCTTCCCCCTCATTTGTCAAATGGGCGCGTTTCATGCGCCAGGTTTGCGGCGCCGTTGCCGATCGGCGCTCCACGCCCCGCCACCCGCCACGGCGAGATAAAGGAACACGAAACAATACAGTGCGGCCAGCTCCCCGCGGTTCAGAATCGGCCAGAACCCCTTGGGTGCATGGGCCATGAAATAGGCAACGGCCATCTCGCCCGCCAGGAGCAACGCCACCGGCCTGGTGAACAAACCGAGGAGGATGAGCAGCCCGCCGAACAACTCCAGAACCCCGGCCAGCCCCATCAGGGAAAACAGCTCGACCGGAACCTTTGCCGGGTCGGCCGGCAGGCCAAAGAGCTTCTGGGCGCCGTGCTGCATGAACAGCAAAGCCGTCACGACCCGCATGATGCTCAGCAAACGCGGCGACCATTTCGCGCAGAACCCATCGAATTCAAGCATAGCGTGCCTCCCCCATCTTCTTGCGACTCTCAAGCCGTCAACCCGGCAGCCGTGACGATGGCCGTCCTTCTGTTTTCCGGGTCGTCACAAGCATGAAACGCTGGCGGTCATTGTCAAGCGCCGGTGGTTTAAATTTCCCCATCGCCCCCTCCATGCAAAGCATGAATCCGGGTGCACCAAATCCAGCGATGGTGTGGCCGCGATGCTCTGTATCCGGCGCTCTCGGCGTCTGAATCCCCATTTGTCAAGCCTGAGCCGGTGCTACCTGCGCCCTTTGCCGGTCAGGTTTTCGATATCGATCCTGAAGACTTTCGTTGCCGAGTCCATCTGTTCGATATATCTCTTCCCTTCCTCAATGAACCCGGGAGAGTATTTCTCCAGCAGCCCCAGCAGAGCGTCCAGCTTCTCGGCGCCTTCCACCTCGCAGGCGGTCCCGAAGACAATGACGCTCTCATACTCCGTGGCGAATTGGTCGGGGAGAACCTTGGTTCTGCCGACGACGCTGAAAGAGACCGTGGGATTATGGGCGATATTTTCGAGCTTGTGCCCTGCCCGGGCGCAGTGGAAGTAGATGCTGCCCTTTAGGCAGGCGTAGCTCAGGGGGACGCCGTAGGGTTTTCCGTCCGCACCTGCGGTCGACAAAAAACCATATTCCCCTTCAGCCAGCAGCCGCTTTGCCTCTTCGGAACTTATTTCCCGGTCTTTTCTCCTGATCTTCTTCACAGGCTCTTCCTCCTTGGAGAGTACGCAGAATCAATCACTGGAGCGGCCGGCATTCGTCTTTGAAATCCACATGATAATGCTCGTCATGACGGACCCGGACCGTTTTTTTTTGAGAACTGCAGATGTTCCCTCAGGCACGCTCCTTGGGATGTGCGAAACAGATAGGGTTGGAATTCGGGGGCAAAAATAACCCGCCGGAACACTTCCGAGCTTGACGCCGAATCACGACAAAGATGTTGTCCTGCCCCTGAATCCAGGTCCAGGGGATGGAGCGACGAAAAAGGTTAAAAGGTTTCTTCCCAAAACTCCGGAAAATCGAAGGAAAGTTGCCGGTGGTGCTTAATGGTCAGCAGATAGATATCGTTGTCGCGCCGGCCGTAGAGGATAAGGTAGTTGCCGCGGATCAGTGCGCGCAGGGCGGTTTGGGAGCCGAGCCGCATGCGGAGAGCGGTTTCCAGCTCGGAGGCTTCGCGGGAGGATGCTCGGCGGTGGAAGAAGTCGGTTCCGAGGTCCGGATAGCGTTCGAGGGCGGGGATGGTCTCTTCGAAGAGGTCGTCGAGCAGCGCCGAAAAGGCCCCCGGCGCAGCCGCTTCGAGCAGGAACACCTCAATGGTATCGAGATTTCCGGCGAAGTGGCGGGTGACCCGGACGACGGCTTTTTTCATTCGCCGCGGCCGTAGCGCGCCTTGAGTTCGGCCACCGACAGCAGATCTCCCTTTTCGACGTCATCCCAGCCGCGGCTCGCTTCATCGAGGAGGGTGAGGTGAATGTTCTCGCGCTCCAGGCGATGGTAGTAGTCGAGACGCCTGGCGTCGATCAGGGCGACGTAGGCCTTGCCGTTGCGGGTGATGATCTTCTCGCGCCCCCGGCAGGCGTCTTCGGCCAGTTCCGTCAGCCGGGCCCGCATCTCCTTGAGAGGAACGATGTCCTTGCTGGTGATCGACATGATATCTCCTTGGTTGAATGTTGCATCTATACGTTAACCGATTCGTGCAACTCCGGCAAGTGCAGATCTGGGAAGAACTCTTGTTGCTGGCACCAAATAATCTTGCCCCTGCCCCCAGATCTTTCCCCCAAGGAATGATTTCGGAGCTCAATTGCCATGCCTGCATGCCCCCTGTCAACGCTTCGCCGCCCTCTTACGAGAAGCCGACGCATGACTCGGGGTCATGGCTGGTCGCTACCCTTTACCACGTAGGAGACTTTCACTCCCTACCCTAAGCCGGCTTTTACCGGCGCTTTCGGTCCGACCCGCAATCGCTTCTGCACAATCTTTCGGCATACTGCACATAAAAAAGCATCTTTCCGGTGTCGGCTTTCGACCGGGTCCGACCTGACCGGCGGCCGACGATGTCAGCTCCGCCACCTGGATTCGATGATTGAAATTTTGTTCCTTAGGGTATAGTATGTCGACAAGGACCCGACATACTGTGCACAAATAATCACTTTTTGCATTGTGGCACCATGAACGAAGACCTGCGCCAGGCCATCCCTTTCGAGGAGTTCGACTATCAGGCCCTTATGGGGGCCCTGGCCGACTACGCCAGACCCCGAGACAAGGTGACCGACCTGCTGACCAAGAAGGTCATCGTCCGGGTCAAGAAGGGGTTGTACATCTTCGGAGAGAAGTGGCGCCGCAAGCCCTTCTCGCGGGAGATCCTCGCAAATCTGCTCTACGGCCCCTCCTGCGTCTCCCTTGATTACGCCCTGCACTATCATGGCCTGATCCCCGAGCGGGTCGAGGCGGTCACCTCGGTGACGACAAAGCGCGGCGCGCGCTTCAACACCCCCGTCGGACTCTTCCTCTACAGCAGTGTCCCGGAGGCCGGCTTCTCCGTCGGCCTCGGCCGGGTCGAGTTGGAGGACGGCAGGGCTTTTCTGATCGCTGCTCCAGAGAAGGCACTGGCGGACAAGTTGCTGCAGGGACGCGGCCTGGGGCTGAGGAGCCAGAAGGAGTGTATGGCGTACATGGTGGAGGACCTGCGGATCGAGGAGGCGGCCCTGTGCGAACTGGACGCTGGGCTGCTCGATGAACTCTCCGGGGCCTACCGCTCCCCGCGGGTCGCTCTGTTGGCCTGCCTGGTGCGGCGGCTGGCCCGGAGGAAGGAATAGCCATGCGCGAAGCCGTCGCCCAGATGTTCGCCAAATACGACTGCCAGCGAGTGGAGGACACCACCCGGGCCCTGCGGGAGATCCTCCAGGAGTTGGCCCTGCTCGGGCTGTGGCGGGCCAAGTTCTTCGAGAAGGCCGCCTTCTACGGCGGCACCGCCCTGCGCATCCTCTACGGACTTGACCGCTTCTCGGAGAACCTCGACTTCTCCCTCCTCCAGCCGATGCCCGACTTCGCGCTGGAGCGCTACAGCAGTGCGCTGGAGCGGGAGCTGGCGGCCTTCGGCTTCGAAGTGCGGGTGGAAAAAAAGGGGAAGGCGGTCGAGACTGCAGTGCAGTCGGCTTTTCTGAAGGCGGACACCGCCAACGAGCTGTTGGTCATCCAGCCCGGCGACCACATTCTGCGGCAGATCCCGGCCGGTCAGCTCACCCGGATCAAGATCGAGGTCGACACCGACCCCCCGCCGGGATTCGCCACGGAGAACCGCTTCCTCCTGCTGCCGATCCCTTTCAGCGTCCGTACCTATCGGCTGCCCGACCTGTTCGCCGGAAAGATGCATGCGATTCTCTGCCGCCGCTGGAAGAACCGGGTCAAGGGAAGGGACTGGTACGACCTGATCTGGTACTGCGCCCACCATCCGGAACTGCACCTGGCGCACCTGGAGGAGCGGATGCGCCAGAGCGGTCACTGGAAAGGATCGGATAGCCTCGGCCCGGATGACTGTAGGGGCCTGATCACCGAGGCCATCGGTCGCCTCGATGTCGAGCAGGCCCGCGG
>DASWJX010000036.1:0-15821 GCA_036396915.1 Geopsychrobacteraceae bacterium | reverse complement strand
TGTCCCGCGCCAGCACCAGCCCTTCGTCGGGGACCGACTGGATTTCCGCATCGGTTTCTATCTCGATTTCGTACTCGATCGAATTGTTCGGTTCGTCATGGTCGTCAAAATCATCATGCATAAAGCCTGCTCCCTGGCGAAAACTACAACAGACAGGTTGCGGGAAAATCCCCTGGGACAACATGTCGTATCGCTATAACTATAGCCGTGAAACTAATAAAAATAGCACGTATCTGTCAATAACTCTTCAATGATGTCTTGATGCCTTCGCAAAAAAGCATCAACATGGATGGCCAGGCAAAAAGCGCCACCTGCACGGCGCTCGCTTGTCGAGCAATGAGGCGTACCTACCTACGTCGAAGCAGCGCGAACCAGTGCAGCAACGCAGCAGCTGGCGGGTTCTTGCGACGCCAGCAAATTTGCCGGAGGTCGGTAAGGATCCGGTCTTTCCCTTTGCGCGGCGCTGTGAAATAATCCGGCTTCGTCCCCTTGATTTCAGAAAGGCTTTCCATGTCCGAACAGCCGGAAAAACTCTACCTGATAGACGGATCCTCCTATATCTACCGCGCTTATTACGCGATCCGCCATCTCTCCAACTCGAAGGGGGAGGCGACCAACGCGGTCTACGGCTTCACCCAGATGCTGCTGAGCCTGGTGCGCGACGAGCAGCCGGACCATCTGGCGGTGATTTTCGATGCCAGGGGGCCGACCTTCCGCAAGGAGCTGTATCCCGCCTACAAGGCCAACCGCAGCGCCATGCCCGAGGATCTGGTGCCGCAGATT
This sequence comes from Geopsychrobacteraceae bacterium, assembly GCA_036396915.1. GTDB lineage: Bacteria > Desulfobacterota > Desulfuromonadia > Desulfuromonadales > Geopsychrobacteraceae > BM509. The sequence continues at coordinate 15,038 of DASWJX010000036.1, read as the reverse complement.
GCCAGGATCAAGGACCTGGTGCGCGCCTTCAATATGCCCGCCATCGAGCTGGCCGGTTATGAGGCCGACGACATTATCGCCACCCTGGCCAAGCGCTTTGCCGCCCGGGGCCTGGAGGTCACGGTGGTCACCGGCGACAAGGACCTGATGCAGATCGTCAACCAGCGGGTCCGGCTGCTCGATACCATGAAGGGGAAGATTTCGGGCCCCGCCGAAGTGGCCGAACGCTTCGGCGGCGCCGACAAGGTGGTCGAAGTGCAGGGGCTGGCCGGCGACAGCTCCGACAATGTGCCGGGGGTGCCCGGCATCGGCGAGAAGACCGCCAAGGCGCTGATCGACCAGTTCGGCAGCATCGAAAACCTGCTCGACAATCTCGACCAGCTCAAGGGCAAGCGGCGGGAGAACCTTGAGGCCTTCGCCGAGCAGGCGCGCCTTTCGAAACAGCTGGTCACCCTGATCGACGATCTGGACATCGAGGCGGATTATGCGCAATTCAGCCGGTCCGAGCCGAATGCCGAAGCGCTGGGCGAGCTGTTCCGGCAGCTCGAATTCCACAAGCTGCTGCAGGAATTTTCCGTGCAGCAGCAGAGCAGCGGCGAAAACTATCATACGGTACTGACCGAAGAGCAGCTGGACGCCCTGCTGGAGAGGCTGCGTCGGGCCGGCCGCTTCGCCCTCGATACCGAAACCACCAGCCTCAACGCGGTGCGGGCCGATCTGGTCGGCCTCTCCTTTGCGGTGCAGGCCGGCGAAGCCTGGTACATTCCGCTGCTCCATCATTACCTGGGGGCTCCGCGGCAGCTGCCGACGGAGCTGGTGCTGGAGAAGCTCCGCCCGCTGCTGGAAGACCCGGCGCTGGAAAAGATCGGCCAGAACATCAAGTATGACGACCTGGTGCTGCGCCGGGCCGGCATCGTCCTTGACGGGGTCGCCGTCGACACCATGGTGGTCTCCTACCTGGCCTGCCCCGAAGCCAAGTCCCACGGCCTCGACGCCCTGGCCTCGGATCATCTGGGCCATCAGATGATCCCCTACAGCCAGATGACCGGCAGCGGCAAGAAGCAGATCTGCTTCAGCGAGGTCGAGGTGGAAAAGGCCACCGTCTATGCCGCCGAAGATGCCGACATCACCCTGCAACTGGCGGACAAACTGCTGCCGCTGATGAAGGAACGGGTGCCGCAAGCCCTGTTTAGCGATGTGGAGATGCCGCTGGTCGGCGTGTTGACCCGCATGGAGTGGCAGGGGGTGCGGATCGACCCCGCTTTTCTCGGGCAACTGTCGGGGGAGATGGCGACCAAGCTGATGCAGCTGGAAAAAGAGATTTTCGCCCTGGCGGACGGGCCGTTCAACATCAATTCGCCCAAGCAGCTGGGCGAGGTGCTGTTCGAAAAGCTCGGTCTGCCGAAGGGGAAGAAGACCAAAACCGGCTGGTCGACCAACGTCGAGGTGCTGACCGGACTGGCCGAGGAGCACGAGATCGCCAGGCGGATTCTCGATTACCGCTCGCTGAGCAAACTGAAAAGCACCTACACCGACGCCCTGCCGAAACTGATCAACCCGGAAACCGGGCGCATCCATACTTCGTTCAACCAGGCGGTGACCAACACCGGGCGGCTCAGCTCCAGCGATCCGAACCTGCAGAATATCCCGATCCGCTCCAGCGAGGGGCGGCGGATTCGCGAGGCCTTCATCCCCGCCGACGGCAACCTGCTGCTGTCGGCCGACTACTCGCAGGTCGAACTGCGGGTCATGGCGCAGATGGCCGATGTCGCCGCCCTCAAGGAGAGTTTCATCGCCGGCGAGGATATCCACCGGCGCACCGCCAGCGAGATCTTCAACGTCCGTCCCGAACAGGTCGACGACGAGATGCGCCGTCAGGCCAAGACCATCAACTTCGGCGTGCTCTACGGCATGGGCGCCTTCAGCCTGGCCAAGGATCTGGGGATCGACCGCAAGGAAGCCCAGGCCTTTATCGACAACTATTTCGAGCGCTATCCGGGGGTGCTCCGTTTTCTCGAAGAGAAGAAAGCGGAAGCCCGCGCCCACCAGTACGTCACCACCCTCCTCGGCCGGCGCTGCGCGATCCCCGAGATCAACAGCAAGAACGGCGCCCTGCGCAGTTACGCCGAACGCAACGCCATCAACTACCCGATCCAGGGCAGCGCCGCCGACATCATCAAGGTGGCGATGGTCAAAATCGACCGGCGTTTGAGCGCCGAAGGGCTGAAGGCGTACATGGTGCTGCAGGTTCATGACGAACTGGTCTTTGAGGTGCCGGAAGCGGAACTGGACCAGGTCCGGGAGCTGGTGCGCGACGAGATGGAGAACGCGGTAACGATGGATGCGCCGCTCAGGGTGGAGATCGGCTACGGGAAAAATTGGAAGGAAGCGCACTGACCGACTGAAGAGCGCAGATGGCGTGCCGGACTGGCTTACTGCCGGTCTCCCGGCCTTGCGAGGCTCGAAAAAATGGTTCAAAACGGATTGGGAACTATCATCAGTTATGAACCCCAGCTCCGGCTGGGAGGCCTTGTTCTGGTTTTGCTGGTTATGGCGACATGCGAGGTCATTGCGCCTCGGCGTTCGCATTCTATCGGCAAGACCTACCGCTGGATCAATAACCTTGGAGTCGTGGTCCTGGGTTCTTTGTTGGTTCGCATCGTATTTCCCCTGTCAGCGGTCGGCGTGGCGCTTTATGCGGAACAGCAAGGCTGGGGTCTTTTTTCGATTGCAAGCATGCCCCACTGGACCATTATCCTACTTTCGATCGTCATTTTGGATTTCGTCATCTGGGCGCAACATGTGATGTTTCACGCCGTGCCGATCTTATGGCGGCTCCACCGAATGCACCATGCGGACCTGGACTTTGATGTCACGACCGGGCTTCGCTTCCATCCGATCGAGATATTTCTTTCGATCGGATGGAAGGCCGGAGTGGTCGTCCTGTTTGGCATGCCCGCCCTGGCCGTCCTGTTTTTTGAAATCATTCTCAACGCACTCGCCATGTTCAATCATTCAAATGTGCGCCTTCCGTTAGGGCTCGATCGGGTTTTACGTTGGTTCGTGGTGACACCGGATATGCATCGGGTTCACCACTCCTGGCATCGCGATGAAACGAATGCAAATTTCGGTTTCAATCTGCCTTGGTGGGATCGACTGCTCGGCACATACAAACCGCAACCAAAGGACGGCCATGAAAAGATGGTCATCGGGTTGCATCAGTTCCGCGACCCGAGATGGCTGCGCATCGACCGGATGATGATTCAGCCCTTGGCGGGAAAAGAAAGCGTCGGTTTTATGAATAAGCCTCGTGAACAAACATCGCATGATGAGCAAATCAAGTGAAAAGAGAGGCCGGGCAGCATCAGGACGTAGAGTGCGTTAACAACGCACCGGCTTAAAAGGGTGATTCTCTTTCCCCCGGGTGCGTAACGCTTTGCTAACGTACCCTACGCGCCGCTGATTTTTATTCGTTATGTATAAATGGATACGGCATGGATATATGAGGCAGTAGCGGACTCCGTCCCCTTTGGCCCGTGAAACGGTGCTGAATGAGATGAGAACCGGGAGGAGGCTGACATGAGGCTGTTCAGCGAAGAACGACGGATCAGGCTGGAGCGCCTGGAAGAAGGAATGTGCGCCCAGCTCCTCCACGTTGGCCCCTACGACACCGAGAAACCGACGATCGAACGCCTGCACGCCTTCATCGGGGAGCAGGGGTTCCAACTTCGCGGCAAGCACCACGAAATCTACCTGAACGACCCCCGCCGCACCGCTCCCGAGAAGCTGAAGACCATCATCCGGCAACCCGTACAGAGAGGCTGACCTCCATGAAGATGGCAGCGGTTTTACTTTTTTCGATCCTCGTCGTCGGCTGCGTCTGGCCCAAGATCCGCATTGCCGGCGATGAGTACTATCTGTCCCCGACGGCAAGGGGTGAGGTTGTCACCCTTCCCGTCCCCGGGGCAGACAGCGGGTCGGGATCGAGCGGCAAGGGAGTGCGGGCCAGGTGAACAAAAGACTCGCCATTGTCCAAGGTGCCCCGTAGGTGTGGATGAGGGGAGCAGGCCGGCAGTTCCACTTCCCCCCTCAAAAATGAATCCCAAGGACCAAAAAATCGGAATCGCGCGTATAATTACACACGAGCGAGCGGAAGGGGTTGTCCGCAACCGTTACGACAAACCAATGGTACCAGGCCAAGCCTTAAGGCGGAGCCATCAAGGATGGAGGATAGAAAAATGGCGACTGAATACCGGTATTGCTCGGGGTGTGGTATCGCAACGGATGAAAACCAAAAGGAATGCGTATGGTGTGGGGCGAATATGATCAGCGAATGCGGCAATTGCAAGGCGGGTTTTGAATCGGCCGACTTTATGAATTGTCCCGCTTGTGGAGTAAAAATTGAGGCGCCGATAAAAACACTTCCTGCTGATAATAATTCGAAATAGTAGGACGTTATGCGACGTTTTGTAACCGTCAACCCACCTCGCAAGATGAGGTTGGTTGACGGTTACCCGCCGAGAATCCGCTCGTCATCGATCATCGTCCTGAAGTTTGCTGTTGTACGCCTGACTGGGCCGTCGGCCGCCTCCCCTATGCCCACCCTAAGAGGTTAAATGTTCCATTTTGCCTCCCCCTGAAAAGACCGCTTTAAGGTTCAAAAAGAGCCAATTTTCTGATGTTTTGTGTTTTGACCTACGATTATAAATATGCCTCCTTTCTGCCTGCTATGAACTTGACAATAATTGACAATTGGCAATGTTTGCCATAGTCTTGTTTTATCAGTCGAAAAAAGGAGAATGCTATGGCGACTATGAATATTTCGTTACCGGACCAGATGAAAAGCTGGGTTGAGGAGTGTGTGCAAAGCGGACGATATGCGAATGCATCAGACTATGTTCGGGATCTGATCAGACGGGACCACATAAAATTGGAGCAATTAAGGCAAGCTTTGATCGAAGGAGAAAACTCCGGGCCCTCGACGGGGTTGGATATTGATGCCTTTATTTCTGACAAAAAGAAGTCCCTGTCATTATGAGTCAGGTGGTTTTATCCCCCAAGGCGACGTCAGATCTGAGCGCTATCTGGGATTACACCCTTGCTGAATGGGGGATTGACCAAGCGGAGCAATACGTGCGCGAGTTATGGGCTGTGATGAAAGAGCAAGCCTCTGATTCGTCGACCTCGACCGATATCAGTGATGTGAGGAAAGGATATCGGAAAATCAGATCAGGGTCCCACGTTATATTCTTCAAACTTACACGTGCGGGGATTGATGTCGTGCGTATTTTGCATCAAAGAATGGATTTCGAGCGACATCTTTGAAAAATACTATAAATTCAATGAGTAACGAATAAATACCGGCAAATAGAGAAGTTTGCTTTGGATGAGCCGGATCTGATCCGTGACCGATGATGGAAACATTGATTCAACCGGAGACTACGGGGGGGGGGGTGACAGGGCCGTGGTGGAGTCTCCGTAAAAGCCAGGCTCCGGCCCTAACCTGCCGTCTGCTTGAAGAGAATCGCCACGGTAGTTTCGACGACGCATCGCCGCGGAATGCTCGACATAGAAATTTCCGATTGCATGCAGAGGCGTCATCCGTATTTCCGATTGTACATCCTTCCTTTTTCTCTCTAGAGTACAATTCAGCTTTATTCATTCGCTCTCTCTCTTCACGATAACTGATGACTTTGTAAAACTCGGAGGCTGGCGTCGCAAGACGCCATCATAACTGGATTGTTTGCCAATGCCCGCCACCCTGCGACATCTTGCTGAAAGCCTTCCGTCTCGGCGCGCATTTGCCTGCGCATCGCTGTTGGAACAGGGGTCTGGTTCGTCCAACGAGGATGCGCTGCTGGTGCGGGACAGGCTCTACGGGGTGTTCGACGGGGCGTCGAGTCTGAAGGGTCCGCTGTATCGCGACAAGAGCGGCGCCTGGTGGGCGGCCCATCTGGCGCGGGCGGTCTTTTCCGCCGCTGATGACAGCCTGGCGGCGCTGGCCGCGCGGGCCAACGACACCATCGCCAGGGGGATGACCCTGTCCGGCGTGGACCGGGCGGACCGGCTGCAGCTCTGGTCGACCAGCGCGGCGGTGGTGCGGTTGCATGCTGCCACCGTCGAATTCGTACAGAGCGGTGATGCCCTGATCCTCTGCATCCACGAGGACGGCTCCTTCTCCTTGCCCGCGCCCTACCGCAATCACGACCGCGAGACCCTGGAGCAATGGCGCCTGTTGGCCGGCCTGGGCTTCGAAAACGTCCGGGAACTGCTGACGCCGCGGATCGAGCAGGTCCGCCTGCAGATGAACCGCAGCTACGGGGTCTTGAACGGTGAGGCCGGGATGAGCGATTTTCTGCGGACCGGGACCATTGCCGCCGAGGGTCTGGCCCATCTGCTGATCTTTACCGACGGCCTGCACCTGCCCCTGGCATCGGGGGCCGGGGTCGATTTTGCCGGGATGGTCGACTGCTACCTCAGGCGGGGCTTGTCCGGCCTGCATCAGGCCGTTCGCGGCGTCGAGCGGAGCGATCCCGACTGTCGTGCCTTCCCCCGCTTTAAAATCCACGACGATGTCGCCGCCGTGGCCCTCGATTTCACGGTTTGATGGCGTCGCAAAAAGTCAGAGGATGGCTAAGCAAAAATTTTGTCCTACAAGGCTTGGTGGTTTTTCAGGGGCGAAGGCATACATCAGGTATGTCGAGGTCCTGAAAAAACGCCATAACGCCGTAGGGCGGACTTTTTGCGACGCCATCATCGCGTCCGCACCTCCCGGTAAATCTCCTCCACCCCCGCGAAGATAGCGCTCCAGCTGTATCCGGCCAGCAGCTTTTCCGCTTCCGGGCAGGGGCTGCTGCGCGGGTTCTTCCGGCAGGCGACGATCTGCTCGCGCAGCGCTGCGGCCAGCCGTTCGACAAATGGCTCTTCCGCCTCCGGTCGCGGCGTGTCGATATCCTGTAATGCGGGAAGATCGACCAGGCTGACGCCGTTCCCCTCCAGGTGGGAGAACACCTCTGCCACGCCGGGCAGGCGGGTGGCCACCGGGCGGCAGCCGCAGGCCAGCGCTTCCAGCAGGACCAGCGGCAGCCCTTCGAAAAAGGACGGGAGGACGAAAATGTGCGCCTGCCGCATCAGCTGCGCCAGTCGTTCCGGTTCGAGATGGCCGTGCAGTTTGACCCGTGGCGCCAGCTTTTCCGCCGCGGCGACGATCGCCTGCTGTTCCGGTCCGTCGGCCGAACCGCACAGGTCGAGAATCAGCTCGCAGTCGGCCAGTTTTTCCAGCGCCCGCAGCAGCCAGGGAACCCCCTTGGCGTTCGACAGTTTCCCCGCATAAACAATCCGCACCGGCGCTGTCGCCGCTTTCGGCGCCCAGGTGAAGGTTCCGGAGTTGAAGCCGACCCCGGTGACATGGACCTTGTGCGGCGGGATTCCATAGCGCGCGACGATCTCGTCGCGCTGGGTCCGGCTGAGGGCCAGCACGCCGTCCAGGGCGCGGCACCCCGCCAGCACCCGGGACTGCAGATGCGGATTGCTGCGGAACTGGCGCAGGTCGGAGCCGTGGCAGCTGGCGATCATCGGGATGTCGGGGAACAGACGTCTGGCCAGGGCCGACATGATCCACAGGTGGTTGCTGTGGATGATATCCGGCCGGAAGTCCTGAATCGCCAGGTCAAGCAGTTCGGCAAAACACTGCTCGTAGGCGGCCAGCTGCCGGTCGCTCAGATCGCGAAAGCGGGTGGAGGGGTAGGGCATGACATCGCTCATGCCGGTGACCGGATGGGGCAGGTCGCGGCCGAAGCGCAGAAAAAAGGTCCGGCAGGCGACGCTCTCCGGGCGCTGCTGGAAATCCTCGGGAACCCCGGCCAGCATGGCGTTTTCATGGCCGCGGGCCTGCGCCTGCCGGATCATCTGGTTGAGATAGACGCCGCTGCCGGTCAGTTCCGGGCGTTGACTGAGCAGGTGGAGGATGCGCATGGCCGAACCTTCGAAGGGTGATGTCTTCTGGATGAACGGACAGAATTGACCGGATGTTTTGGGCTTGTCAAGCGCGAAGCGGGCAATGCCCCTTAGCCCTGGCCGGAAGTGGAGCCGCTTTGCGACACCATCCTCTTAAGTTTTTGCGAGAGCATCAAAGGTGGTAAATGATGTAAAATGGCACTGATCATCCGGCTTCGGCTTAGGGGAAAAAACAGGAAAGGATTTATCATGGAACAGCTCGACCAGATCGCCGCGCTCATCGCCATGACCATGGGGGTGGCCTGGGCCAGCGGTATCAACCTCTATGCCACGCTCCTGGTGCTGGGACTGCTGGGGGCGTCCGGACACATGATGCTGCCGCCCGACCTGCTGATCCTCAGCGATCCGCTGATTCTGACCGCCGCCGGGTTCATGTACCTGGTCGAGTTTTTCGCCGACAAGGTGCCCGGTGTCGACAATTCCTGGGATACCCTGCATACCTTCATCCGGATACCGGCCGGCGCGGCGCTGGCCGTCGGCGCGGTCGGCGCCGTCGATCCGGTGGTGATGCTGGCGGTGGCGATCGTCGGCGGCGGCCTGACGGCGGGCACCCATGCCACCAAGGCCGGCGGGCGGGTACTGATCAACACCTCGCCCGAGCCGTTCAGCAACTGGGTCGCCTCGCTCAGCGAGGACCTCGCGGTGGTCGGCGGGCTGTTCGCGGCGCTCTACCATCCCTGGCTGTTCCTGCTGCTGCTGGCGGGGTTTATACTGCTGATGGTCTGGCTGCTGCCGAAAATCTGGCGCGGGGTCAGGCTGGTGTTCACGGCGCTGATCAGTTTTCTGCGCGGCGCGAAAAGAGTGTCGCTGCAGGAGAGTCCGCCGTCCGTTCCTTCCGGGCTGCCGGTGCTTGAGCCGCAAAAAAAACCGAAAAGCCGTTCCCGAAACGGGGCGGATGCTCCGGACTGAAGCGCCCCTCGACAAACCCGGAACGCCCCCCCTCGCAGGCCCGCTCCCGATCCGGACCCTCCCCCTTTTCCCGGGCGGGCCGTCGCCTGTTTCAATCAATGCTCCGGAAACATCACCAGCTCGCGGACGTCGGGCCGGATGCCGATCCTTTCCCCCGGCTGGTGCTGGCAGTGGCTGGGGACCAGCGCCTGGATCCGGTCGCCGCTGTCGAGCCGCAGGCTGTAGAGGACGCTTGCGCCGCGGAAGTTGCGGCGCAGGACTTCGGCGCTGAGCGGACCGTCTTCGGTGTGCAGGATATCCTCGGGACGGATCAGCAGCTTGACCGGGCTGCCGGCCGGGAACGCGCTGTTGAAGCGGCCCTGCAGCAGCCCCAGCCCGGTTTCCACCCGCTGCCGGTCCTTGACGACGCCGCGGATCAGCGAGCCTTCGCCGACGAATTCGGCAATCCGCGGATTCAGGGGCCGATGATAGAGATTATGGCCGCTGTCCCACTGCTGAATCTCGCCGTTGTGCATGACGCCGATCCGGTCGGCGACGGCAAAGGCTTCATGCTGGTTGTGGGTGACGAACAGCGCGGTGGTGCCGTTCTCCTTGAGGATGTCGCGCACTTCCATCGACAGCCGTTCGCGCAGGGTCACATCGAGGTTGGAGAACGGTTCGTCCAGCAGCAGCAGCTGCGGTCTGGGGGCCAGGGCGCGGGCCAGGGCGACCCGCTGCTGCTGGCCGCCGGAAATCTCGTGGGGATACTTGCCGTGCTCGGCGAACAGGCCGACCAGCTCCAGCGCCTGATGAATCCGCGGGGTCCGTTGCGCGCGCTCCAGGGTCCGCAGCCCGAAGCCGACATTGTCGAAAATCGTCAGATGGGGGAACAGGGCGTAGTCCTGAAAGACCATGCCGACCTTGCGGCGGGCCGGCGGCAGCGAGAAGCCGGGGCTGCTGACGGTAACCCCCTTGAGCCGGACCGTGCCGCAAAGGACCGGTTCGAATCCGGCAATAATGCGCAACACGGTGGTCTTGCCGCAACCGCTGGCGCCGAGCAGGCAGCCGATCTCCCCCTGCCTGAGCGACAGGGACAGGTTGCGGACCACCAGCTGGCCGTCGTAGGCCTGGGATACGTCAGCCAGTTCGAGAACGACGTCGATGTTTTCGGTCATGATGGTCTCCTATTGCTCGGAATTGCGCATCAGCACGATGATCGGGATCAGACCGCTCAGCAGCAGGGTCAGGGCCGGCAGCGCGGCCCGTTCCCATTCCCCTTCCGAGGTCAGTTCGAAAATCTTCACCGCCAGGGTGTCCCAGCCGAACGGGCGGGTCATCAGGGTGATCGGCATCTCTTTCATCACGTCGACAAAGACCAGGGTCAGCGCGGTGAAAATGCCGCCGCGCAGCATCGGCAGGTGGACCCGGGTCAACAGTTGCAGGCCGCGCAGGCCCATCAACCGCGACGCTTCGTCGATAGTGTCGGTGACCCGGTGCATGGCGCTGTCGATCGGCTTGTAGCCGGCGGCCATGAAGCGCACCAGGTAGGCGATCAGCATGACGGCGATGGTGCCCTGCAGCAGCGGCCGGATTTCCAGGCCGAACAGGTGCCGGGCGCCGTCGATCAGCAGGTTGTCGAGCCCGGCCAGCGGGATGAAGATGCCGACCGCAAGGACCGTGCCGGGCAGGGCGTAGCCGAGCGTGGCGACCCGCACCAGCAGGCCGGTCAGGCGGTCGCGGTGACGGCGTCCGGCATAGGCCAGCAGCAGGGCGACAGCGCTGATCAGCAGCGCCGCGGCCAAGCCCAAACCCAGGGAATGCCCGAGCAGCTGCAGGTAGCGGCTGTCGAACTCCTCATGGAAAATATCCAGGGTCCAGAACAGCAGTTGCAGCACCGGCAGCAAAAAGGCGATCAGCAGCACGCCGAAGGCATAGCCGGCGGCCAGGTAGCGCGACCAGCCGCGCAGTTCGATCCGCTCGGCGCGGGCGGTCGGCCGTCCCTGGCTGAAGCGCATGCGTGAGCGCATCCGCTGTTCGACGGCGATGAAGACAAACACCAGCACCACCAGCAGCGAGGAGAGCTGAGCCGCCGCCGGCAGCGAAAAGAAACCGAACCAGGCCTTGTAGATGGCGGTGGTAAAGGTGTCGTAATTGAATATCGAGACGGCGCCGAAATCGGCCATGGTCTCCATCAGCGCCAGGGTCAAGCCGCCGGCGATCCAGGGACGGGCCATCGGCAGCACCACGCGGAAAAAACCGCCGAGCGGGCTGCAGCCGAGGATCTCCGCCGCTTCCAGCCCCCGTTTGCCCTGGGTTTGAAAGGCATTACGGGCCAGCAGGTAGACGTAGGGGTAGAGCGCCAGCGACATGACCAGGATGACTCCGGCGGTCGAACGGATATCGGGAAAGCGGACGCCGGCGCCGAACCAGTCGCGCAGCTGACTCTGCACCGGCCCGGAAAAATCGAAGAGGCCGAGAAACACGAAGGCCAGCACATAGGTCGGCATGGCCAGCGGCAGCAGCAGGGTCCAGGACAGGAGCCGCCGGCCGGGAAAGTCGCAGGCGCCGGTCAGCCAGGCCAGGCTGACGCCGAGCAGCAGGGTGCCGCCGCCGACGCCCGCCACCAGCATCAGGCTGTTCAGCAGCAGGCGGCTGAGCAGGGTCTGGCGCAGGTGCCGCCAGATCTCCCAGGCCGGTTCGAGCCAGGCCAGCAGCAGAACCGACAGCGGCACCAGGACCAGCGCCGCCACCAGGCCGGCGGCCAGCTGCCAGCCGCTCGGCTTTCTGAACAAGCGCAGGGCGGCCGTTGTGGCGGCCGCCCTGCGCTGGGGATGTGGTCCTCCCGTCATGTTACGCCCTTTGCGAGTTCAGGAGTGTATCGGACTTGAATGGTAGCGACGCTCAGGCGCTTAGCGGTAATCGGCGCGATCCATGAGGCGGATGGCCGTGGTCTGCAGTTCCCCGGCCTTGGCCAGGTTGAGCGTGCTCTGTTTGAAATCCCCCCAGGCCGCTACTTCCGGGTTGGCCGGGACCCGCGGGTTGACCGGATATTCGAGGTTGGCATCGGCAAACAGGTTCTGGGCCTGTTCGGAAGAGAGCCATTCGAGGAACCGGACCGCTTCGTCGCGGTTTTTGGCATGCCGGACGACTCCGGCGCCGGAAACGTTGACATGGACGCCGCTGCTGTCCTGGTTCGGCCAGTAGAGGGCCAGCTTCAGGTCCGGGTTCTTGCGCAGCAGACGACCGAAGTAGTAGGTGTTGACGATACCCACATCCCCCTGGCCTGCGGCGATCGCTTCCATCACATTGGTGTCGTTGGAGAAGGGGTCGGCGGCCAGGTTGGCGACCCAGGAGCGCACCACCTGTTCGGCCTGCTCTTCGCCATGCTCGGCAATCAGCATCGCCACCAGCGACTGGTTGTAGACCTTTTTCGAGGTTCTCATCAGCAGACGTTTGTTCCATGCCGCATCGCCGAGGGCCTCATAGGTGGACAGCTGTTGCGGCTTGACCCGCTCGGTACTGTACACGATGGTCCGTGCCCGCAGCGACAGGCCGAACCAGCGGTTTTGCGGATCGCGCAGGTGCGCCGGAACGTTCTTCTCCAGCGTAGCGGATTCCACCGGCTGCAGCAGTCCCGCGTCGGCGGCATGCCAGAGGTTGCCGGCATCGACGGTGATCAGCAGGTCGGCGCGGGTGTTGGCGCCTTCCGACTTCAGGCGTTGCAGCAACGGGCCTTCCTTGTCGGTGACGAAGGCGATTTCGGTGCCGGTTTCCCGGCTGTAGGCGTCGAAGAGGGGTTTGATCAGTTGTTCGTTGCGCGCCGAGTAGACAACCAGCTCCGCCGCCAGGGCCTGGCCGAGGGGAACGGTCGTCAACAGCAGCAGAAGCAGGATGATTTTTTTGCGCAGGTTTTGCATTGGCTGGTCTCCTTGTTGATAATGAATTTGAAAACTGTTATCAGCAAAGATAGGCGGCAAGCGGTGTTCTGTCAAGGCAATACTTACTAAAAAAGTCAAGAACCGGGATGTCGGCAAGTGACCCAGCGGATAAAGAACAGCCGGCGTATCGATTTTTTCGGTGTTTGGGGCAGGCTGCGCAGCCGGGTCGGAGCTTGTGGCGAGTCGCGGCGGGCGCGGGGAACGGTTCTGCGTGCCGGTCGGGTTCAGGCGTCTTTGTTCGGACTGGCCACGGCCTCGCTGCCGGAGCGGTTTTGCATGGCGAAGGGCTGCAGCACTGTCTGGCTGTGGCGCCGCCGTTCCGCGCCGGTGTAGCTGCCCAGGGTTTGACTGCGCAGTCGGCCGTTCGCGACGCTCACCCAGCCGTCGGCGCGCTGGAATTTTTCCACCTCATCGATGAACAGCAGGATGTCGAGAAATTTCGGGGAGACCAGATCTTCGTCGCCGTTCTTGTAGATGACACGAATCATGACGCGGACTCCTTCAGGGCATCTTCCGGGAGCTGGCAACTGCGGTGGCATGAACGCGGACTGTAGGTCAGGAAAACAGCAACTATAACAAAAAAAGATACGGCCGAATATTTGTGCCGGAATTTATTTTCCGTGAGTGCGAAAAGGGCTGCGACCGGGAGGTCACGGCCTGCAGCATCCGGGTCCGTTATGCCGCAACGGAACGCTTGCGCGACCAAGAGGACATGCAAAAGGGTCGACTCAAAACTGAGCCGACCCTTTACCATTACTGGAGCCACTAAACGGAATCGAACCGTTGACCTGATCATTACGAGTGAACTGCTCTACCATCTGAGCTATAGTGGCCAAGAAAAATATTTGTAACGTGCTGATCTGCTTAAAAAATAATCTCATTTTTCAGGACAAATCAAGCAAAAAGCATATCTAAAATCCGTGCCCTGAACGGTGCAGAAACTTGTACCTGCTTGGCCGGATTTTGTCAACAGCTTAAGGTCTTGACCACCATCAGATGACATCGCTTTTCGTTTTAACCAAAGACCTGGACCGATAAATGTTCCACCACTTATCTGGTGTCATATCGGCCGTCCCGGCACTACCCTTTTTTCCTGCGCTCTCACGCTGTTATTTGAACCGGGAAGCGGCCGATTTGACCGCGGCATTCAGGCTTTTCCACGCGTTTTCGACCCCCTCTTTCAGGTCTTCCCAGGAGTCATCGCTGGCATTGTGCAATTCAGCAAGTTTGTTTTTTGCAGCGGCCTGTTTGGTCTTCAGCGTCTCGATCATCTCATGATATTCGATCTTGGCTTCGGCCTCGACTTTCTCCGCTTTGGCCTTCAGGACGTTGATTTTGGCATTCCATTCGTCCAGTTGAGCCTCTAGTTTTTCTTCGTAAGCTTGTTTTTTACTCATAGTTGTCCCCCGTTCCGACAGACTGGCCCACTTCTGCCCTGTTGCAACGAGTCATCAGGGTTGTGCGAACCGACTCACTGCGGTTTTCCGGCGCAGGTCAGGGGCCGAAGCTTTCTTTGACCAATTGCCTGAGAGGTCTGCCGCAGCAGCTCCCTTCCTTTTTTTCGGCTTCTTTGTGATGGTATTTCCTGTTGCAGCTTTCACAGATAAAGGCTGATTTCTCTGGCAGTTCCTCTGTAGCTTCGCTGAATTTATCTTTGTATTGTTCTGACATGATCTTCTCCTTTCGTTTGGCGCCAACGGCGCACATAGCTTTGCGTACCATCCAGCTGTCTTCTTACAAATCTATCAAATGAACGGGATCGGGCAATGGGCCGGGCTGCAGTTGTTCGGGGAAACAGAGAATCGTCTTTTCCGGTTGGAATCCACCGGACCGGAATGATTGCCCGCGGTCACTGCGCCGATTCTCTGTTGATTCTCTGCTGTTAATTCTCTGCTTGACGTTTTGTTTCTTGAATGAGTTAATAGACCGTCTTTTTGCGTAGTGATTCGTTTTTGATCGATGGAGCAATGACTGTCTAGATTTCATACCGTGATCATCTGCTGGTTGCCAGTCAGCAGCAATGGAGATGGGAGAGGGCGATGCGAGGGGGAACTCTTGGCTGGAAAACGGACCGCGCCGGTCAGTGGCAAACTGACGGCGCGGTTTTTTGCGTTTTGGAGGGGCGGCGATGAGCGGCCCGGACGCGAGATACCACCCGATCATCTATGTGCGCGGCTACGCCATGAACGAAAGCGA
>DASWJX010000035.1:0-9822 GCA_036396915.1 Geopsychrobacteraceae bacterium | reverse complement strand
GATCCCCCGATTCCGACAGGCTCCCAGGAGTGAAAGAAGCTGGACGGGGCGATCCGTGAACAGCTAAAGAAGAGATGCTTTCGCAAGAAAGCAAAATAGCAGATGGCTAAGCAAAAAGCGCCAAATGCAAGGCGCGCGATTGTCGAGCAATGAGGCGTACTTACGTACGTCGAAGCAGCGAGAGCAAGCGCAGCAACGCAGCAGTTGGTGAGTTTTTGCGACGCCATCAAGCAGCGCTTGTCCGGTCTGCTGCAACAGGGCTTGCAGCCGCGTCAGCTGGCGATGGCCCTGGCTCTCGGGGCAACCCTCGGCCTGCTCCCGACCGTTTGGGGCACCAGCCTGCTCTGCCTGCTGTCTGCCCGGCTGCCGCGCCTGAACCAGCTGGCGGTGCAGCTGGCCAACTATCTGGTTTATCCCCTGCAGCTGCTTCTTTTCCTTCCCTATTTCACATTGGCTGAACTGCTGTTTCCCGACACCCGGTTCCGGGCAAGCCCGGGGGACGGCTTCGCACAGCTGCCCGCCTCGCCATGGGCGGGACTGGAACGGTGCCGGCAGAACAACCTGCACGCTGTTTGCGCCTGGCTGCTGACGTCGCCGCTGCTGCTGACGAGCAGCTTTTTGTTGTGCCTGCTTTTGCTCAAACGCTTAGCCGGCGCACCGGTCCCGACGCAAAAGAAGCGCTGAGGTTGTGCGGTGGCGCTCAATAAAGCGGGCCGCGCTCATCACGCCCTAACAAATCGTTGATAAATAAGGCTCTGTTCATTATCCGTGCTTAATTATCGGAAGGGAAACAGCGTGCCTGAAAGGAACGATTTCATGACGATCCGTAAAAAATTATACCTGGGGTTCGGATGTCTCATCGCATTGACTCTGCTGCTGTATGCGGTCACCTTCCGGGGTATCGGCGATGTCAGGCAGGCCCACAAGGGCACCATCGAGGCCCTGTCGGGCGCCGCTGATGTGGAGCAACAGGCGAAACAGATCAGCCGGTATCTGCTTCAGGTGCAAGAGGTCCGCGGCAGCCTTGACGGCGCGCTCGGGCAGTTGCGCAACGAAATGTTGCAGAATGCGCCGCAACTGCAGCTGTTCGCCGACGACCGGCGGGACCTCCTCGCTCCCTTCATCGAACAGGATGCCGCCGCCGAACTGGCGTCCCTGCTGGCACTGGAACCCGCGTGGTCGGAATCCTTGATCGAGCAACACCGGTCGTTGCTGCAGACCGCGGAGCGCATCAGTCAAACCTGGCAGCCGCGTCACGAAGGGCTGGCGGAAGGTCTGAGCGATCTGAAACGAACCCTTCTTTACTGGACGCTGAAAGTTGCCAACCTGCTGTTCATACAAAGTTCCCTTGGTGAACTCATCGCCGAAAAGCTGGCCGACACGTCCCTGGAGGAGTTCAAGGCGGGACCGCTTTACCGGAACTTTGCCGCCGATTTTCCTGATTTGCGGCAAACCTTTGACATCGTCACGCCGGAAAATCAACAGCTGTACGGCATGGTCAACCATCTTGACGACCTGGCGTTTTCCGGCAAGTGGGACGAGGCCCGGTTGTTTTACCGGGATAATATTCCGCCGCTGATCAAAAGCATTCTGGTCGATCTCGACCGGGTGATCGCCATCGAAAATCAGATCCTGGCGGCCCAGAAAGGCGCCGTACAACTCCTGAATTCCGAACTCAACGGTCAGGTTCTGCTGCTGCAGCAGGAATTGTCGGCGCTCGAAAGGCAGCTTCTCGACCGGCAGCAGGCATCCGGCCGGGCGATGGCCGAAGCGGCGGGTCTGGTGCTCAACAGCAGTCGTAACCTTGAAGGACAGATTACGCGGATCGACCGGATCAGCCTGCTTATTGCCCTGGCGGTGGTGGCGATCGGTCTGCCGGCGGCGTTTTTCACGACCAGCCTGATCAGCCGGCCGGTAGCGCGAGTGGTCGGCATGCTGCAGCGCATGGAGCAGGGAGATCTCGGGGCGCGGCTCAATTTCCAGCGCAGCGACGAACTCGGGACCATGGGCCAGGCGCTGGATCGCTTCGCCGAAAGCATGCAGAAAGACGTTCTCGGCGCCTTCAAAAGTCTGGCCGCCGGTGATTTCACCTTCCGGGCCGGCGGCGTTATCGGGACACCGCTGGCCGAAGCCAACCAGGCTCTCAAGCAGCTGATCGCCCGGATCCAGCTGGCGGCCGATAATGTCTACAGCGGCAGCCTGGCCATGACCGACAGTTCGGTCACCCTGTCGCAGGGCGCAAATGTCCAGGCGGTTTCGGCTGAAGAGGCGTCGCGCTCCATTGAAGAGATGAGCGTCAATATCCGCCAGAACGCCGAGAACGCCAGGGAGACGGAAAAAATTGCCGGCCAGGCCGCCGAAAACGCCAGGGAAGGTGGAGCGGCGGTCAAGAAGACCGTTGTCGTCATGCGCGATATATCCGAAAGGATCAAAATCATCGAAGACATCGCCAGGCAGACCAATCTGCTGGCGCTCAACGCCGCCATCGAGGCGGCCCGGGCCGGAGAATCGGGGAAAGGATTTGCCGTTGTCGCCGCTGAAGTGCGCAAACTGGCCGAACGCAGCCAGCTCGCCGCCGGCGAAATCAACCAGCTGTCTTCCAGCAGCGTTGAGGTCGCCGAACTGGCCGGCGGACTGCTCGATATCATGCTTCCCGAAATCGAGCGGACCGCCGAACTGGTGCGGGAGATCGCCCTGGCCAGTTGCGAGCAGGATGCCGGTGCCGGGCAGATCAATCGCGCGATCCAGCAGCTTGATGCGGTGATTCAGCAGAATGCATCGGCTTCCGAAGAGATGGCCGGTACCGCCGAAGAGCTTTCAAGCCAATCCGATCAGCTGCGACGGATGATCGCGACCTTCAGGGTCGGGTCTGCTCGCAGCCCCGCACCCGAAAACAGCGCAGGGCAGCTGTCCTGCCATCCTCGGCAGCTTCCGGCCGCTTTGCCGAATGCTGCCGCAGCGCTGCACAGGGCCCGTAACCGGTCCGTCAACCCTGACCCGAACCGGGCTGACGACGTTTCCGGCAGTGCCGGAAACCCGGGACCGCGGGAACCGGAACCGGCCGGCTGATGCCCGCCCCCCGATCGAGACGGTGACCGGCGGCCGACCGGAGCTGCCGTCCGCAGATTGACAACCCCTTTGTTGCTGTTAAGCTCGAACAATTAGGTAGTTTCTGTCCGGAAACGGCCGTTTCCGGACAGAAACTAGGCAGCGTCGACGACCATAGACCAGCTTCTTGTGCGCGGGGGGGGGATTGTTCGTGGAGAATAGACGATTACGGGCCATATTCGAGAAGTCTGCCGTCCCCATGGCAACCGCCACCCCGGCCGCCGAAATCCTCGTGGCCAATCAGGCCTACGCGCGCTTCCTCGGCTATACTCGGGCCGAACTTGCCGGAAAGTCCGTTTACGACCTCACCCACCCCGACGATCGGGAGCGGACCCGAAGCTTCTTCAATGATGTCGCTCAAGGCCGGCGCCGTGAATTTTCCTATGAAAAGCGCTACCGGCGCAAAAACGGCGAAATCGTCTGGGGGCTGGTGACGACCACCTGGCTGTTCGTTCACCGGGACACCCCCGATTTCTGTGTCGGAATTGTTCAGGATATTACCGCAAACAAGGCTGCTGACGCCCAATTGAAGCAAAGCGAGGGGCTCTACCGCAGTCTGGTGGAAAACATCGATCTGGGCCTCAACTTGATCGATAACAATCACCGGATACTCAAGGTCAACACGACCGTAGCCCGGTGGTACAACAAGAACCCGGAGCATTTTGTCGGCAAGAAGTGCTTCGAGGAGTTCGAGAGCAGGGATTCCGTCTGTCAGCATTGTCCGGGGACCCGGGTGTTGCGAGATGGAAAGATCCATCATGTGGAGACCGAAGGGGTCCGCGCCGACGGCAGCCGTTTTCTGGTCCGCCTGCGGGCCATGCCGGTGCCCGACCCTGACGGAACAGTCAGGACCTTCATCAAGGTGGTGGAAGACCTGACCCGCGCCAACGCGGCGGAGGTCAGACTGCGGCAAAATCAGGATCGCCTCAACTATCTCGCCCACCATGATCAACTGACCGGACTGCCCAATCGAACCCTGCTCTACGACCGGCTCAAGCATGCCCTCGATCGGGCCGACCGGAAAAAAGAGGGGATGGCCGTGGTTCTGTTCGATCTCGACCGTTTCCAGAAGATCAGCAATATCCTCGGCCATGCCGTCGGCAACCAGACCCTGAAGCAAGCGGCCGAGCGTCTGGTGGCGCAGTTGCGCAAGTCCGACAGTTTGTGCCTGGCTGGTGAAAACGACTTCGCCATGATCCTGGAACGCTGCCGCGACCTTAAAAAATCCACCAGCTCCGCTCAAAGAATTCTTGAAATCCTGAGCGCCAGACCGTTTTCGGTGGAGGGTAACGAACTGCACCTCAGCGCTTCGGTCGGGATCAGCCACTTCCCCGAGGACGGGCATGAGGTCGAAACGCTGCTTCGGGCAGCCAGGGTGGCACGCAGCCGTGTCCGGGAGCAGGGGGGGGACGGCTATCAGTTCTACCGTCCGGAAATGGAGAACAACTCCAAAAAACTGCTGTTACTGGAAAACCTTCTTTACAAGGCCCTGCAGGAAGATCAGTTGCTCGTCTATTACCAGCCCCAGGTCAATCCCGCTTCGGGACAGATCATCGGCATGGAAGCACTGGTGCGCTGGAAGCATCCCGAAAGGGGGCTGGTCTCGCCGGCCGAATTCATCCCCCTGGCCGAAGAGTCCGGGCTCATTATCGCTCTTGGCCGCTCGGTGTTGCTGAAAGCGTGTCGGCAGGCAAAAAAATGGCTGGACGCCGGACTGCTGCCGTTTCGGGTGGCTGTAAACGTCTCCCCCAGGCAACTGGTCAAGGGGGATTTGCTGAAAACGATTCGGGATTGTCTCAGACAGACCGATCTTTCCCCCGCCTTCCTTGAGGTCGAAATCACGGAAAGTGCCCTCATGCAGAATCCCCAGCACGCCTTGTCGATACTTCAGGCCTTAAAAGGGCTGGGCGTGCGGGTGGCGCTCGACGATTTCGGCACCGGTTATTCTTCACTCGTCTACCTGAAAAACTTTCCGATCGACCGGCTCAAAATCGCCCAGGATTTTATCCGCAACGTACCGGCCGTCAGCAAGGATGCCGCCATCGTCCAATCGATTTTCGCCCTGGGCCGTGAATTGGGCATCGCTGTCATCGCCGAAGGCGTGGAAACTAAGGAGCAGCTGGAGTTCCTGCTCGGGTTGGGCTGCAGCGAGGTGCAAGGGTATTATTTCGCCAAACCGCTGGATGCGGAAACGGCGACCGGCTATCTGAAACAATGGTTCGGGCCGAACCCGACCTGCCCTTTGCGACTGTAATCCGAACCGCCCCTGAAAACCCACCAGGGCTGGCAGGACGAAATTTATGCCTGGCCATCCTTCGCATTTTTCAAAGGCATCAAGCCCGGCATCGGCAACAGCACTGGCCGGTCCCCTGAAGGACCGGCCAGTGCATTGCGAGGTCTGCAAAGACCGCTCAGAGCGACTGCTTAAAAAACATACTGGGCCTGGACGAACAGCTCGTCGGCATCCTTGCCTTCGACGCCGTTGAGGCTTTCACCCATCCGGTAGGTTGTCTGAAGCTTGATGTCGTGTTTCTCGAAGAAGTAATTGGCGCCGACCGAGGTGCGGATCCATTCATCGGCGTAGTTGTCGGCATCC
This sequence comes from Geopsychrobacteraceae bacterium, assembly GCA_036396915.1. Taxonomy (GTDB): domain Bacteria; phylum Desulfobacterota; class Desulfuromonadia; order Desulfuromonadales; family Geopsychrobacteraceae; genus BM509. Next base: position 4,118 of record DASWJX010000035.1, on the reverse strand, counting down.
TGCCACTCGTAGCCGGCGACCAGCTCGAGCTTCGCGGGTACGACCATGTAGCCGGCCTCGACGGCGTAGTTCTCAAGGTCGGTCTCGCCGTTCTTGTAGATGCCGCCGGTGAAGGCGCCGTCGACGGTCTCGGCCTGGAAGAGATTGTACTGGGCGTCGGCGCTGAAGCCGGCGACGCGCAGCGCGGCGCTCACCTCGAAGCCGGTGACGCTGTCGACGTCGGCCTTCTTGGGGTCGGGATCCACGATGTAGTTGTTGTTGTCGTCGTCGTTGCTCCAGGTGAAGGCGGCGACGCCGATGGTGGCCTTGAGCTCGCGCTTGAAGTCGCCCTGCTCCATCTTCAACTGGCCGAAGGGGTGGAAGTCGACGCGGCCGCCGGCAATCCAGCCTTCGTTGAAGTCCTCGTTGCGATTGACCGGGCTGTCGAAGTCGAGCTTCTTCGCGTCGGGATCGATGGAGGAGGAGGCGACGGAGAATCCGTAGGTCAGCTTCTTGTCGAGGACGCCGCCGGTCAGGTGAGCGCCCAGGGTGCGGTCCGGGGTGCCGTAGTTGTGGTCGCCGACGAAGGTCCGCTCCACCAACTGCGTCTTCTTGGAAGAAGTGAGGTACTCGCGGGAGAAGGGGAAGGCCTTGTTACCGACGGAGATCTGGACCCCCTCGAAGCCCTTGTACTGCATATAGGCGTCCTTGACGGCGATTTCGTTGCTGTCCTCGGCCTTGCCCATGTCCCACTGAAACTTGCCCAGCCAGTCCTTATGGATACTGCCTTCGATATAGGGACGGAAGCGGCGGAAAAAAACGGTGTCGGTCTTTTCCCCGCCGTCGGGATCGACCTGATGGTACTGGAGCATGATGCGGCCCCCGATCTTGACGTACTTGTCGCCGTCCTTGTAGGTGACGCCTGCTTCCGCCGGCGCGACACCGGCCAGCATCAGGGCGGCAACCAGCAGCGCCCCCAGAACCTTCATCTTTGCCTTGACCTGTTTTTCCACTTGTTTCCTCCTGTTTGGATGTGCTGACATGCTTCTTCGCATCAATACGAACGGGCGCAATCTAGAAACCTTGTGTGAGCAGTTGCTTAGCAAGCCGCCAGTTTTCCGTTTGGAATTGATGAGGATTCTGTTAATCGAAAAGGGAAGAGCAGGGCGGCAGCCAGGTTTGTCAGCTTTAATGCAGGATCTGGATCGGTCAGGGTTTCTCTTGCAGATCGCGGATCAGCTTTTCTGCCGATCGACAGGTCTGACGGTAGTTCCAATAGCCGAAAAGCGCCAATACCATCAATAACGGTGACCCGAACAGGACTATTTTCAACATCATGACCTCCCTTTTTCACTTATCTTATCCCGGCTCGGTTAGGACCGGATGAGCAGCGGATGAGATTTCTGTTGAAAATTCGGCGGTTTCTGCCCGGTCGTCCGGCCGCCGGTCTTTTCTCTGGCCAAACGGAACGTTCGAATTTACAATGCCCCCTTTTCGGTTCTGACCGGTATTCGAAAAGAGCAGGTGACTGTGGTGCGAAACAACGATGACGGCGGGATTGTGGTTCTTGATTTCGAGACCAGCGGCATGTCGCCGGAGCAGGGCGACCGCGCCATTGAGATCGGCGCGGTGCTGATTCGCAACGGCGCAATTGTCGATCATTTCCAGAGCCTGATGAATTCCGGTGTACGGGTCAACGGCTTTATCGAGGATTACACGGGGATCACCAATGATATGCTGCGGAGCGCTCCCGGCGCGGCGGAAGTGATGACCGCATTCTCCGCCTTCATCGCCGACTATCCGCTGGTGGCCCATAATGCCGCCTTCGATCGCCGCTTTCTGGATGCCGAGCTGCAGCGGATCCGCAAGAAACGCCGTCAGGATTTCGCTTGCTCGCTGCTGGTCGCCCGCCGTCTTTACCCGGAAGCCCCCAACCACAAACTGGAAACGCTGATCCGCTACAAAGGGTTGTCGGTCGGAACCTTCCACCGCGCCCTGGCCGACTCGGAGATGACCGCCCGGTTATGGCTGCGGATGGTGTCCGACCTGCAGTCGCTGCACGGCATCAAGACGGCGTCATTTGCCCTGATGCAGCACCTGGCAACGATCAAAAAATCCCGGATCGGCAGCTATCTGGAGCAGCTTTCAAAATCGCCGGACCCGCGGTTCTGAGGATTACATTCAGGAGTCAGGACCATCGAAGCGGAACATACCGTACATACCCTGGCCGAGCGGTTGCAGGTCTGGACCCGGATCGGCGCGGCGGCGCGGCGGATGCTCGGCGACCATCAGGCGGCAACCCTGCTGGCCGGAATCGCCTCCCTGCCGGTCCGGCGCAGTCATGCGACGCGCACCCTGGGCAGCTATGTGTCCCGGGCGGGCCATGCTGTGTGCATCCGGCTGCAGTTTGCTCTGGAGCCGGCCCTGCTCGAAGAAACCTTTCTTCACGAACTGGCGCATGCCTGCGATCACCTGAGCAATCAGCCGGGACGGCCGTACCGGCGCGTCCACGGCGGCGGCTGGCAGGCCTGGGCCGCGGCCCTGGGGATCGAGGGGAAGGTCAGGGGACAGAGCGAAGTCCTGACGCAGCTTTACCGGGAAAAACTCAAGCCGGTCGCCGTCTGCCGCCGTTGCGGAGTGAAGTTTCAGCGGCTGCGGCGGCTCAGCCGCCGTCGTAACTATCTTCATCAGGCCTGTGGCGGACAGCTCGATTTGCTGTAAAATACAGACAGGTCCTGGCGTATTTTCGCCTTGCCGCCCGCGCAAAACCTCGGAAGATGGCTTTGCCATCATCGTTTGGAAAATGACGAAAGGAGGAGAGTGCCGATGATGATCCGGGTCATGTACCACGACGGCAAAACCGAAATGGTCCGTCAGCCGTTATTGCGACATCTGATTGCGACCGGAAAAATCCAGAAATTCCGCCGCAATGAGGGCTGGGTGACGTTGGGGGTCGATTCTATTCGTGAAAAAAAACGGCAACCCTACAGCGGCGAAGACAGACGCGAATGACGCCGCCGCACGATACTGAAGGAGAATCCTGATGCGAAATCTTATCCTGTTCTGCACCCTGTGCGGCCTGGTTTTCAGCTCCTCGGCGGCGCTGGCCATCGAGGAGTACCGCTCCTACCTCGGCTTCGATTACCTGCTCACCGACTTCGAGGCCGATACGGGCACCAGCGCCGATCTCGATGCCGTGTCGGTCAGGTTCGGCTCCTATCTCAGCAAAAACGTTGCCCTCGAGGGGCGGCTCGGCGTCGGCGTCGGCGACGATACCGTGGCCGGCGTCAATCATGAACTGGACAGCTTTGTCGGAGTCTATGCCCGCGGCATCATCCCCTATCAGACGGTCGAGTTTTACGGAATTATCGGTCTGACCCGGGTCGACCTGACGCTCAGTGCGCCGCGCACTAATCCGGCCGACGGAGATGAATCCGGCCTTTCCTACGGCCTTGGCCTGGATTTCAAGATCGGCGAACGGATCGCTGTCGGCGGGGAGTACCTGATGCTGATCGACAGCTCCGATTTCGAACTGACGACCACCAATATCGGCGTCAAGTATTACTTCTGACCGCCGGCGGTCGATCTGAACGGCAGGCAAGGGGAGCGGTTCCACCGGAACCGCTCCCCTTGCTGTGTCACCCGGTGCCGGCACGGTTCCGCTTGATCGACACGGGGCAGGGGCAGAGCGAAAGGTGACGGAAATGGGAATGGGAATGGGAATTATTGATCCGGGCCGTGCCGGCGCAAGCGGGCCGGCTGCCGCTTTTGTTCTGCGGTACCGCCGCGCAGGGGGCTGAGCGATGCAGACCGTTCGCCGACAGATTGTTCGGCAGCGTCCCGTAACCGGGGAGTCGCGGCGGCTTTTTCACGGCCGTGGCCAGTGCTTTGCCGGTTACGATGATCTGGTCATCGATTATTTCGCTCCGGTGGTTGTGGTGATGCTTTATCGGCGCCGCGCGGAGGATTGGCTGCAGGAGCTGTGCCGGGTCCTGGCCGAGGAGCTGCCGGGACAGCGGGCCATCTACCTGCAGGAACGGTTTCTCCCCGGCGCGCCGGGACGGCTGCTGGCCGGGACGCTGCCGGCAACCGTTGATGCGCACGAGGCCGGGCTGCGCTACCGCCTGCGGCTCGGCGAC
>DASWJX010000034.1:0-5658 GCA_036396915.1 Geopsychrobacteraceae bacterium | reverse complement strand
TGGCGGGAAAGTTTCGAAAAACCGAAGACCTACACAATCATCAGGGATATCATCCAGATCCGCAGCGTCAAGGGGCGCATGCTGGAGCCGGGCTACGGCTATGTGCGGGTTTCACAGTTCCAGGAAAAAACCGGTACCGATCTCCGCAGGCAACTGGAAGCCTTAAGAGCCGAGCCGGCGGCTCCCTTCAAGGGTCTTATCCTTGATCTGCGCAATAACCCGGGAGGGCTGCTTGATCAGGCCGTCTCTGTTTCCGATCTCTTCATCGACGAGGGATTGATCGTTTATACCGAGGGGCGGGAGTCCGGCAGCCAGATGCGTTTCACGGCGACCGCCGAGGGTACGGAACCGGCCTATCCGATGGTGGTGCTGATCAACGGGGGCAGCGCCAGCGCCTCCGAGATTGTGGCCGGCGCCCTGGGCGATCATGGCCGAGCGGTCATTCTCGGGGAACGGAGTTTCGGCAAAGGCTCGGTGCAGACCATCGTTCCGCTGAGCGACAACTCGGGTTTGCGCCTTACCACGGCCCGCTATTTCACTCCGAACGGCATTTCGATTCAGGCCAAGGGGATCTCCCCCGACATCGTTGTTTCCGCGCTTAAACTCACGCAGGACGACGGCGTCGGCCAGGTCCGGGAGCGCGATCTGGAGCATCACATGGAACGGCTGCAAGCTGAAGAGGAGTCGGGCAGGGAAGGGGAGGGGGCCACACTCAGCGCTGACGATCGCCTCGACTACCAACTGATGCGCGCCCTGGACCTTCTCAAGGGGCTCGAAATCATGAAGACAAAAACCCCTTCGGCAGCGTGAAATCCGCAGGCGAATCGGCGGTAAAACTAGATCGAGTGTCGATTGATCCGTTTGGAACATGGTCAATCAGAGCATCCATCAACTGAAATTATCAGACCATGTTCAGGCTATGCGGGTATGACTGCAGTGAAAAAAAAAGCACCGAAGCGTAAAAAATCGACCGGAAAAAAGACATCCCGAGCGGGGACCCATGCGGTCCGGTTGCTGGTTTCCAGCCTGTTTCTCGTCGTTTTTGTCGGTTCCTGCCTCTACGGGCTGGTTCATCTCCAGAAAACCTATCCCGATCCGATCCAGCCGTCCTATCGCGAGTTTCCCATGGAGGAACCGCGGCTCAGCAAGCCGTCCGCGGCCTCCTTCGAGGAGGTCTACGCGCTGCTGGCAGATGAGTTGCTGAGCGGTGCCCAGGCCCGACTGCGGCTGCCTGCCGAGGGGGAGGTCACGCGGCTGAAGATGTCCGGAGCCTATCCCGAACAGCGGCGCCTGATGGAGCTGGCAACCCGGATCGCCTTGACCGACAGCCCGGCACAGCTCGATCTGGCTCCCCGCAAGGGCCATGTGCGGCTGTTCTGGCACGGTCGCCCGCGGGTCGAGCTGCGCTATGATGTCGCGCAAGATGTGGCCCGCAAGAAGCCGCTGGTTGCCATCATCATGGATGATATGGGGCGTTCGCTGGCCGAGTTTGAACTGTTGTTGAACCTGAAAATTCCGGTGACACCGGCGATCCTGCCGCAGGCCGGGCAGGCCACCCGGTCCACCGCGCTGTTGCAGCGTGCCGATCGTGAATACATGATCCACATCCCGATGCAGCCCAAGAGCTACCCGGCGATCAGTCCCGGACCGAATGCTCTGTTGCTCGGGTTGAGCGAGAAGGAGTTGCGCAGCAGGATGAAGCAGTATCAGCAGCAGGTGCCCGGCGCGGCCGGCGGCAACAACCACATGGGGTCGCTTTTCACCCAGCAACCAGAACAGATGCGGATTGTCCTGGAAGAACTGCGCACCAGCGGTCTGTTTTTCATCGACAGCAAAACCATCGGCGCTTCGGTGGCGTTTGACGAGGCGCGCCGGATGGGGATGCGCACCGGAGCCCGCCATATCTTTCTCGACAATGAAGAGAATGTCGCCTATATCCGCAAACAGCTGCGCAAAATGGTCCGGATCGCCGAGGAAAAAGGCGAGGCGATCGCCATCTGCCACCCCTATCGGCAAACCTTTGAAGCCTTGCAGCGCGAAGAAGACTGGCTGCGGCAGCAGCAGGTCGATTTCGTTGTCGCCTCACGGCTGGCGGTGCGGCGTTAGATCATAGCGGAAGGTGGTCAGTTTTGATGCGCGGCGCGTTGTGCCCGAGTCCTGCTGAGAACCGTCTGCCAGCGGGCATAGGCCGTCCCGGTCAGGATGTCGAGGGGCTGTTCGCCGGTCCGGCGCAGCAGCAGCAAGCGGTCCCCTTCCTCAAGCGCTGCGCCGAAGACCCGGTCGAAAAAGTTCTCAACGGGGTGTGCTGCCTTGCGCAACAGGCCGATGCCGCCTTCTTTCAGCGGCAGGCTTTTACTGGAAAGCTCTCCCCCGGTTTCATCAAGCCGCAGGAAAGCGACCCGGCCTTCCTCACCCGCCTGCGCCGCGCTCTGATGCAGGGCGAAAAAGGAACGGTTCGCCGATTCCCTGAACAGCTGCAGCATGGAATCCTGCGCCCCGATCGCTTTATGTTTTCCGTAAAAATTGCCGAAAATCAGTTCGATAAGACAGTCGTCCTCGATAAAGCCCGCGTGCGGGGTGTCGGCACTTTCAAGGTAGAAAGCGTACGGCCAGGGACCGGTCTCCGGCAACGATTTATCGCAGCAGAGGCAGTGCCGGGCCAACCGCTGCCGGCGCTGCCGCAACGCCCGCTGCTGTTGCAGGTCCCGGCCGGACCGTTCGCTGGCGATCGCCCCCATGCGCAGGGGGCCCTGTTCCAGATAGCCGAGGTAGATCTGGCGAGCCAGATGCGTGAACTGAAGGTGGACGTCGGTACTCTTTCCGTGGGTCAGGATCGGATAGACGCGCCCCTCGGGATTGGTGTTGAGCGATTCGACCTTCGGACTTTTGGCGATGTAGCCCTCCATGCAGCGGAAGCCGCGATTGATGGCGTAGGCCTTGAGCAGCTGGTAGGGGTCACGAAACGGCCCCTTGTAGCGGATCCGGGTGTCGATCAGGCAGGGCAGGAGCCTGAGAACTGATTTGGGCAGCCCGTGATCGTTGAAAAATCGGCTCAGGTTTTTACAGTTTTCCAGGGAAGGCGTATCTTTCACCGGAACGATGACCCGATCCGCGGCGAAGAGCGCATTGCGGGTGAAAATATCCAGCACCGGACTGGTGTCGATAATGACCAGACCGCCCAGATTGGACCGGCTCAGACAATCCGCCAGCAGATGGTCGCCGGTCACGGTCGGTTGCAGCGACTGCAGATCGCGACTGGAGGGGATGATCCGCACCCCGTGCGCCCCGCTGGTGAGCAACGCGTCGATGTTTTCTCCGGCGAAGAGGCGCCCGACATGAGCGGGACTCTTTGCCGCCGCCGGGAGAAACATGCGGTCAACGGTGAAATGATTGTCGAAACTGAACAGGGTCACCGGCAGATCCCCGCTCAGATGCTTCAGATAGATCGCCAGGTTGGTGGCGAGTGTGGTTTTTCCCACGCCCCCTTTTTCGCTGGAAATGGTGATGATATAGGGTCGTGCCATGAAATCTCCTTGGCGGCTGGTTTGGATCGACGCTGCGGGTCCGATCCTGTGCCTGTGTTTATAGGAGATTGTCGCCGGACTGTCAATCTGTGGCGTAAGTCGCTATAATGCCGGATCTTCGAATGTTGAAATTACTGTTTTGGAAGCCGCCGCGTGCCGTCCGAGATCATATCCGTTTCCCGTCTGATCGCCGTTGTTCAGGAACTGGTGGAAGATAACTTTGTCGAGGTTCTGGTCCAGGGGGAACTGGCCAATTTTTCCAGACCGGCTTCGGGGCACTGTTACTTTACCCTCAAGGACCAGCGCAGTCAGATTCGCTGCGTGCAGTTTCGCAGCTCTGCGCGGCAGCTCCGTTTTCTGCCGGAAGACGGGATGGAGATCATCTGCCGCGGGCGTCTTTCGGTGTACAGCCAGCGCGGCGATCTTCAGCTGATTGTCGAGGGGCTGGAGCCGGTCGGCCTGGGCGGGTTGCAGCTGGCCTTTGAGCAACTCAAGGATCGTCTGCGGCAGGAGGGGCTTTTTTCCCTTGATCGCAAACGGCCGTTGCCGGTTTTTCCGCTGACGGTCGGGGTGGTCACTTCGGCGACGGGCGCCGCCATTCAGGATATCCTGAATGTGCTGCGCCGACGTTCCAGCGGGCTGAAGGTCCTGCTGCGCCCGGTCCCCGTTCAGGGCGCCGGAGCAGCACCGGCGATCGCCGCGGCGATCGCCGAGTTGAACGAAGAGGGGAGCTGTGAGGTGCTGATTGTCGGCCGCGGCGGCGGCAGCCTGGAAGATCTCTGGGCCTTCAACGAAGAAGTTGTCGCACGGGCGATCGCCGCCTCCCGCATCCCGATTGTTTCCGCCGTCGGCCATGAAGTCGATACCACGATTGCCGATCTGGTAGCCGACCTGCGGGCGCCGACCCCGAGCGCCGCCGCGGAACTTGTCGTCAAAAACCGCCTGGAACTGGAGCAGCATCTGGATCATTTGAGCGCACGGCTGATCGGACGCATCAATGCCCTGCTGCACCAGCAGCGCGCCCGGTTGCAGCATCTTGAAGCACGGCTGCGGTCACCGTTGGACCGACTCCCGCTGCGCAAACAGCGGCTCTCGGCCCTCGGTCGGCGCCTGCAGGCTGCGCTGGCCCGCCGGCTGGAACAGCAGCACGGGCGGCTGAGCACCCTGTCCTGCCGGCTCGATGCCTTGTCGCCGCTCAAGGTGCTTGAGCGGGGCTATGCTCTCGTCACCGTGGAAAAAGCGGGGACCATTGTGCGCGACCCGGCCCAGGTGCGGCCCGGCGACACGCTTCGCGTGCAGGTTTCCCGCGGGGAACTGTTCGCCAGGGTGCTGGAGCCTGACCACGACTGATGCTGAACGACGTTGCTGAAAAGTTTTCTCGAACACCTGTTTGGAGTTGATAATGGCCGTTAAAAAAGGGTATGAAGAATCGATCAAACGCCTCGAAGAAGCCGTGGAACAATTGGAAGGGGGCGAGTTGAGTCTTGAACAGGCGCTTAAGATTTTCAAAAATGCCGTCAAGCTGATCGGCGATTGCCGCAAGGCTCTGGAGAAAACCGAGCTGGAGGTCGCCAAGTTGCAGAAACAGGAAGACGGCTGTTTCTCCAGAGAGGCTTTCGATGAGTGAGCAGGGGCAACTGAAGACCTATCTCATGGAGCGGTTGCGGCTGGTGGAAACCGCTCTGGATCGCTATCTGCCGCAGGTCGGGACGTTACCGGCAAGCCTTCACGAGTCGATGCGCTATTCGGTTTTTGCCGGCGGCAAGCGGATTCGGCCGATCCTGATGCTTGCGGCTTGCGAAACGGTCGGGGGCGATCTGCAGCAGGCGCTGCCGGCCGCCTGTGCCGTTGAAATGATTCACTGCTATTCGCTGATTCATGACGATCTGCCGGTGATGGATGATGATGATCTGCGGCGCGGCAAGCCGACCAACCATAAGGTGTACGGTGAAGACATCGCCATCCTGGCCGGCGACGGGTTGTTGACGGAGGCTTTCATTCTACTTTCCAATCCGGATTTCGCTGAGCTGCTTGCCGCGCGGACGCGCAACGAGGTCATCCATCTGCTGGCCAAAAGCGCCGGTTCGCTCGGGATGGTCGGCGGCCAGGTGGTCGACATGGAATCGGAAGGGAA
>DASWJX010000033.1:0-11151 GCA_036396915.1 Geopsychrobacteraceae bacterium | reverse complement strand
CGCCCATCGAAAAGGGTTGACAGGGCGGTCCTCCGGCCAGCAAGTCGATCCCTTCCGGAATGGACGACCAATCGAAGTCTCGCACATCGCCTTCCCACAAGGGCCAGTCTCGCACCACTGGAAAGCCGCGTTTCTGATTTTCCCGGATGGTGTCGCAAGCCCATCGATCCCACTCCACCACGGCCAATGACTCGAAGCCACTCAGGGCGACACCCATGGCAAGTCCGCCCGCCCCCGCGAATAGTTCAACTGATTTCATCATTGCCCCGCTCCCCCCATTGGTTGTTCAGGAATTCCCTCACAATCCGCGACATCGCACTCGTATCCCCTAGTTGGCATTCCCAGACCACGAGCACACGCCATCCCATGTTTCTTAGCCGCGCCTGGTTTTGCAGGTCTCGTTGCCTGTTCGCGTCCAACTTCTCCCGCCAGAAATCAATTCTGGATTTCGGCATTCTGGCGAGCTTGCAGCCCGGGTGCCGGTGCCAGAAACAGCCATGCATGAAGATGACGGCTTTCCTCCCAGTGAAGACCATGTCGGGCTTTCCGGGAAGGACCTGTGAATGAAGGCGATAGCGGAACCCCATCCCATGGACAAGTCGCCGCAATTTCATCTCTGGCTTGGAACCCTTGCCCCGAACCCTGGACATGCGTTCGCTTCGCTCTTTTGGAGTAAGCGTGTCCGCCAAGAACCATCCTTCCGGTCGGCGAAGTTTCTCTAGGATAACTTCTTTCCGCGACACAATATGTCGCAATGTGATTGGAAACTCCACTTTTATAACATTTTATTTTCGTCGACCAAAGGACAAAAGAACAGGCTTGCGGGGGCTGACCTACGCAATTGAAAAACAAACAAACATGGGAAGATAGAGGTGTCGGAGCCACACGGGCTGCTACCAAAACCATAGGTAAAACGAAGACATAGGCGTCATTTCTCCCCCCGGTGCCAAAGTTGAGGAGGCCATCGGGGACGCTGCTGCTTTAGTGATTTAATATCTCTCTGTCTGTCTGCTCAGGCTTTGCGCAAAACAGGAATTTCTCCTGAAGTTCGCGCATGATCGCAGAGCCCGGATCAGATGGCTTTTCGAGGCCAGGAAGCGACATGGTCTCTGCATCCTCAATCACACTGCTACTTCCAACCATGTCCATCGGAGAGCCTGGCCGTCGGCAATGAGATGTTTGTTGCCGAAGTGAAAGCGGGATTAGGCTTCAAGGGCCAGGCTTCGGCTCCGCTCAGCTCAAGTCCGCTCAGCCGGCGTGGGTTTCTTGTCCCACACTGGCCAACAATCTCGCATTGCGTTGGTACAAGAATTTTGTACCACACACCTCTTTATTCTGTTAGTGTGTAGATACAAAAGAGGTGCCGATCATGCGCAAAAAATCGAGAGACGAAAGTGTTTACAACATGCTGCGAGCGGAGCGCGACCGTTGTGCGCTCGTGATTGAAAAGATCGCCCGCGAGCTGGAAAAGCTGCCGAAAGGTTCCCTTGGGCAAAGAAAGGTAAAGAGCCACGGCAAGGAATACATCTACCCCTGCCTGCGCTACCGGGACGGATCGACGGTCAAATTCGAACATCTTTCACCCGAGCAGGCGGAAGAACTGAAGCCGGCGCTTGAACGGCGCAAGAAGTTGCAGGCCGATCTCAGGGCCAACAAAAAGCGGATAGCAACCCTGGATGCTATCCTCCCCAAAGGATAGAGCTTGAATATCGTCTTCGCAAAGAGCCCTTTTCTGCAACCTGTCACCGACCTTTTGCGTGAAATGGAAAAGACCGGGTTCTTCTCCCATGGGCTGCTGATCGGCAGCTGGCCCATGCTGGTTTATAGCGAATACTTCACGCTGTCCTACGGTCTGGCAACCAATGACATCGACTTTGCCGTCGATAACGTGGTGAAAGTGCCGGCAACCGGAGACGAGACGATTCCCCAGGTGCTGCAACGGCTGGGATATAGCTCGGTCATGGATTATACGGGGATCGAAACCTTTCTTCAGGGGACGTTCGAGGTCGAATTCATTACCCATCGTCGCGGCGGTTCGGCTCCGCCGGCCGTGGTCATCCCGCCCTGGAAGGTGTCCGCCCAGCCACTCCCCTTTATCGACCTGCTTTTCATCAGGCCGGCCACGGTATCCATAGAGGATTTCACTCTCCGCATTCCTTCGCCGGAAGCTCTGATGCTGCACAAGCTCATCATTGCGCAGCGCCGGACGGGTCGGGATAAGAAGCTTAAGAAGGAGAAAGATCTGCAACAGTGTTCCGTGCTGGCGGAAGTGGTCAGGGCTGAAGAATTGATGCAACTTGCCCGGGAGTATCGCCTATCGAAGGACGCTCGAAAGTCCCTAGCCGCATCCTGTGCGGCCATCGGCACGACTCTCCCGGCGCTGAACGATATCATAACCTCCCGACCTTAGTGCGGAGTCGCCATGTCTTTGCCACGCTGGAAAGGCCATCGGGGACGCTGCTGCTTTAGTGATTTAATATCTCTCTGGCTGTCTGCTCAGGCTTTGCGCAAGGCCCTGTCCAGGCTGTCTTTAATAGTTGGATTGTCTTGTAAAATCAACTCCCCCCGACGTACCGCCCGACTCACTGCAGGAGACCCCATGGAAAGGAATTGCCCAACTTCGGTACCCGCCATGCCCAGCAAACGGTCGGTCGTGTAGGCACCCTTCCCCGAACTTGATTTTTCCCGGCCCATCGCTTATTACTTGCCTTCCAACCATCGGGAGCCTGTCGACAGACTCCCAGGCTACGGAGGATTTTGGGTTGAGCGACCAGGAGCAACAACGGCAACGAAAAGCCCTTTTCAGCCGCATCACCAAGGCCGCCGGCAGGGCGATCGGCGATTTCAAGCTGATCGAGGCGGGGGACCGGATCGCGGTCGGCATGTCGGGGGGCAAGGATTCCTATACCCTGCTGCAGGTTCTGGCCGCCCTGCAGAAGAAAGCCCCGGTGGGCTTTGAACTGATTCCGGTCACTATCGATTCCGGCTTCGCCGGTTATCAAAAAGAGGTCATCGCCGACTATCTCGACCGACAGGGCTTTGCCTGCCGGATCAGGACCACCGGCGCCGCTGCCGTCATCGCGGAAAAACGGCGGGCCGGGTCGTCCTACTGTGCGTTTTGCGCCCGGCTGCGGCGCGGCGCGCTCTACAGTCTGGCCGACGAGCTGGGCTGCAACAAGCTGGCGCTGGGCCATCATCTCGACGATGTGATCGAAACCCTGCTGCTCAACCAGTTTTACGGCGGCACCCTGGGGGCCATGAGCCCGAAACTGCTGGCCGACAACGGCCGGCAGACGCTGATCCGGCCGCTGGTTTATGTCGAAGAGTCTGATATTGTTGAGTACAGCCGCCTGTGCCGGCACCCGATCATTAGCTGCTCCTGTCCGGTGGAGGGCGCCACCGACCAGAAGCGGCAACGGATGAAGAAGCTGGTGCAGGATCTGGAGACGGAGATCCCCCAGCTGCGCCGCAGCCTGCTCGGCGCGCTGGGCAATGTGCATCCGCAGCGACTGCTGGACCGGAGTCGACAGGAGTTCTGGGGCAAGCGGGCCACGCAACAAGCAGCGGGAGGCGACCATGAGCGAGATGAGCTACGGCGATTTCCATGAGGATGTCGACCTGGCGAGCAGCGTGCAACAGCTGCTCTTTCCGAAAAGTTCGCCGCTGTGCAGCTGGTGCTGCATCGGCGTCAAGAACCGGATGGCCAGGGGGCTGGGCGGGGACTATTTCGACTTCATCACCATGCCGGACGATTGCCAGATGCTGCTGGTCGGCGACGTCACGGGACACGGGCTGTCGGCTTCGGTGGTCATGGCGCTGATCTACGGTTTCATGCACCGCGCGGCCCTGGAGAGTTGCGCGCCGCAGCAGACCGCCTGCGGCATCAATCGCTTTCTGCGCACCTTTGCCCGGCGCAGCCAGCGGCTCGATCATTATTTTTCCTCGACCCTGTTCTATGCCGTCATCGAACCCGAAACCCGGCAGATGAGCTACCTGAACTGCGGCCAGGTGCCGCCGCTGATCCGGCGCGGCTCCGAACTGTTCAGACTGCACGCCACCGGACCGCCGCTCGGTTTTTTCGACGACCCGGATCTGGTGCCCGGTCAATTCCAGTTTCAGCGGGGCGACCGGTTGCTGATCTATACCGACGGCATCGTCGAAGCGACCAACCGCGCGGGTCGGCAGTTCGGCGACCGGGGCGTTGCCGAGCTGTTGCTCGACGCGGACGGCGACCATCTGGAATTTCTGGAGCAGCTGTTCGAGCGGATGGCCGCATTCGGCGCCAGCGATCCCCCGGCCGATGACTGCACGGCGATCGTTATCGATTTCCACGGCAGCTTTTGGCAAACCGATCAGCAATCCGCCCCGTCACCTGCATAACCCCCAAAACCGGCGCAGCCGTTCGCTGACGGTGCGCCGCGAGCGGCGGCGGCAACTCTCTTCCGTCAGTCTTTCTTCCGGCCCAGAAAGCGCCTGAAAATCCCGGTCGCGCCCGACTGCTCTTCCCGCAGGTTGATCAGGCGCAGTTCGCGCAACGCTTCGGTGCAGCGGGGATTGACCTGAACCGCCAGCTCGAACGCCTTGACCGAGTGCCGCTGCTTGTTCAGGGCCCGATAGATATAGCCCAGATAAAGATGGGTATCCTCCAGCCGGGGGTTCAGTTCCCGCGAGGTGATCAGTATCTCCAGCGCCTGTTTCTGCGCTTCGACGCTATCCGGCTCGTTTTTGTAGACGGCCCAGGCGTATTGGGTCAGGTATTCGGGTTCTTTCGCGCTCAGCTCGACCGCCTGCTTCAGATAGGCGACGGCGTCTTTGTAGCGCCGCAGTCGCGACAGCGTCCGGCCGCGCTGATAGGCGGTTTCCGCGGCGAGAATATGGCCGACATTGATGGTGCGTTTCGGGCCGTTGACCAGTTCATCGAAATAACCGGCGCTGGCCTCCTTGTCGCTCAGCACCGAATAGGCCTGGGTCAGATAATGGAACATTTCGTTGGCCTTCTGTTCCATGTCCTGCGACAGGCCGAGCCCCAGGTAGCGGTCGGGGTGGTACTCCTTGGCCAGCCGGTAGTAGGCGCGCCGAACCTCCTGGGGGCTGCACTGGCGGCTGACGCCGAGGGCGGAGAAATAATCCGCCTGCAGGATCCGATGATAATCGTCGAGAATCTTTTTCCTCAGTTCCTGGTCCTGCGGCTGGTCTCTGCGCCGTTGCTCCTGCCCGCCCAGGTCGAGGGAAACGGCGGTGGCGCTTGGGGTGATCATGCCCGACAGGATCAGCGCGGCAAGCACCTGGCGCACCTCCCGGCGGGACAGCGGGTAGCGCTCCAGAATCTGTTCGAGGGTCAGATCCCCCAGACATTCGTCGAAGATCGCTTCGCCGCGACGACTCAGGCCCATCTCCTGAAAGCGGAACAGCGGGTTTTTCGACTGGCTGAGATAATCGAGGCGCATCGTGGCCAGATACTGGTCGATCCGCTCGGCCGGCCAGTAGCGGCTGACCCCCTCCAGGATCAGGGCCGCCGGCGACAGCTGGATCTCGGTCACGTTCTTCCTGAAATTTTTCGCCGGCGCGAAGCGGTAGCGGCCCTCGCTCCAGGCAAAGGCGGAGAGCAGTTTTTCGGTCACCTGCCGGGTCAGCGCTTCGTGTAATTCCTCGGGGCTCAGCAGCCCCATCTCGATCAGCACCGTCCCCTGCAGGCGACCGCCGGTATTGCTCAGTTCGATCGAGCTGTCGCACTGTTCCTGGCTGAGCACGCCCTCCTTGACCAGCATCCGCCCCAGGCACTCGCCAAGCAGATTGGAGCGGGCAAAGATCGGGTAGCCGCCCTTGAAGTAGATCACCTTCTTGATCTCCGCATGCTGCAGGTTCAAGGTCCCGGTGAGCTGCTTGCTGTACAGCTGATTCAGCAGCACCGGCAGCGAACGCTCGCTCAGCGCGCCCTCCAGCACCTTTTCCTTGACGGCTACGGTTCTGGCGTCGGCGAACAGGGAGTCGAGCAGCCAGTACAGATCTTCGACCTTGAACGGCTTGAGCAGGAATTCCGTGGCGCCGTATTCCTGCTTGGCCTGATCGATCTGCTCGACGCTGTGGAACATGGCCGTCATCATCACGACCTTGAGATCTCTGGTCTTCTCCTGCTTTCTCAGCGCGCTGCAGATGGCCGGCCCGGAAATCTCCGGCATGTTGATGTCGATCAGCGCCAGATCGAAGTCGCCGGCGAGAAGTTTCTGCAGCCCCGCCGCGCCACGCTCCGCGAGTTCGGCCTCCATCCCCTTGGCGGCCAGGGCTTTTCCCAGAAAGGAACGGATGCCCCGGTCGTCATCGATGACCATCACCTTTTTTTTCATCTAGCCGTCCCCTCTGCTCGCGTCCGCATCCAGATAGCGTTCAAACAGTTCCCGGATGGCTTCGGTGGTCCTGCGGTATTCATCGAGAAAACTTTTTTCCGGAGGCGACGGTTTCGCCGCATAGCCGAGGCTGAGGGCCACCCGGCGCAGATGCGCGGGATCGCCCGAAAGCTGGCTGATCGACTGGTCATGGATCAGCCGCAGCTTGTTTTCCAGCCGCCGCAGGAATATGTAGCCGTCGATCAAAACGGCGCACTCGGCCGCGGGGAGCAGTTCCAGCCTGGCCAGCTGCTTAAGAATGCGCAAGGTGTTCTGATGGCGCAAGCCGGGGTACCGTCCGCCATGGGTCAACTGCATGTACTGGGCGAGAAATTCAATATCGACCAGCCCGCCCCGACCGGTTTTTATATTGAACCGGTCATGCTCTTCGCGGGCGATCTCCTTTTCCATCCGGCCGCGCAAGCGGAAAATTTCCGCTTGCAGGGTCTCCGGCAGCGGCCGCTCGAAGGTCAAGTGCTCGATCAGCTGCTGGCAGCGGCGGCAGAAATCGGGCGGCCCGCAGACCAGCAGGGCCTTGGTCATCGCCTGCCGTTCCCAGGGCTGGGCCGATTCCTGGTGATAGCGCTCGAAGGCGCTCAGGCTGGTCACCAGCGGCCCCTGATTCCCCGACGGCCGCAGGCGGGTATCGATCTTGTAGACGAACCCTTCGCGGGTGACCAGGGTCAGCGCGGTAATGACCCGCTGTGCCAGCCGGGCGTAGTAATCGCGGTTGCTGAGACTGCGAAACCGCTGCGGATCGGTCCCGGCGCTCGGACAGGTCCGCCCTTCGCCTTCGTAGATGAAAATGATATCGAGATCGGAATGGTAGGTCAACTCGCAGCCGCCCAGTTTACCCATACCGATGATGGCGAAGGCCGCTTCCTTGCCCGGCTGCGTGCCGTCGGCCAGGGTCGGCATGCCGTAGCGGACCGCCAGCTCCCGCTGCCCCATCCGCACCGCCTGATCGAGGCAGACACTCGCCAGCCAGGACAGCTGCACGGTCCCTTCGGTCTGGCCGATCTGCTCCTGCAGGTCGTTGAGGGCGATACGCAGAAACTCTTCGTTCCGGTAGCGCCGGAGCACATCGAGCTGCTGTTCATAATCGGCCGCCATGGTCATCTGCTCGGCCAGCTCCTCGGCCATGGTCTGCCGTTTCTTGAAGGAAACCGCATAGGCGCTGGAGACCATGGTATCGAGCAGTTCGGGCCGCTGGATGAAAATCCGCGACAGCAGCTGGCTGGAGCCGAACAAATTGACAATCAGCTCGACAATCTTGGGGTTTTCCGCCAGCAGGGCAAAAAACGAGGTCTTGGCGCGCAGGGCCTGCAGAAAACTTTCCAGATTATTCAGCGCCTGGTCCGGGCTGGGGGACTTGAGCAGGGCGTTCAGCATCTGCGGTGCCAGCCGCTCCAGACAGCGCCCGCCGCGCTCGGTCAGACGATAATCGGGACCGCCACCGCGCAGCAGCCGCAGCGCCTGGTAGGCTCCGTCCGGATTCCTGAAGCCGTTCTCCTCCAGAATATCCTTGACCAGGTCCGAATCGGAATTCGGATCGAGCACAAAACTGACTTCAGGCCGGAGCTGCTCCGCTTCCGCTTCATCAGAGTAGAACAGATCGTTGAAGATGCCGTTGACCCCGGCGCGCTGCCGTTCCAGTTCCGCCTGGAAGCTCTGCGCGTCGGCAAACCCGCAGCGCCGGGCCAGAGCGCGCATCTCCAGAGACTTTTTCGGCAGGGAATGGGTCTGCCGTTCCTGAACGATCTGAATCCGGTGTTCCACCGTGCGCAGCAAGCGGTAGGCGTCGCTCAGCAGCCGCTCCTCGTCGGCGCTGATCAGATCGGCCTGCCGCAACAGCTTCAGGGCGTTCAGGGAGTTGCGCTCGCGCAAGCGCGGGTTTTTCCCGGCATTGACCAGCTGCAGGGCCTGAATGAAAAACTCGATCTCGCGGATCCCGCCCCGTCCCAGTTTCAGGTTGCACTCTTCTTCCTGCTTGCGGCTCAGGCTGGCATTGATCTTCTGTTTCATGATCTGGATATCTTCGATCATGCCGAAATCGAGATAGCGCCGGTACACAAACGGTTCGAGCCGCTGCAGCAGTTCCTCGCCGAGGGCCAGGTTGCCGGCCACCGGCCGGGCCTTGAGCATCGCCGCCCGCTCCCAGCTCTGCCCCCAGGATTCGTAATAGAGTTCGGCGGCGCCGAGCGAAACCGCCAGATCGCCGTTGTTGCCGTCGGGGCGCAGGCGGGTATCGACCCGAAAGACGAAACCGTCTTCGGTCGCCTGCCCTACCGCCCTGGTCAGCAGTTCGGCCAGCTTGACGAAATACCGGTGCAGCTCGATGCCGTCGGCATCCCTGGAACCGCCGCCGGTTTTTCCTAAAGGAGAAGAGTAGCAGTAGATCAGATCGATATCGGAGGAAAAATTGAGTTCCCGGCCGCCGAGTTTGCCCATGCCGAGCACGCAGAACGCTGCCGGTTGCAGCCCCGTTTCCGTCTCCTGCAGCGGCGCGCCGTACTCCTCCTGCAGCTGCAGGGAGCAGACCTCAAAGGCCCGCTGCAAAGCCGCCGCCGCCAGCGCCGAAAGTTCTGCGGTCACCTCTTCCAGCGTCGCCAGGCCGCACAGATCGCGGCTGCCGATACGCAGGATCTGCTCTTTCTTGAACAGCCTCAGTCCGCGCTTGAGGGTCGCGAAGTCGCTCTCCGTCGGGATGCTTCGGCGCAATTCCGTCAGCATCTGCTCTTCGTCGCAGGACCGGTCGATCTGCTCGGCAATGAACAGCCGGGCAAAACAGTCCCGCTTGCGGCAGAACAGGCCGGCCAGAAACGGTGAACCGCCGAGCACCGTTAACAACTGCCGACGGCGCAACGGCTGGCGCAGCACCGCGCTGAAATCCCGCGGAGCGGCGGTCTCCAGGCAGCATTCCAGAAAGTTCAGCGCCGTATCGGGATCGGCGCTTTGCAGCGCCGCATTGAGAACCTCCGTCAATAGCGCGACATCGGCCAGCCCCCGGTCGAGCAGACGCAGGTTGGCGGCGCCGCGCTCGGCCTCGGCCAGCGGCAAGCGGGTCAGCAGGGCAAGCAGGCTGGCATCGCTGTCGCTCTCAAGGGCGGCGGCCAGTGCTGCTTGTGTGACGGTCGGTTCGGTCATCTGCGCGGGCCTTTTTCGGAGTCAGTCGAGTCAGTCCTGTACCAGCTCCGCCAGTTGCTGGCGGTAATCGCCGCGGGCCACGCCCCGTTCGGTAATGATGGCCGTGACCAGACGATGCGGGGTGACATCGAAGGCCGGGTTGCGCACGGCGATCCCCTCCGGGGCCAGCTGCCGGTCGCCGAGGTGGGTGATCTCCCGGGCGTCCCGTTCTTCGATCGGGATCAGCGATCCGTCGGCAAGGCTCAGATCGATGGTCGAAATCGGCGCGGCGACGTAGAAGGGCAGGTTATGCTCCCTGGCCAGAACCGCCACCGTGTAGGTGCCGATCTTGTTGGCGACATCGCCGTTGGCGGCGATCCGGTCGGCGCCGACGATCACGCAGTCGATCTCCCCCTTGCTCATCAGGTAGCCGGCCATATTGTCGCAGATCAGGGTCACCGGGATGTTGTCTTTCTGCAGTTCCCAGGCGGTCAGTCGCGACCCCTGCAAAAACGGGCGGGTTTCGTCGGCGATCACCGCCACCTTCTTGCCGGCTTCGACCGCGGCACGGATCACGCCGAGGGCGGTGCCGTAACCGCCGGTGGCCAGCGCCCCGGCGTTGCAGTGGGTCAGCACCCGGGCGCCGTCCGGGATCAGGCTCTCGCCCTGGCGGCCGAGTTTGCGGCACAGCTGTTCATCCTCCTGGGTGATGGCCAGCGCCTCGAACTCCAGGCCGATTTTCAGCTCCATCACCGACCGGTCCAGATTGGCGCGGGCGAAAGATTTCATCCGCTCCAGGGCCCAGCACAGATTCACCGCGGTCGGCCGGGTCGCGGCCAGGACGTCGCAAATCTTTTCGAACTCGGCGAAAAAGGTTTCGCTCGATTCGGTCGCGATATCGCGGGCGCCGAACCAGGCGCCGATGGCCGCCGCCACGCCGATGGCCGGAGCGCCGCGCACCACCATGCTGCGGATCGCTTCCGCGACCCCCTGGTAATCGCTGTAATCGAGCCAGACTTCCTCGGCGGGCAGCAGGCGCTGGTCGAGCATCTGGCAGCTGCCGTTAAAAAAGCGGATCGGGCGAATGACGCTGGGATCAATCTGACAACCGGACATAATTCATTATCCTCTTACTGCGTGTGAACTGTTATACGGACTAGGAAAGTTTTTTCTTGAGCAACTGGTTGACCAGGCCGGGATTGGCCTTCCCCTTGCTGAGCTTCATGACCTGGCCGACAAAGAAGCCGGTCAGCTTCTCCTTGCCCCCTTGCAGTTCGGCAAACTGCCCGGGGTTGGCGGCGATGACCTGGTCGAGGATGGTTTCGATGGCGCCGCTGTCGGTCACCTGCTTCAGCCCTTGTTCCTCGATGATCTGATCGGCACTCTTGCCGGTCTGCCAGATTGCGTCAAAAACCGTCTTGGCGATCTTGCCCGAGATGGTGCGGTCGTCGATCCGCTGCAGCACTCCGGCCAGCAGCTCAGGGGACACCGGGCAGGCACCTATGGCGATGTCGTTCTCCCTGAGCGAGCGCAGCAGCTCGCCCATCACCCAGTTGGCGCAGAGCTTGGCGTTGCCGTGCAGGGCCACCAGCGCGTCGAAGTACTCGGCCACCCGCCGGTCGGCGCAGAGCACCCCGGCATC
>DASWJX010000032.1:0-9364 GCA_036396915.1 Geopsychrobacteraceae bacterium | reverse complement strand
TTCGCCAGGGAGCAGGCTTTATGCATGATGATTTTGACGACCATGACGAACCGAACAATTCGATCGAGTACGAAATCGAGATAGAAACCGATGCGGAAATCCAGTCGGTCCCCGACGAAGGGCTGGTGCTGGCGCGGGACATGCTGCCCAACGACCTGACGATTATCCCGCTGCGTCCGCGCCCGGCCTTCCCCGGCGTCATCATCCCCCTGACCGTCAACGGCCGCGACCGGGTGCGCACCATCAAGGAAGCGCTGGCCGGCCAGAGCCAGACCATCGGCCTGGTGATGGTCGCGGATCTGGACGAGGAGGATGCGGCGGACAACCTGCAACGGGTCGGCGTCGCGGCCAAGATCCTCAAACTGATTCACGCCGAGGAAGAGACCGCCCATGTGCTGGTCAACAGTTTGGAGCGCTTCTCCATCGACCAGGTCGCGTCGCGGGACGAAATCATCCACGCCCGGGTGACCTACCACCTCAGCGCCGAAATGAGCAGCAACCCGGAGCTGAAAGCCTACTCGATGGCGATCATCTCCACGCTCAAGGAGCTGGTGCAGATCAACCCGCTCTACTCGGAAGAGATCAAGCTGTTCCTCGGCCGTTCGAGCATGGACGATCCGGCCCGGCTGGCCGACTTTGCCGCCAACCTGACCAATGCCGACGGTTTTGAACTGCAGGACGTGCTGGAAACCTTCGAGGTGCGGCGGCGCATCGACAAGGTGCTGGTGCTGCTCAAGAAAGAGCTGGAGGTGTCGCGGCTGCAGACCAAGATTTCGACCAAGATCGAGGAGAAGATTTCCGCCCAGCAGCGCGAATTTTTCCTGCGCGAACAGTACAAGGCGATCAAGAAAGAGCTGGGTCTGGAAAAGGAGGGGAAAACCACCGAAATCGAAAAGTTTCAGGAGCGCCTGAAAAAGCTGAAGCTGAACGAGGAGGCGCAGAAAGCGGTCGACGAAGAGCTCGAAAAGCTGCAGCTGATCGACCCCTCGTCGCCGGAATACAACGTCAGCCGCAACTATCTGGACTGGCTGACCATCCTCCCCTGGGGCCGGTTCAGCAAGGACGCCTACGACCTGAAACGGGCGCGCCGGGTGCTCGATCGCGATCATTACGGGCTGCAGGACGTCAAGGAGCGGATTCTGGAGTTCATCGCCGTCGGCAAGATGAAGGGCGACATCTCCGGTTCGATCCTCTGCCTGGTCGGCCCGCCCGGGGTCGGCAAGACCTCGGTGGGCAAGAGTATCGCCGATGCCCTGAAGCGGAAATTCTACCGGTTTTCGGTCGGCGGCATGCGCGATGAAGCGGAGATCAAGGGGCACCGCCGGACCTATATCGGCGCCATGCCGGGCAAGGCGATCCAGGCCATGAAGAGCGCCGGCACCGCCAACCCGGTGCTGATGCTCGACGAAATCGACAAGATCGGCGCCTCGTTCCAGGGCGATCCGGCCTCGGCCCTGCTGGAAGTGCTCGATCCCGAGCAGAACGGCAGCTTTCGCGATCACTATCTGGATGTGCCTTTCGATCTCTCCAACGTGGTCTTCATCGCCACCGCCAATCAGCTCGACACCATTCCGGCGCCGCTGCTCGACCGGATGGAGATCATCCGCCTGTCCGGCTATATCCTGGAAGAGAAGGTCGAGATCGCCAAGCGCTACCTGATCCCCAAGGCCCTGGAGAATCACGGGCTGAAGCGAAGCCAGGTCAGCATCCTGAAATCGGCCCTGGTGGAGATCATCGACCGCTACGCCCGCGAGGCCGGAGTACGCGGGCTGGAAAACCGCATCAAGCGGATCATGCGCAAGGCGGCCATGGAGTTTGCCGAGGGGCGCGAGGAAAAACTCACCATCGGCAAGAAGGATCTGGAAAAGTTCCTCGGCAAACCGGTCTTTTCCGAAGAGGAACTGTTCAAGGCAACGCCGGGCGTGGTCACCGGCCTGGCCTGGACCAGCATGGGCGGGGCCACCCTGCAGATCGAAGCCACCGCCATGAAGAGCAAGAGCAAAGGCTTCAAGCAGACCGGCCAGCTCGGCAAGGTCATGGTGGAAAGTTCCGAGATCGCCTACTCCTATGTGATGGGGCATTTGAGCGACTACGAGATCCCCGCCGACTATTTCGACAGTCACTTCATTCACCTGCACGTGCCGGCCGGAGCAACCCCCAAGGACGGGCCCTCGGCCGGGGTCACCATGACCACCGCCCTGCTGTCGATGATCATGAACAAACCGGTCCGCAAAAAACTCGGCATGACCGGTGAACTCAGTCTGACCGGCCAGGTCCTGCCGATCGGCGGCGTCAAGGAGAAAACCATCGCCTCCCGGCGCGCCGGGCTGAAGGTTTTGATCTTCCCCAGCGAAAACAAAAAGGATTTCGAGGATTTACCCGACTACCTGCGCGAAGGGCTGGAGGTCCATTTCGTCAAAACCTATCCGGATGTCTTCCAGATCGCCTTCGGAAAATAAACAAGGAGTCAGGCTCCAGGAAGCAGGAATCAGGAAGGTCCTGAGACCTGAAGCCTGGCTCCTGAAACCATAAATTTGAGACTGAAAGGAACAAATTTAATGACCCCCGAAGAGATCAAAGCAGCCCTGTACCGGCTGACAGACGATGAAAAGAAAGCCTTCATTCTCGACACCCTGCCGGTGCTGACCAAGGAAGTGATGAAAGACCCCGCTTTCATGATGCAGCTGTTCCCGGTGATGCTCGGCATTCTCAAGGAGAGCGGCATGGATCTGCAGCAGCTGGTGCAGATGGCCGCCATGTTCGGCGGCCCGCCGGGCGAAAAGTGATTGCCGTTGACGAAACCCGCCGCTGCTGGTAATTTCAGGCCGCTATGAAAACCGGGCGGACCGACACCATGCAACGTCGCTGCCGGCGCCGCTCGAACGCTTGAGCGGCCCGCGGTGGATCAATCAAAAAGCCGCGACCGATGCCGCGGCTTTTTGTTGTTGAACAAGCATCCGGCGCGGATTGTTTTACCTACCAGCCACCCAAAGAGGAAGAGATGAGAGTACTTTCCGGCATTCAGCCTTCCGGTTCCCTGCACCTGGGAAACTACTTCGGCATGATGAAAAAGATGGTCGACTACCAGGAGCATGAAGAGCTGTTCTGCTTCATCGCCAACTATCATGCCATGACCAGTCTCAGCGACGGCAAGGCCCTGGCCCAGGGCACCCTGGAGGCGGCGGCCAATTTTCTGGCGCTGGGGATGGACCCGGAGAAGAGCGTGTTCTGGGTCCAGTCCGACCGGCCGGAAGTACAGGAGCTGACCTGGATCCTCTCCAACTTCACCCCGATGGGATTGCTGGAGCGTTGCCACAGCTACAAGGACAAGGTCGCCCAGGGGATCAGTCCCAATCACGGCCTGTTCGCCTACCCGGTGCTGATGACCGCCGACATCCTGCTCTTCCAGAGCGACCGGGTGCCGGTGGGCAAGGACCAGAAGCAGCACCTGGAGGTGGCCCGCGATATCGCCATCAAGTTCAACAACCACTACGGCGCGGTGTTCACCGTCCCGGAACCGGAGATCGACGATGAGGTCGCCACCGTTCCGGGCCTCGACGGCCGCAAGATGAGCAAGAGCTACGGCAACACCATCGACCTGTTCCAGCCGGAAAAGCAGCTGCGCAAACAGATCATGCGCATCGTCACCGACCCGACCCCGGTGGAAGAGGCGAAAGACCCCGACAGCTGCAACATCTTCCAGATCTACCGGCTGTTCCTCGACAAGGCGCGGACCGCCGAACT
Organism: Geopsychrobacteraceae bacterium; assembly: GCA_036396915.1. Taxonomy (GTDB): domain Bacteria; phylum Desulfobacterota; class Desulfuromonadia; order Desulfuromonadales; family Geopsychrobacteraceae; genus BM509. The sequence continues at coordinate 5,620 of DASWJX010000032.1, read as the reverse complement.
GCGCCGCCGCTACCAGACGCCGGGGCTGCGCTACGGCGACGTCAAGCAGGAGCTGTTCGAAACCGTGCGCGACTTCTTCGCCCCCTACACCGAACGCCGCAACGCACTGCTGGCCGACAGCGACGGTCTGCGCAAGATTCTGGCCGCGGGCGCCGACAAGGCCCGCTATCATGCCGACAAGACCATGCGCAAGGTGCGCAAAAAAAGCGGCCTGGTTTATTAGGACCCCGAGGGCGGCACCAACTATGCGCATCATCGACCTCTCGCAGCCGATCCACCCGGAGATCCCCGTTTATCCGGGAACCGAGCCGCCGGTCATCACCCCGGCCAACAGCATCGCCCGGGACGGCTTCGCCGAAATAAAGATCGCCTTCTCTTCCCACACGGCGACCCACATCGACGCCCCCTGCCACATCCTGAGCGGAGCCAAATCCCTCGACCGTTTTCCCGCCGGTCATTTTGTCGGCCCGGCGCTGCTGATCGATGCCACCGGCCGCGCCGCGCCGGAGATCGGCATCGACCTGCTCGAACCGTACGCGGACCGGCTGGCCGGGGCCGCCTTCGCCCTGCTGCACACCGGCTGGTCGCGCCACTGGGGACAAGACCGCTATTTCCGCGCGTTCCCCCACCTGACGCCGCAAGCGGCCGCGTGGCTGAGCCGCTTTCCCCTGCGGGGCGTCGGCATCGACTGCATCTCCGTCGATCCTGTCGAGCGGGCCGACCTGCCCGCCCACCATGCGCTGCTCGGGCGGGGGATGATCATCATCGAAAACCTGACCAATCTGCAGGCGCTGCGCGGCAGGGAATTCATCTTCTCCTGCCTGCCGCTGCCGATCCGGGCGGCGGACGGATCGCCGGTCCGGGCGGTGGCGATGCTCGAGGACCAGGCGAGCGACGCAACAGCTTCGCCAACGGGATGATCAGTCGCCGGCGGCAGCGTCCTCCCCCGGCCAGCGCAGCCGCTCCAGGTCGAGCCGTCCCCGTTGATCGAAATGAATCCCTTCCGCCTCCAGCAGGTCCCGCTGCAGCAGGTTCCCCTCGCCGTCCCGCCTGGGGCTGATCTCGCCCCGGCTGTTGATCACCCGCTGCCAGGGCACGGCGCTTGTGCCGTGCAGCGCCGCCATGGCAAAACCGACCGTGCGCGCCGTGCAGCCGACCAGCCGCCCGATCTGGCCGTAGGTCATGACCCGCCCCTCGGGAATCCGGCGCACGATGCGGTAAATCGATCGATACAAAGGGGATGCGCTGCTCTTGGTCATGGCCGCCTCGCCGTTCAATCCGCCGCGGTTCCGAGCTGTTCCAGCAGCGCGGCATAAGGGATTTCGCTGAAATCGATACTGCGCCGTTGCTTGCTCTCCTGCAGCACAAAACCTCGCTCGATGACCGCCTTTTCGATGCCGACCATATGCAGCGCCCCCCAGGGGATGATGATGGTGTCGTATTTTTTCAGGGCGGCGCCGAGATGGCCGATCACGACCCGGTTCCGTTTGGTCACCAGATCGTTGATGAGGATGTCGTTGGTTTCCGCAGTAACGTGTTCCCGGGCCCAGCGGTTGAAGTCCTCAAACCCCTCGGCCAGCGAGCTGCTGCTGAGCAGGTGCTCCGCCAGCGCATCGATGAAGGCCAGCGTCCGCGGATCGAAGTCGCGCAGGTCGCTGTCCGCCCTGGCGATGTCCGGCAGCTCGCTTTTTGCCGCCCTGAAATCCTCTTGCGTCAGCCGCTCGACATCGATCAGGCGTCCTTCCAGCCGCATCTCTTTCTGGGATGACAAACCGAGCAGGTCGGCGACCCCGTCGTAGCTGAAGGTCCGGCGCAGCAAACCGTCCTGATCGGAAACGCCTTCGGCCAGGACCAGCGTCCGGCCGGCGGGGATCGAGCGGGTCAGCTCGTCGTAGTAGCCCTGGTCGGCGATATGGATCATGCCGGACAGACGGATCGTCTTGTCCTCCCGGCCGTAGCTGCGCTCCGTCATATAGAGGCCGTCGAGACCGAGCCGCACAAATCCGCCCGACAGGCGGTCGACATGGCTGGCGGCCAGGGAAAATCCGAAAAAGAGCAGAGCGACGGGCGCCAGCAGCAGGCTGGCGAGCCCGAAGCGCAGCAAGCTGCCGACCCGAAACGCCGGTTCCGCAAACATCTCCGGGGTCAGCAACAGGCTTGTGCCGTTGCGCCTGCGGATCGCGTAGAGGGCCAGGCCGCCGAGCAGGATCTGCCCGATGGCCGCCAGCCGCTGGGCCGGCAGCGGGCCAAGCAGCGCCGACAGCGGCCATAAACCGGCTGCAGCCCAGAACAGCAGGAAGATCTGCGGCAGAAAAATCCGTTTCGGCAGGTTGCGATTGAACGCCGGGCACGGCAGAAACAGGAGCGCCAGAACGACAACGATCGACCCGAAGCCGGCGGCGAGCTGCTCCGGAAGAGCCCCCGGCAAAGCGCCGGGAACCAGCCCCGCGAGCAGGGCAAGGATGCCGTTGCCGATCAGCAAAACCTGCAACAGGTTGGCAAATTTTCTCATATTATGCTGCTTTCGCTCCTTGAGACATGACGGCAAGACCCGCAACGACCTCACCTTGTAACGCGAATGTCCGCCGGTCGCAAGCCCGGCCGGCCGGATCGGTTATAATTTTTGTGCGGTCGGCAGCAGGCCGCAGACCCTGTCCGTCGCCGAAAGGCTCAGCCATGCGTCATGACAGACCAGGATCCGTGCTCGCCCCGCTCGCCAGGTCATGGCGCTGCGGCCTGTTGCTGCTGATCGCTATCGGCAGCATGGCGCTCGTTTGGTCGCTGCCGCCGATCGCCCAGGATCCGAACTACCACCTGTTTGCCGACCGGCGCGGCCTGTTCGGCATCCCCAACGCCTTCAATGTCCTCTCCAATCTCCCCTTTGCGGCGGTCGGCAGCTGCGGGATCCGCCTCTGTCTCGGCCCGCGGATCATCACGCCGCGGGCCGCCTGGCTGCTCTTTTTCAGCGCGGCGGCCCTGGTCGGCATCGGCTCCGCCGTTTATCACTGGCAGCCGGCCGACCCGACGCTGGCCTGGGACCGGTTGCCGATGGCGATCGGCTTCATGTGCCTGCTGACGGCGATCCTGGGCGACTACCTGTCGCCCCGGCTGGCGACCCTGCTGCTGGTCCCGGCGATCCTGCTGGGGGGCTTCAGTGTCCTCTACTGGCAGCTGTCCGGCGATCTGCGCCTGTACGCCTGGGTGCAATTTTTCCCGCTGGTCATGCTCCCGCCGCTGATGCTGCTGTTGCGCGGCAGACATACGCACAGTTGGCTGCTGGCGGCGGCCTGCGCCTGCTACCTGGCGGCCAAGTGCGCCGAACTGTACGACCGGGAACTGTTCGCCTGGTCCCGGGAGATCATCAGCGGCCATTCGCTTAAACACCTGCTGGCGGCGACCGGCCTCTACGCACTGGTGCTGATGGTGAAGCAGCGCAAACCCCGCGACGCTGCGCAGCCCTGAAGTCCGCTCCGCCCTGCGCGCAACAACCCCGTTGCCGGTCAAGGAGTCAGCGGCCGCTTCGGCAGCGGCTCGCCGCCTCGACCCGGCGCGCTGTCGCGGGGAGCGGGCAATTTCATGAAAAGCTGCTATCCTGTAGGTGCAAAGAGCAACGAAACCGAACGAGCTTGCGCAAGGAGGGTGTCGGTCCATATCGTCCGACACCCTCCCAGGGAGGACATCATGGGCGTATTTCGTAAATGGTACTGCAGCTGCACCGGCCTGCCCCGAGAACTCGAATACGATGCCCACCTTGAAGAGGAGGCCAGCGAACCGGTCTGCCCAAAATGCGGCGCGTCGCCCTCGTCCGACCCGAAACACTCCATCAGTTTTCGCGATCAGGAGGATTGGGAAGACTGAGAGTCACCCCTCCGGCGGAGCTTCCTCTGCGCGGGTAAAGAAAAGAAAGGCCATGGCGGGCCGCCGGCTGCCGTCGCGCATGGCCAGCTGCATCCTGTCGAAATCCCACCCGCGGGCGGTCCATTCATTGAGTATCTGTTCCAGACTGGTATCTTCAACCCGGCTGGTTTCCACGACCTTGTAGGTGACCATCGATTCCTCCGACCTGTCCGACCTGCTGATTTATTTATTTATTTGGCAAAAGCGCTTGCGAATACCTGACTGTTTTAGTAATATAAGTATCAGGCAACAACATTTTGGCGCTCCCGACTTCCTCCTGGTCGGGGCGCCTATTTTTTTGCTTGCCCGCGGGGCATCGGCGCTTCCGTCAGGCGCGCTGTCGTTCCAGCCAGGCCACCCGTTCAAGCAGCGGCGGGTGACTGGCATAAACCCGGCTGTACAGGGGATGGGGGTGAAGCTGGCTCAGATTCTCCCTGGCCAGGCTCACCAGCGCGGTGGCGAGCTCCCGCCCGCCACCCACCAGCTCGACGGCGAAGCGGTCGGCCTGGCGTTCCTGACGGCGCGACCACCAGCTGTTGACCGGCGTCCAGAAGAAACCGACCTGCGCAGCGAGCCAGCCGAGCAGCAGCACCTGCCCGGCAAAGCCGAGCTGCTCGAGACCGAACCAGCCGACCAGCGACTGTTGCTGCAGCAGCAGAAATCCGCCGTAACAACCGGCCAGGACCAGCAACTGGCCCTTGAGCAAACGCTGCCGGATATGTCCGCACCGCCAGTGCCCCAGTTCATGAGCCAGCACCGCCAGCACCTGCTTCTCGGTCAACTGCTCAAGCAATGTGTCAAAAAAGACCACCCGCTTGACCCGGCCGATCCCTGTGAAGTACGCGTTGCTGTGACCGCTGCGGCGTGAGGCATCGACCTGCAGCACCTTTCCCGCCTGCAATCCGACCCTGCCCAGCAGCTGGCGCACCTGCCGTGCCAGGCTCCGGTCGTGCAGCGGCTCCATCTTGTAGAACAGCGGCTCGATCAACAGCGGAGAGAGGTACAGCAGAAACAGGCTCAGCAGCGTCCAGAATCCCCAGACCCACAGCCACCAGCTCTGCGGAAACTCCTGAACCAGCAGCAACGCTCCGCCGCACAGCAGCACGAACAGCACCCCCCCGACCAGCAGCGACTTGAGCAGATCGGCGCACCAGAGGCCGAAGCTCATGCGATTGAATCCGAAACGGGCCTCAAGCACAAAGTTGCGATAAAGGGAAAAGGGCAATCCGAGCAGCGCCTGAAGCAGACCGAGCAGGGCGAAAAACAGCAGGCCCGCGCTGATCGGCCCGGAAGCCATGGAGCCGATCAGCCGATCGTAGCCGGGAAAAATGCCGCTGAACAGAAAACCGAGTGTCAGCAGGCCGCCGCTGGCCGCTTCGACCAGCCCGAGCAGCCCCTTGGCCCGGCTGTACTCGCGGCTGCGCTGCAGGCGGCGGGCATCGATGCGGCCGGCAAACGCCGGCGGCAGCTCACTTGCGTGCCGTTGCTGATAGTGCAGGTTGAGCCAGTCGAGCGCCAGGCGCGCCGCCAGAACCAGCAGGCCCAGCCCGAGAAAAAAAAGCTTGAGACTCATGGCTGCTGCTTTCGCAAGAAAGCAAAATAGCAGATGGCTAAGCAAAAATTTCGTCCTACAAGGCTTGGTGGTTTTTCAGGGGCGAAGGCATACATCCGGTATGTCGAGGTCCTGAAAAAACGCCGTAACGCCGTAGGGCGGACTTTTTGC
>DASWJX010000031.1:0-11814 GCA_036396915.1 Geopsychrobacteraceae bacterium | reverse complement strand
CCAAGATCTATGGAAAAATTCCTGCCGGACAGAATGTGCTGGTCGGCAGCTACAGCGATGCGGTGACCGTGTCGATCCTCTATTAGGCGCCGGTCTTCACGTCAGCCGGATGCGGTCGATCTGCTGGGCCGGGTTGAGTTGCAGCAGCAGATCGGCCCGCTTCGGCAGCTCCTGCAGCTGATGCCGGGTCAGGCGTTCATAGTGCATGATGAAGCGGCGCAAGGCCCGGTCGTCCATGGTCCGGGGGGCGTCCGGGTTGCCGGCGATCAGCTGCCGCTCCTGCCGGCGCCGCCACCGGTAGACCAGCGACCAGTCCGGGATCTGCAGCATCAGCAACAGGTCGAGCCGGGCAAAAAGCTGCCGGTAGGCTCCGGACAGCTGCCGGTTGACGTACTGCCGCCAGCGGCCCGCGGCATCCTCCTGCTCCTCCAGAACGTTGACCGGCTGCCGCAGGTCCCGCGGCGGCTGCGGAGTGGCGCCGACGCACCAGCCTTCGAACAGGATCAGATCGGGGCGGCCGTGCAACAGGGGCCAATCCGGTTCCGCAAGCCGGTCGTCGCGGGCCTTGTCGAAGCGGGGCAGCGCTGTCGCCGAGTTTGCCGTCGCGGCGCGGAGGCGATCGAAAAGCTGCTGTCCCAGCGCGACATCATGGGTGCCGGGGACGCCGCGGGTGGCCAGCAGGGGGTGGATGTCGCTGGCCAGTTGCCGGCGCTCGGCCCGGGTCAGGTACAGATCGTCGATCGAAAGCACGCAGCTCTTGAGGCCGAACCCCGCGTCGAGGATGAACGCCAGCAGCCGGCAGAGGGTCGATTTTCCGCTCCCCTGCGCGCCGTTGATGCCGACCGCCAGCGGTCGCTCAGCGGGGCATTGACCGGCCAGCCAGGCGGACAGGGGCAGGTAGAGCTCTTGCAGCAGGGGCTGCAGATGTTCGGGAAGCTGCAGCTCCTGCAGCAAGCGGGCAAAGTCCGGCGCGATCCGTTTGCGGAGCGCGTCCAGTTCGGCGGCGGGCAGCGGCCGATGTGCTTCGGGCCAGATGACGCTCACCGGTGCTGCGACGCTGCGGGCCGCCGACAAGGTTAGCCCTTGCCGGCAGGGGGGACGGGGTGCCGGCCGAGCAGCCTGGCCATCATCGCCAGCGCCGCCCGGCGGCCATCGGCGGCGGCGGTCACCACCAGGTCGGCGCCGCGCTGGCAATCGCCTCCGGAAAACACCTTGTCGTTGCCGGTCTGGCCGTTTTGCGGGTCGATCAGGATCTGCCCCCAGTCGCCGGTCTCGACCCCCGCCTCGCGCAGTCCCGGGACGGTCTCCATGTCGAAACCGAGGGCCATGATGATCACGTCGGCGGCGACGCATTGCTCGGTCCCTTCGATCACGCTCACCCGCTGCCGGCCATCGATTCCCGGCGCTCCCAGCTCGGTCTTGATCATGTTGATGCCGATCAGCTCGCCCTGCTCATCGACCAGCACCCTGGTCGGGCTTTCATTGAAACAGAACTCCACCCCCTCTTCGACGGCGTTATGAAACTCCTTGCGGCTGCCGGGCATGTTGAACTGGTCGCGCCGGTAGAGGCAGGTCACGCCAAGGGAACCGTCGCGGATCGCCGTGCGCACACAATCCATGGCCGTATCGCCGCCGCCGACCACCACCACCCGTTTGCCGCGCACGTCGTATCTGAGATCCCAGTCGAGACCGAAGATGCGCCGCTGCTGGTGGGTCAGAAAGTTCATCGCCATATGGACGTGGGGGTGATCCTGATTTTCGATCCCCGGACATTTGCCGCGGGTCGCGCCCAGCCCGAGAAAAACGGCATCGTAGTCCTTGAGCAGGGTCTGCAGTTGCAGGTCCCGGCCGAGGGTCCGGTTCAGGTGCAGGGTCAGGCCGGCTTTTTTCAGCAGTTCGAAACGGAAGTTGACAATCTTCTTGTCGAGTTTGAAGCCCGGGATGCCGTAGGTCAACAGACCGCCCGGCAGATCGGCCCGCTCGAACATGTCGACGCCGATGCCGGCCCGCAGCAGAAAATGCGCACAGGAGATGCCGGCCGGACCGGAGCCGACCACCGCGACCCGTTTGTCGCTGGTCACCCCGGGGAATTCGAGCTCCATGCCGGCCGCGAAGGCCAGGTCGGTGATCGACGCCTCGACGGCGCCGATGGTGATCGCCCCGTGGCCGTCATCCAGGGTGCAGGCCCCCTCGCAAAGCAAACTCTTCGGGCAGACCCGGCCGAGCACCTCCGGGAAGGGGGAACTCTCGTTGGACAGGCGAAAGGCCCGCTCCAGATCGCGCGCCGCGATCGCTTCGAGCCATTGCGGGATATAGTTCTGCAGCGGACAGCCGTTGACGGCACAGAAGGGGTCGCCGCACTGCACGCAGCGCTCGGCCTGCCGCTGCACCTGCAGGTTGTCGAAGAAACGGTAGACCTCGTCGAAATTCCGCAAACGGTCGGCGATCTCGGCCTTGTGCGGCTCCTCGCGATGGGTTTCGGTAAAGCTCTGCATTATTTATCTCCAGCAGGGATCTGTTGCGCGGGGTTGTTCCGGCGCTTCAATCCCCTTCCTTGGGGTTGAGCGGCGCGCGCATGTCCTTGGGGGTGACCATCCAGAAATAGGCCAGCTCTTCACGGAAATTGTCCAGAATCCGCCTGGCCTTCGGGCTGCGGGTCCGGTTGTGGTAACTGACCAGGATCTTCTTGAGATAAAGCTTGCCTTCGTTGTCCTCGTCGACATCGATGCGCCGGGCCGCGACCAGCTCCTGGTTGAGGCGATCGATAAAATGCTTCTGCCGGTCGTAGACGAAGGCGACCCCGCCGGTCATCCCGGCGCCGAAGTTGATGCCGGTTTCCCCCAGCACCACGACCGTGCCGCCGGTCATGTATTCGCAGGCATGATCGCCGCTGCCCTCCACCACGGCCAGGGCGCCGGAGTTGCGCACCGCGAAACGCTCACCGGCGGTGCCGGCGACAAACAGCTTGCCGCCGGTCGCCCCGTAGAGACAGGTGTTGCCGACCGCCGAGGCTCCTTCCTGGTAGATCCTGGGGGTGATAATGATCCGGCCGCCGTGCATCCCCTTGCCGACGTAATCGTTGCCGACCCCGGACAGCAGCAGACTCATGCCGTTGCTCAGAAAGGCGCCCAGCGACTGACCGGCGACGCCGGTCAGCTTGATGGCAATGGCATCCTGCGGCAACCCCTCATCGCCGTAAAAACGCGCAATTTCACCGCTGATCAGGGTGCCGAAGCTGCGGTTCACATTCCTGATGGCCCGTTCGACAACGATCTCCTCCTGCGGATTCTTGATCACCGGATAAACTTCTTCGAGCACCTCCTTCTCGAAGGCGTTATCGTCGAAGGGCGGGTTCGGTTTCTGCTTGGTATTGCCCCCCGCGACCTGCATCAGGATCTGGGAGAAGTCGAACTTTTGCAGCTGCGGCCGGTCGAGCACCTGCAGCAGATCGTTGCGGCCGATGATCTCGTCCAGCGAGCGAAAGCCGAGCTCGGCGAGGATTTCGCGGACATCCTCGGCGACATTCTGCAGGTAGCTGATGATTTTCTCGACCGTGCCGATGTAGTGCCGGCGCAGGTTTTCATCCTGGGTGGCGATGCCGACGGTGCAGCGGTTGAGATGGCAGACGCGCAGTATCTTGCAGCCGAGGATGACCAGCAGCGGGGTGCCGAAACCGAAGCATTCCGCGCCCATCATCGCCGCTTTCACCACGTCCCGGCCGATCTTCAGGCCGCCGTCGGTCTGCAGCGTGACCAGCTCGCGCAGGTGGTTGGCCTTCAGGCTCAGGTGCGCCTCGCTCAGCCCCAGCTCCCAGGGGTTGCCGGCCGACTTGATCGAGCTGAACGGCGCCGCCCCGGTGCCGCCGTCGCCTCCGGAAATGATGATCTTGTCGGCATAGGCCTTGGCCACCCCGGCGGCAATGGTGCCGACCCCTTCGGTGGCGACCAGCTTGACGCTGATGATCGCCGCCGGATTGATCTGCTTGAGGTCGAAGATCAGTTGCGCCAGGTCTTCGATCGAGTAGATGTCGTGGTGCGGCGGCGGTGAAATCAGCGTCACCCCGGGGATCGTGAAACGCAGGGTGGCGATCAGCGGGGTGACCTTTTCCCCCGGCAACTGGCCGCCTTCGCCCGGCTTGGCCCCCTGGGCCAGTTTGATCTGGAGCTCTTCCGCGCTGCGCAGATAGCCGGGGGTGACGCCGAAGCGCCCCGAGGCGATCTGCTTGATCTTGCTGTTGCGCAGGGTCTTGAAGCGGGAGGCATCCTCCCCCCCCTCGCCGCAGTTGGAGGCGCCGCCGATGGTATTCATCGCTTCGGCCAGCGCCTGGTGCGCTTCGGGCGAAAGCGCGCCGAGGGACATGGCGGCCGAGTCGAAGCGGCGGGTGATCGCCGCGACCGGTTCCACCTGGTCGAGCGGGATCGCCTCGCGGGGGCTGCTGAAAATCAGGGCATCACGGATGAATTGCGTGCCGCGCCCCTCGACCATCTGCCGGAATTTCAGATATTCATCGCGGCTCCGCGTCTTGGCAAAACGATGCATCTGGGTCACGACCTTGGAGCTGAAATCGTGGAATTCGAAGCCCGGATTGTCCCGATAGTAACCGCCGATCTGCAGCGGGTAGATCGGTTTCATGTAGGTTTCGAAGAACACCTTGCGGTGCACCCGCTCGATCCGTTCCTCGATATCGCTGAAGTCGAGACCCGGCAGCAGGGCGGCGGAGCCGGCAAAACAGCTGTCGACCAGGTTTCTGCTCAGTCCGATGACATCGAACAGGGCGGCATTGCGATAGCTGGAAACGGTGCTGATCCCCATCTTCGACATGACCTTGAGGATCCCCTTGGTCAGGGCGTTATAGAGATTGTTCAGGGCCCGGCGGGTCTCTTTCGGCGGGGTGTCGAGCTTTTCGCAGCGTTGCAGACCGGTGGCATAGAGCAGCCAGGGGTAGATGGCCACGGTGCCGTAACCGACCAGCACGCAGGCCGCATGCGGTTCGAGCACTTCGGCGCTGCAGGCGACAATGGTGGTGTAATGGCGCTGGTTGTTGTCGAGCAGCAGCTGATTCAGGTAACCGACCGCCAGCGCCATCGGGATCAGCTTCTGCTCTTTGCTCAGGCAGCGATCGTCCAGAATGACGATGCGCACGCCGTCATCACGGACCGCCTTGAGCACCCTCTCGCCCAGCTGCCGCAGCGCCGACTGGAGATGTTCGCCGAAGCCGGTGCTGAAGCTGCCATGTTTGTAACAGGGCTCGAAACGCGGCATCGCCGGGTCGCCGAAGGAGAGCAGGGCGGCAAAGATGTCGTAGGAGAGGATCGGCGAGATGCTCTTCAGGCGCCTGGCCCGCTCCTTGGTCTCGATCAGCGGGTTGCCGATGCCGCCGAAACCGATGGTGGTCGACATGACCGCTTTTTCGCGCAGCGGGTCGATCGGCGGGTTGGTGACCTGGGCGAACTTCTGTTTGAAGAAATCACTGAAGTTCCGCTGGGTCTGCGAAAAGGCCGCCAGCGGGCAGTCATCCCCCATCGAACTGACCGGTTCCTTGCCCGATTCCATCATCGGGCGGATGATCAGGTCGACCGTTTCGCTGGTGACGTTGTGGTAGCGCTGGAGGGTTTCCAGTTCCGGATAACGGTAGTCGCTGAGATCTTCAAACTGGCGTTCGATAAATTCCTGCAGATAGTAGGTGTGGGCGGTCAGCCAGTGGTTGTAGGGCTGGGAATTCATCAGGTAGCGATCGATGTCGCGGGTGTGGAATATTTCCCCCTTCTTCAGGTCGGCGGCGATCATCTGCCCGCTCTGCAGACGGCCCCGCTCGCGGATCTGTTCGGGGGGGATGTCGAGCACCCCGTATTCGCTGCTGATCAGCAGCCGGTCATCGGTGGTGATCAGGTACTTGGCCGGGCGCAGCCCGTTGCGGTCGAGGACGCAGCCGATATAGCGACCGTCGGTCAGGCTGACCGCCGCCGGGCCGTCCCAGGGTTCATAGGCCGCCGAGCTGTATTCGTAATAGGCGCGCAGTTTGGCCGGCATGTTGGCGACATTGTGCCGCGCGGGGGGCACCAGACAGCGGATCGCCTTGAAAAAATCGACGCCGTTGGCCAGCAGGAACTCGACCATATTGTCGAGACTGGCGCTGTCGCTGACCTGCGTTTCGAGAATCGGCTGCAGCAGGGCCAGTTCCTCGCAGGAGAACACCGGGCTTTGCGCCTCGGTGAATTTGTTCAGCGATTTGAAGCGGTTGCCGTTGATCGAATTGATCTCGCCGTTGTGGGCGATGACCCGAAACGGCTGGGCCAGACGCCATTGCGGCAGGGTGTTGGTCGAAAAGCGCTGATGCACCATGGCGAAGGTGATCTGGAACTCCTCGTGCCGCAGGTCGGGATAGAGCGTGTCGAGGTAATGGGGCATCACCAGCCCCTTGTAGGAGATCAGGGTGCGGCTGAAGCTTGAGATGTAGAAGGCCGGGTCGTTGCGAAACTGCTTTTCAACCTCCTTGCGGGTCAGGTAGAGTAGGGCGTCGAAACGGCGGGTGGCGATCAGGGCGCCGGGCACCACGAAGGCCTGGACGATTTTCGGCAGCAGCGCCAGGGCATGTTCCCCCAGCGCTTCGGTCTCCATCGGGACTTCGCGCACAAAAAGGATCTGCAGATCGTTTTTGTTGCAGCCTTCGGCAAACGCAGCCAGCTGCTCCTGCTCATCGCTTAAAAACAGCGTCGCCACCGCATACTGCTCGGGCAGCGAGATGCCCTGTTCCTCGGCGACCCTGCGCATGAAGCGAGCAGGCATCGAGCAGAGCAGCCCGCTGCCGTCGCCCGATTTGCCGTCGGCCGCAACCGCCCCGCGGTGCATCATCCGGCTGAGGGCGCGGATGGCGTCCTGCAGCAGCTGGTGGCTGGGGCGGTTGTCGAGCTGGGCCAGCAGGCCGAAGCCGCAGTTGTCTTTAAAGCGATCTGCTAGGTTCATTGAAGGTCCTCGGCGATGGGTTCGACAGGGCATGTTGCCGGCGGGCGGGTCGCTGTGCGAAGCTGGCCCGAAAAGCTAGAATGTTCAATTACCTGAGTATACAGCATGTCAAGGCTGACTGCCGTCTGACACTGCCGGAAATCTTATCATTAGCGCCTGCAGCAGTAAAGGAAGGAGCAATCGATGCGCATCGATATTGTCCAGTTTGATCGCGACGTGTCCGCCGGAACCTATGGCCGCCTGCTTGCCGCCCGGGGGGTCGCTTGCCGCTGTCTGACGCCCGAAGCCGGGCCGGACCTCGATTTTTCCGGGGCCGATGCGCTGCTGTTGCTCGGCGGTCACATGGGGGTCAGCGAGATGGAAGACTGTCCTCTGCTGCGCGATGTCCATGCGCTGCTGCCGGAGCTGGTCGCGGCGGGCAAGCCGGTCCTGGCGATCTGTCTCGGCGCGCAGCTGCTGGCCGACGCCCTTGGCGGGCGGGCGACCAAAGGGCGGCGCGGGGAACGGAGCGTGCAGCCGATTGCCCTGACCGGGGCGGGACGCAACGACCCTCTGTTTGCCGGTCTGCCGAATCCGTTTCTCAGCTTTCAGTGGCACAACGACAGTTTCGACCCGCCCGCCGCGGCGACCCATCTGGCCTTCACCGAGACCTGCCCCGGCCAGGCCTTTCGGTACCGGAACGCATACGGCCTGCAGTTCCATCCCGAAGTCGATGAACCGATCATCGCCGGCTGGTGCCGGCGGGCCGGGGTGGATGAAACCCCGCTGGAGGCATTTCGGGCGAGCCGCGCGGAACAGCGGCAAACGTCCCGGCGGATCCTGGAAAACTTTCTGGCAATGATCGGCAGACAGGGCTGAAAAAGGGGGGCTCGCGGAAGCGACGGGCCGCGGCTGAGCGGTTTTTTCGGCTTTTCAGCCCAGCGACTCCCAGAGCTCGGCGGCTTCTTTCCACTTGAGTGCCTCATCGACATCCTGCGGGACGCCGGTTCCGGTGGAGTACATGATGCCGACGCAATACTGGGCCTTGGTGTGGCCCTGGTCGGCGGCCCGGGTCCACCAGGTCCTGGTTGCGCCGTAGTCGCGGGGCACGCCCTTGCCATTGGCGTACATGACGCCGATATTGTACTGGGCGTCGGCGCTTCCGGCGCGGGCGGCTTTCAGCCACCAGTCGTAGGCCTGTTGCAGGTCGGGTTGCGTGCCGAGCCCTTTGGCGTAGAGTAGCCCCAGGGCGACTTGGGCCCGCAGGTGGCCCCTGCTGGCCGCGGCCCGGTACCAGTGAAAGCCGGCTTGCGGATCGTACACTTCAGACCCGCCCTTGAGCAGAATTCCGCCGAGGCTGTACTGGGCGTCGAGGTGGTTCTGGCGGGCGGCCTGTTCCAGCCATTTCCGCGCTTCCGTCCGGTTCTGCAGTACTCCCGTGCCCCGCGCATGCATGATGCCGAGCTGATACTGCGCGGCGGGCAGATTCTGTTCCGCCGCCTGCCGGAACCATTGCCGGGCCTTGGCGTAGTTGCGCTTGACCCCCTTGCCGACCAGATACATGTGGCCGAGGGTGAACTGAACCTTGGCGTTGCCCTGTTCCGCCGCTTTGCCCCACCAGCGTTTGGCTTCCGTCACGTCCTTCTCGACACCGTGCCCCTTGGCATACATCAGGCCCAGATTGTACTGGGCATCGGCAAAATCCTGCAGGGCCGCCAGTCGAAACCAGCGGACCGCCTGGCCGTGGTCGACGGCGACGCCCTCCCCCTTGAAACAGGCCTGGCCGAGCAGATTCTGGGCGCGCGCATACCCCGCTTGCGCGGCCAGGCGATACCAGTTGGCCGCTTCGGCCGGATCGACCGCCACTGCTTTGCCCGTCGCGTACATCCGGCCGATCATGAACAGGGCCCGCGGGTATTTTTCCTGCGCCGCCAGGCGGAACCACTTGAGGGCCTCGGCAAAGTTTTTATCGACCCCCTTGCCGTGATAATAGTTCATGCCGAGACGGTAATGCGACTGGGCCATACCTGTCATGCCGGTTGTCCTCCGTGCCGGTGAGGCGCTCTGCTGCAGGGACGTTGAGCTTATTGCTGCGTAACTAATCAGCTGTCACTGATGAATTTATCTCCTCCCCCTTCAAGGGGGAGGTCGGGAGGGGGATGGGGTGCTGACGTGCTGGAACAATCCCATCCCCACCCCAACCCTCCCCTTGAAGGGGAGGGAGCTCAACCAAATGCTGCATCGCTGTCAGGGTGCTGAATAGTTACATTGCTGCAAGATAACAGGAAGCCGCGCGGGGTTCAATGTTTTGCACTGTTCCGCGGGGGCGGGGCAGGCGACAAAAAAAGGGACTTGCAAAAATGCAAGTCCCTGACTTTTTTGGTTGCGGGAGAGGGATTCGAACCCCCGACCTCCGGGTTATGAGCCCGACGAGCTACCAGACTGCTCTATCCCGCGGCAACGGTCGTGGACACTAGCGAAAAAAACGGAAGCGGTCAACCCTTTATTTGCCATCCGCCGGATATTTTTATTTTCAGGCGGGCATCGGTTCTTGTCCCGGACCGGTGAAAGTGGTAGAAACAGCCCCACCGAACGGAAAGGATATTTTTTGGACAGCACCCTGCAACCGCAAATAGAACTCGATCAGGCCCTTGAGCTGCGGCGCAAGGGCGCGCTGCTGGTCGATGTCCGCAGCCCCTCGGAGTTTGCCGAAACGACGATCCCCGGCGCCGTCAATGTGCCGATCTTTGATGACGATGAACGCGCTCTGGTCGGAACGCTTTACAAGCAATTGAACAAGAGAGTGGCCCGCCGGCGCGGCATCGAACTGGTGGCTCCGAAAATTCCACAGCTGCTGCAGCGGATCGAAGCGGCCCGCGACCCGGACGGTCCGCCGGCGATCGTCTTCTGCTGGCGCGGCGGACTGCGTTCTTTGGCGGTGACCTCGTTTCTGAACCTGGCCGGCATCCCGGCGCGCCAGCTCAGGGGCGGCCACAAGGTTTTCCGGCAGCATGTCTCCCGCTACTTCGAACGGCAGGACTGGCCGCGGCTGCTGGTCCTGCGCGGCTTGACCGGGGTCGGCAAGACCCAGATGCTGCAGCAGCTGGAGGCGGAGGATTATCCGGTGGTCGACCTGGAAGGTCTGGCCAACCACCGCGGCAGCGCCTTCGGGGCGCTGGGGCTCGAACCGCAGCCGGGGCAGAAGCTGTTCGAAGCCCTGCTCTGGGAGCGCCTGGAGCAGCTGCGCGACGCGGACTACCTGCTGACCGAAGGGGAGAGCCTGCATATCGGCCGGCTGGTGGTGCCGAAGCGTTTTCATCAGGCCATGCAGCTGGAAACCAGCCTCTGGATCGATGCCCCGCTCGATTACCGGGTCCGGGTCATTCTGGATGATTATCCCGCGCTCGACGATCTGCGCGGAGCCTTCGAGGCGCCGATCCTGGCGCTCAAGGAACGGCTCGGCAACAAGGTGGTGGCCGAAATGCTTGAGCTGCTGCAACGGGGGGAGTGGCAGCCTCTGGTCAGGGAGCTGATGGTCCGTTATTACGATCCGCTCTATCTGCACACGCTTCCCGGGCAGCGGCGGGAGATCCGGGTCGCGTCCTTTGCCGCGGGGATGGCGCAGCTTCGCGAGGCCATCGCTGCCCTCCTGAAGGGATAGGAGCCCGTCGGACTATCCATGAACCGGCTGCAAATTCGGCTGCTTGGCCCATATTTCAGCTCCTTTTCGGGCCATAGCTATGGCTATGAGCTCTTAAACGAGCCAAAATCTGGTCTCAAGCTTCCAAGTTTTCGCTTCGGTCCGTATAGTCCGACGGGCTCCTAGCCCGGCGGCCGGGCTTGCGGCTGCCGGTGGCCGGCGTTATCATTCAGGTAAAGGATGACGTCAGCCATGCCGGACCCCAGATCACCAGCGAAAATTTCCCCCCTCTTCCTCAGTCGCTTTACCGTCGATTCGGCGGCCCCCTTCGAACGCCATCTGAATCGCCTGGAAGTTGAGATCGGTCGCGAGGATTACGCCGGGCTCAAGCGGGTCGAACCGGTCGTGCCGGCGCCCGATCCGGAATTCTTTGCCGGGATGGAAGAGCTGACCGAGCGCCTGCTGAAAACCTCCCAGAACCACTACAATTGCGCATTGCTGCAGCGGCTGGGCATCCGCGTCTATCTCGATGTGGCCCGCTATCACGTCTATTATCGCTGGGCCGACCGTTGCCTGCGCTTTGTGCCGGTGTGGCGTGAGCGGGTTCTCAAGCTGTTCTTTCGCGAGCTGCCCCTGACCGATAACGACTGGCGGGAGTGCCGCGCGGTTCTGCCCGGTTTTCGTTGCCGGTTTCTGGCCGACGGAGCCGGCGGGACGCTGCTTTTGGAAAACCTTGCGCTGGACCCGGCCTTGCCGCTGCTGACCGTCAGCCATGGACCCTACGATCCGCATACCCTGGATGTGGCACTCTATTTCCTGCGTTTCGGCAAGGGCCGGGCGGCCATTATCAATCTCGGTTTTTCCGGTCGCGAGCCGTTGTCGGACGGCAACCTGCAGCGCCTGAAGGGCTGGGGGGTGCCGCTCAACCCGAGCAATATCGATGTCATCTACCCCTATGTCGATCGCCACGGCCATCCCTACTGCTACAAACAGGAGGAGGGGCTGCCCCGTTTTGTTGCACGGCTGAACGGGGTTGAGCCGGAGCTGATTATCGACGTGCATGGTTATGTCGGGACCCGTCCCGACGATCGGCGGGTGCTGGTCGGTCTCGGCGGCCTGCCGCCTTATCCGCGAGCCGATCAACTGGGGCGCCTGTCGCAGCGGGCCGGGGTCTTTCATCTGTTGCCGGACCGGCGGTTGCGCAGCGGGCTGGAGATGATCAGGGAACTGTC
>DASWJX010000030.1:0-14259 GCA_036396915.1 Geopsychrobacteraceae bacterium | reverse complement strand
GTTTCGGCTTTTCTCTCCACCTCGGCGACTCTGCGTTGAAAGCCTTACAGGGCAGGCATGGATGGTGCTTTAAAAGTCACCCGCATCTGAAACAGAAATCGATTGTGGAGAGTGCATGTCTGAGAGTACCGCAAGAAAAATATTGAGGTTTCACGAGGGAGAGCTGAAACCGCAGAGCCGCCCCGTCGTCCAGGAATATCCCCTGCGGCTGCGGGTTAATGGCAGCGAGTTGGCGACCCTGGTCGCCTCCCCGCATCGGCTGAACTTTCTGGTGGCGGGCTTCTTCCGCCTTCAGGGATTTATCGATTCGCTGGACGATATCCTTTCCCTGGGGATCTGCAGCGATTTCGCTCTGGCCGAGGTCCGCATCAGGGGAGAGGTGCCCGAAAGGCTGGTGCCCACCCTGACCTCGGGCTGCGGCAGCGGAATCTCCTTCAACATCCCCGCAACCCTGAAGCAGGGGGGAGCCGGGGTGGCCCTCTTTTCCACCGAAGCCATTTTCACCCTGATGAAGGATCTGGCGGCGCGGGCGGAAAACTACCGCGAGCACGGCGGCATTCATTCGGCGGCGATAGGGGACGGGAAAGAGCTTCTCCTCTACGCCGAGGATATCGGGCGGCACAATACCATTGACCGCCTGGCCGGCGAGGCGCTGTTCCGCAAAGTCGATCTGAGGGGAAAGCTGCTGGTGACATCCGGACGCATCTCCACTGAACTGGTCGCCAAGGCTGCCCGTCTCGGCATCGCCGTCATCGCATCGCGCACCTCGCCCACCGACCGGGCCATCGATCTGGCCGAGCAGGCCGGCATCACCCTGATTGGATATGTGCGCGCAGAGGCCATGGAGATCTACAGCCATCCGCGGCAGATCGCCGCTCCGCAGCCGGGCAGGATTCGCGGCATCACCGGGGTCATACTGGCCGGAGGCGAGAGCCGCCGCATGGGCAGCGACAAGTCCCTGCTGCCGATCCGGGGCGCCCGCTTTATCGACCATGTCTACCGCCGCCTCTCCGAACTCTTCGAGGAGGTGATCATCGTCACCAATTCACCGACCCTGTACGACGGGATTCCCTGCCGCAAGGTGCCCGACCTCTATCATGCGCAGGGTTCTCTGGCCGGTATCCATTCGGGGATCTGTCATGCCCGGCACGAGCGGGTATTCGTAGTGGCCTGCGACATGCCTTTCGTCGATCCGGACGTGGTGCGGCATATCTGCGCGCGGGCCGACGGGGCAGACGTGGTCATCCCGGTGGGCGAGCAAGGCTGTGAACCGCTGCACGCCTTGTATGGAAAATCCTGCCTCCCCCCTATGGAGAACGCGCTTGATGCCGGGCAGAAGCGGATCATTGCTTTCTTCCCGCACGTGAAGGTGACGGAAATCGGGGCGCGGGAGTTGTCAGCCCTTGATCCCGGCGAATTATCCTTCTGCAACATCAACACTCCGCAGGAATATTTCAGGCTGCGCGACGGCGTCCGGACTGATCGTCTGGAGATCGCGATGGAACGCGAAGAGCGGACAAGGCGAGAGGCGTGAAAAGTGCACCCTCACGGGTTCAGGAGCGCTACGGTGTGGGTCGGCCAAGACAACCTCCTGTTTTTCAACAGGAAAGGCCAGGAAGTGGGTGTTTGTAGCCTCTATGTCTGTGCGGCAGGTCGGCTACCGCCCTGACGCGGCGTTTCGATTTGATGCAGGCGCCGCAGGCTTTTCGACTCAGGTTCCCGCCGCCAGGGCCGGCGGGATCTGCCGCTCGCAGGGGATCCTGACCTGGCAGAGGCCGCAGGGGGTCGCGCCGGTCCCGAAGGTTTCGGTTGCGTAGGGGGTGGTGACTTCGCGGATGTAGCGGAAGCAGGCTTGTTTGTCGTGCCCGCCACAGGTGCTGATGGCCCCGGCCGGACAGCGGCGCAGGCAGGCTCCGCAGGTTTTTTTTGCGTACCACAGGCACCAGGCCTGGTGGTCGTCGCCGTACGGGCGCGGGGTCGCGGGCAGTTCGATGCGGGCGACCACCGAGCCGAAGCGCACGGCTTTGCCCCAGCGCGTGATGAGACCGTCGGAGAGGCCGAAGGTGCCCAGCCCGGCTATGAAGGCGGCGTGCCGTTCCGACCAGTTCGAGGCGAGGCCGAAGCGCTCGGATTGACGGTAGGCGAACTCGGGCAGGCGCTCCGGCGCCAGCGACGGGAACCCCGCGCTGGTGAGGGTCGCGGCCAGATGCAGGCGCAGCTCGCAGTTGAACTGCTCGCCGTGGAAGCGCGAACGCGCCCAGCGTTCGGCCGGCAGCGTCTGCTGCCGGCTCTGGTCGGCGCGGGTGGCCGGGGTCTGCGGCAGCACGTAGCTGATGACCCTGAGCTCGGCGGCGGGTGCCGGATGATCGGGATAGGCCAGCGCGTAGGCCTCTTCCGGCGTCCAGAAAAAGGGGCCGATCATCCGCTTCAAGCGCAGGAACAGCGGATCGTCCCCCCGGGCAACGGCAAGCCGGGGCGGGTCCCAGGCTTTTTCGCCGCCGGCGAGGTGGAGGCTGTTGCTCGGGGCGGTCGCCCAGAAGTCGTGGATGATCCGTTCCACCCGGGCGAGGGGGGTCGCTTGGGTCGCATTCATCGCCAATCACTCCCTCTGGCTGCGGCCGGAAACGCTCGGCGGCTACAGCTTGCTTTCAAATTCCTCGACCTGCTTTTCGGCTTCCGCTCTGGTCATGTCGTAGCGCTCTTCGAGTTTGCCGATCAAACGGTCACGCTGACCGGCGATGAAGTCGAGTTCGTCCCCGGTCAGTTCGCCCCAGAATTCCCTGATGAGCCCCTTGACCTGGTCCCATTTCCCTCTCAGTTGCTGGTTGTTCATAGTCCTGCCTCGCTGTCGGCTGTCGGTCTTAATGCTATGGTAGCACAGTTGCCGGCGGCTAAGGCCCCTTGCGAAACGGTGCGCGCAGTGCGCGCGGGCAACCGGGGTGGCTTCAGCCGTCGGTCTGCTCGGGGAGATGGCGGGCATGGTTGGCCCGCAGGCCGAGCATCGCCCGGAAATCCTCCAGAATCAGGTAGAGCGCCGGGATCAGCAGCAGGGTGATGCCGGTGGCGAAGAGGATGCCGAAACCGAGGCTGATCGCCATCGGGATCAGAAACTGGGCCTGCACGCTGGTTTCGAGGATCATCGGCATCAGACCGAAAAAGGTGGTCAGCGAGGTCAGCAGGATCGGGCGGAAACGCCGCGTTCCCGCTTCCAGCAGTGCGGCTTCCAGCTCTGCTCCGTGGCGGCGGTTGCTGTTGGCGCGATCGATCAGCAGCAGCGAGTCGTTGACCACCACGCCGGAGAGGGCGACCAGGCCGAACAGACTGAGCAGACTCAGGTTGAAGCCCATGATCAGGTGGCCGAGCACCGCCCCGACCATGCCGAAGGGGATGGCCGCCATGATCAGCAACGGCTGGCTGTAGCTGCGGAACGGGATCGCCAGCAGCACGAAGATCGCCACCAGCGCCAGCTTGAACCCTTCCAGCATGCTGGACAGCGATTCCTTGCGCTCCTTCTCCTCCCCCTCCAGGTCGAAACTCAGGCCGGGGTAATCCGCCATCAGCTGCGGCAGCAGGGTCTGCTGCAGATCGGCGAGAATTTCGCCGGCGTTGGCCTTGCGGCTGTCGACGCCGGCGGTGACATTGATCACCCGTTTGCGGTCGGTGCGGTTGATCGAGGAAAAGCCGTAGCCGGTCTCGACGCTGGCCGCCTGCAGCAGCGGGATCTCGTGACCCGCGGGGGTCCGGATCCGCATGGTTTCGAGGTTCCAGAGTTCCTTGCGGTCCTCTTCGGGGTAGCGGACCATGACCCGGACTTCATTGCGACCGCGCTGCAGCCGCAGCGCTTCCGCGCCGTGAAAGGCGGCTCGCACCTGGCGGCCGAGATCCTGTTCGGTAATCCCCAGCGCCCGGCCCTGCGCCGTCAGCTGCAGTTTGATCTCCCGCTTGCCCTGGGCATAGCTGTCTTCGATATCGCCGACCCCCGGATAGTTCTGCAGGGTTTGGCGTATCCGCTGCGAGGCCCGGTCGAGGATGGCGAAGTCCGTGTGGGCCAGGCGGATATCGATATTGGCCCCCAGCTGCACCAGGCTGGAGGCGAAGCTCAGGGAGTCGACACCGGGAATCTCGCCGACCTTCTCCCGCCAGCGGGCCGAGATTTCGGCGGCCGGGATGCCGCGCTCCTCGCTCTTGGTCAGAAACAGCGCCACGTTGCCCAGATGCGATCCGCTGCTGGTCGCGCCGCCGCCGGGACCGCCGCCGGCGATGGTGCCGCCGGTGAGCGAATAGACGTTGCGCAGAATCGAATCCCCGGCCGGGCGCTCGGCATCATACTCGGCCACCGTCTCCAGCGCCCGGTCGAGGACCAGCTGCAACACCCTGGCGGTCTCTTCGACGGCGACGCCGTGACTCATCTGCAGCGATGCGGTGATGCGGTCGCCGTCGACCTCGGGCATGAAATGGAACTTGATGACCCCGCCCTTGACCACGCCGACGGTCAGCAGCAGGGCGGCCAGCCCGAGGGCCAGCGACGCATAGCGATAGGCCAGGTTCAGCTGCAGCAGTTTGCGATAGGGTCCGTTGATCAGCCGCTGCAGGCCGGCGGAAACGAAACCGCGGACCCTTTCGATCCCCCGCAGCAGGCGGCCCGGCTGGCGGTTCGGTTTGCCGAGCGCCAGGTGGGCCGGCAGCACCAGCAGCGATTCGACCAGGGAGACCAGCAGCAGGGTGATGACGATGATCGGGATGACCTGGATGAACTTGCCCATCATGCCGGTGACGAAGGCCAGCGGCAGAAAGGCCGCCACCGTGGTCAGGATCGAAAAGGTCACCGGAACCGCCACCTCCAGCGCCCCCTCCATCGCCGCCTGCAGGTAGGGTTTGCCGAGCTGGCGGTGCTCGTAGATATTCTCGCCGACGACGATGGCGTCATCGACGACGATCCCCAGGGCGAGGATAAAGGCGAACAGCGAGATCATGTTGATCGAAACGCCGAACAGCGGCATCAGGAACAGGGTGCCGAGAAAGGAGATCGGGATGCCGAGCATGACCCACAGGGCCAGCCGGATCTCCAGGAACAGGCCGAGAATCAGGATCACCAGCGACAGGCCGAGCAGGGCGTTCTTCTCCAGCAGCAGCATGCGGCTTTCGAAGATTTCCGAGCTGTCGTTCCAGATCGCCAGGTTGAGACTGTCGGGCAGCTCCAGCTGCTTTTTTTCCACATAGTCGAGAATCTGTGCGGAGATTTCGAGCGGTTTCTGTTCGCCGATCCGGAACACCCGGATCATGGCGGCGGGCATGTCGGCGAAACGGGCGGACTGGTCGCTGTCCTCGAAGCTGTCGCGGACTTCGGCGATCTCCCCCAAGGTGACCCGTGAGCCGTCGGGGTTGCCGATAATGGTGATGTCGGCATATTCCGGCCCCCAGTAGCGGCGTTCCTTGGTGCGCAGCAGAATCTCGCCGCCGCGGGTCTTGACCGTGCCGCCCGGCAGATCGAGCGACGCCTGGCGGATCCTGGCGGCCACCTGGTCGAGGGTCAGCTGGTAGCGGCGCAGGTTCCGTTCCGGGATCTCCACCGAAATTTCGAACTCGCGGACCCCGCTCAGGTCGACCTGGGTGATGTTCGGCAGCTCCAGCAGGTCGTCGCGGATCGTTTCCGCCTGCTGGCGCAGGCTGCGTTCGCTCACCTCGCCGTAGACCACCACCGAGACCACTTCGCGGCGGTTGAGCAGAATGCTGACCACCGGCTCTTCCGCATCCTCGGGAAAGGTGGTGATGCGATCGATTTCGCTCTTGATGTCCTGCAGGATCAGGTCCGGATTCTGGTCGGTGTAGATTTCGGCAACCACCGACCCCGACCCTTCGACCGCCGAGGATTTGAGCTGCTTGATGCCGTCGACCCCGGTCAGACTCTCCTCGATCTGGAGCAGAATCCCCTCTTCCACCTCTTCCGGACCGGCGCCCGGATAGGCGACGACGACCTGGATGCGGTCCAAGGATACCTCCGGAAAGACTTCCTGTTTGATCGCCGGACCCTTGATCAGGCCGCCCACAATCAGCACCAGCATCAGCAGATTGGCGGCCACATGGTTCTGGGCCATCCAGCGGATCGCGCTCGTCATGGCGACTGCTCCTGCGCCACCGGCCGCAACGGCAGGCCGTCCACCGCTCCGTCAAGCGTGGTCAGGACCAGCCGTTCCCCCCCGGCGAGGCCGGCATCGATCAGCAGCAGCTCGCGCTCGCGGTGCAAAACATGCACCGGCCGGATGCGCAGCCGATCCTCGTCATCGGCGATCCAGACGCTGCTGTTTTCGCGCAGGGCGGCGCGGGGGATGGCGACAATCTCCGGCACGGTTTTGCCGTGCAAAACCAGGGTGACGAACAGGCCGGTGGCCAGGTCGAACTGTGCAGGGTCGGCGTCTGCAGTGAGCCGATAGGGGTCGTCCACGGCCACGACCACGCTGGCCATGTGGCTGTTGCCGTCGATTTCACCCAGCGCACGCACGATCCGTCCCTGCCAGCGGTAGCCGGTTTTGCCGGCCTGCAGCAAGACGTCGGCCGGCGAGCCGGTCGCTTGATTGCCGGCCCGCGGCACCTTGATCCATTGCAGCTGGTCGAGCGGCAGCGGCACGACGATCTCCACCCGGTCGGTGCCCGCCAGCGTCGCCACCGCAGTGCCGGCCCGCAGATACTGGCCGGGATCGACCTGCTCGGAGCGGACCCGGCAATTGAACGGCGCATACATGACGGTCCGCTGCAGATTGAGCTGGGCCTGTTCCAGGCTGGCCCGGGCCGCGGCAAGATTGGCCCGCTCCCGCTGCAATTGCGGCTCTCGCAGCACCAGCGGGTTCGGTTCGCCCTTGTCCGGCATCTCCAGCCGTTGCCATTCCTCCAGCGCGACCCGCGCCTGTTGCTGTTCGGTCTGCAGGGCCACCTGCGCCCGGGCCAGTTCGGCCTTGGCCTGATCCACCGCCAGCCGATAGTCGCGCTGATCGATGTTCAGCAGTGTTTCCCCTTTTTGCAAAAAACCGCCGGGTACCAGTTGCGGCGACAGCCAGGTCACCTTGCCGCTGACCTCGGGCACCAGGGAAATCTCCATATCGGGTTGAACCGTGCCGGTGGCGTGAACCCTGATCCGGTGGTCGCCGCTTGTGACCTGCAGCACATCGACCAGCAGTCCGCGCTGCGGCGGCGGCTGCTTCCGCGGCGCTTTCTGCATGCGGATCAGCTGCAGGGTGCCGAACACGGCGACGGCCAGGATCAGCAGCGGCACTACGGTTTTTATCAGGAGCGGTTTTTTACTCATGGTTCTTGGCCTTTGCGATATGCAAACGTTGCTCGATGGTCTCGTTCATCCAGTTGCCGCCGAGGGCGCGGGCCAGACCGATGCGCGCCGAGATCAGTTGTTGGCGGGCGGATAGCAGACGGTTCCGGGTGTCGAAGTGCGCGCGTTGTGCGGTCAGGACCGGCAGGTAATCGGTCAGCCCGGACAGATAGCGGTCCAGGGAGAGACGCAGGGTGGCCGCGGTGGCGACTTCGGTTTGCGCCAACTGTTCGATGCGCAGCTCGGTCTGCCGGTTTTCGGCCAGGGCATCTTCCACTTCGCGAAACGCCTGCAAAACCTGTTGCTGGTAGCGCGCCACGGCTTCGCGCAGCACGGCGCGGCTGCGGACGACTTCCGCCTTGCGGCGGCCGGCATCGATCAGCGGCATGCTGAGCTGGCCGAGCAGGTTCCAGAAATTGCCCTCGATCAGGCCGATGCTGGTCTCCTGGTGGGAGCGGCCGTAATTGCCGATCAGGTTGATCCGCGGAAAGCGTTCGGCAATGGCCGCGGCGATACCGGCGTCGGCCGCTTCGACCCGCCGCAGGGTGGCGCTCAGGTCGGGTCGCGCGGCGATCAGTTCAGACGGCAGCCCGAGCGGAAAAGCCTGCATTGTCGTCGGCAGGATCTGCAGCGCGCCGGCGCTGTCGCGGTCCGGGTAGCGACCGATCAGCACCGCGATGGCATGTTCCGCGAGCGCCAGATCGGCTTCGCTCTGGTGGCGCTCGGCGCGGGCGGCGGTCAGGTTCTGGCGCGCCTGGTAGACATCGATGGCGGGCACCAGCCCCTGCCGGTAGCGGCTTTCCACCAGCGCCACCGTATCGGCGAACGAAACGACGCTTTGCTCGGTCAGCTCGATCCGGGCGCGCTGGGCGACGGCCAGATAATAGAGGTCGGCCAGTTGTGCCGACAGGCTCAGGTACAGGGTTTTGAGGTCC
Organism: Geopsychrobacteraceae bacterium; assembly: GCA_036396915.1. Taxonomy (GTDB): domain Bacteria; phylum Desulfobacterota; class Desulfuromonadia; order Desulfuromonadales; family Geopsychrobacteraceae; genus BM509. The sequence goes on along the minus strand of DASWJX010000030.1, from coordinate 6,006 downwards.
TCGAAGCCGGCGGCTAGATCCTTGCGGGCGGCGTCGCTGCGCGCGGCCAGCCGGCCCCAGAGGTCGATTTCAAATGCGGCCGCGGCCGCGACCTGCCAGGTGGCGCCGTTCAGCTCGCCGATGAATTGCGGCTGGCTGCTGCGGCCCCTTTGCGCCTCAAGATTGAGCGTGGGATAGCGGCCGCTGTCGGCCGAGCGGAGCAGTGCCCGGGACTGTTCCAGGCGGGCAAAGGCCTGCTCCAGTTCCAGGCTCTCGGCGAACAATTCATCCATCAGCCGGTTGAGCCGAGGGTCGTGAAAACTCAGCCACCAGCGCTGCGGGGCGGCGCCGGTCGCGCGCTGCTGCGCCGTCTGTTCCAGGTAGTGTTCCGGCAGCGCCGCGGGCAGCGCGACCCGCTGCGGCTGATGCAAACTGCAGGCGCTCAGCAGGGTCAGTGCTGCGAGCAGCAGGCAACAGGATCTCAGCATGGCGCCTCCAGGCCGGCGCAGGTGAACCGGATCAGTTGTTCGGCAAGCTCGCCGCCGTCGAGCGGCGCGCTGCTGCTGTCGATCTGCAGCGGGGTCCGGTCGGGCATGCACATGGTGTGGGCCATGGCGCTCAGGGCGAAGCGCAGGCGGGTGAGCAGGATCGCCGGCGGCAGTTGCGGCAGGGCGCGTTGCAAGCCGCAAAGCAGCAGCCGGAACAGCGGCTCGATCAGCCGGCTGAAACAGTCGCGCACCGTCGAATCCATCTCCACCATCGAGCGGCCGATCAGGGCGATAAAGGCCCGGTTGTTCGGGTGCGCCTGGCGAAACGCCAGGGTCGGCTCGATAAAGGCCCGCAGCAGCCGGTCGGCCGCGGGGGGGCGGCCGGCACGCTCGGCGGCCTCCAGCACCTGCTGCAACCGCTCCTGGCGCAGCCGGTTGAGCGGCAGCAGGTGGCGTTCGAAAACCGCCTGCAGCAACGCTTCCTTGGAGCCGAAGTGATAATTCACCGCCGCCAGGTTGACCTTCGCCTGGCCGGTGATGGACCGCAGCGAGGTGTGGTGAAAGCCGTCCCTGGCGAACAGCTGCTCCGCCGCATCGAGAATGCGGGTTTTGGTATCGGGTTGCGACATGCCGTGCCCTCGGGGAAAATGTTGTTATGGGCATTTAAAACAATCGTTTGAATTCTGTCAAGGGCGCTGCTGTAAAGTTTTGTTAAGGAACCGCTCCGGAACAGGATCGGCAATGAAGGGGCAGCACAGCAGGAGGCACGAGGGGGGGCGGACTTTTTGCGACGACATCAACCGGTCAGCCAGTCGTAGAGGTATTTGCCCGCCGCGCCGAGCAGGACCAGTTCCAGGATGCCGAACAGGATGAAATAGAGTTTCTTGCCTTGCCGCTTGCGCAGCTTTTCCGGCAGCAGCCGGGAAAAGTCGCCGGACATGTTATCCCAGGCTTCCTTGAAGACGCTGTCCGGTTTTCGTTTGGTTTTTTTCATGGCAACTCCCGAACATGGAGGGCAGGGGGGGTCGGCTTTCCAGCCCGCCCCAAGGTACAGTAAAATGAGCCGATGGTAAAGGATCTGCTGCTGCGCTTTTGCGACTGGCACCCTCTATGCACATCTTCGTGGCGACAGGATGATGAATGCCTTCTTCGGGAGATAAACGATGAAAACAGCACTGGTGGTCGATGACGAGCCTTTGATGCGCCGTCAGGTAATGGAAACGCTTGATTCGTACGGATTTGATCGGATTATCGAGGCGGCGGACGGCGCTCAGGCGGTGCGCCTGGTGGCGCTGGAACGGCCGCTGCTGGTGGTGATGGATGTGCAGATGCCTGTTATGGATGGAATCACGGCTGCTGAAAAAATAGGCAAAGACCATCCGGTACCGATCGTCCTGCTGACCGCCAGTCACGACCCGGAGACGGTCGGGCGGGCGCGGGATGCGGGGGTGATGAGTTATCTGCTCAAGCCGTTTCGCAGCGAAGAGCTGCCGCCGGCGGTCGATCTGGCCATCCATCATTTCATCAGCATGAACGCGCTGCGCAAGGAGGTCAGCGATCTCAAGCAGACCCTGGAAACGCGCAAGATGATCGAAAAGGCCAAGGGGGTGTTTATCGCCCGGGGGCTGTCCGAGCCGGAGGCCTACCGAAAGATGCAGAAGCTGGCGATGGACAAGCGCAAATCCCTCAAGGAAGTGGCCGAGGCCGTTCTGCTGATGGCGGATTGATGGCTCCGGAAACCCAGAAAGATAAATTATTCCGCGCCCTGATCGATATCGGCAAGGAGCTGGCGTCGATCACCGAGCTGGATCATCTGCTCGAGCGGATCCTGGAAATCTCCCGCGAGGTCTTCCGCTTCGAGAACGCCATTATCCGGCTGCTGACCGAGGACGGTCTCTCGCTGCGCACCGTGGCGTCGTTCGGTTACAGTGAAGAATCGACGCGCCATCTGCTGCCGGTCGGCCGGGGGGTGATGGGCAAGGTCGCCAGCACCGGTCTGCCGATGCTGGTGGCGGACCTGGCCCGCTCGGACGACTATGTGGTGGGGATCGAAGGAGCGCGTTCGGAACTGGCGGTGCCGTTGATCGCCGGGGACCGCACCATCGGCGTGTTCAATGTCGAGAGTCCCCGCCCGCGCGCCTTCAACCGGACCGACTGCGAAGCGCTGATGACCATGGCCGGCCAGGCGGCGATCGCCATCGAAAACGCCCGGCTCTATCGCGATCTGCGGGCCATGTCGCGGGCCAACGAGGAACTGCATCAGATCAACGAGCGGATTCTGCAGAGCGTCAGTCTGGGGATTTATACGGTCGACAAGCAGTTGCGCATCACTTCCTGGAACAAGCGGATGAGCCGCATGAGCGGGGTCGGCGGCCGCCAGGCCCTCGGCAAATCGGTGCTGGAGCTGTTTCCGGTGCTGGAGGAGGAGGGGATCGCCGAGCGCCTGCGCCGGGTGCTGGCCACCGGCCGGCCGGAAAAACTGCGGCTGCTGCATCGCGGCCTGAGCGGCGGCAACCGCCTGCAGAAGCGGCGGCTGGCGCCCCTCAAGGAGGGGAAAGAGACTATCGGCGTGGTGGTGATCGTCGAGGATATCACCGAGTTCGAAAAGCTGCTGGCCCAGACCATCCAGTCGGAAAAACTGGCCGAGGTGGGGCGGATGAGCGCCGGCATCGCCCACGAGATCAACAACCCGCTGGCGGTCATCGCCTATGCCGGACAGTTGCTGCTGCGCGACGGCGGCTTCGACGCCGAGCAGACGGAACTGCTGGAACGGATCGACAGCGAGGTGTCCCGCCTGAAAACCCTGACCCGAGGGCTGCTCTCTTTTTCCGGGAGTCCGCAAGGGAAGCGCTGCTGGACCGATCTCAACCAGACCCTGGACGATGTCGTGACCCTGCTCGGCTACGAACTGAACCGCAAGCAGATCGGTCTGGTGCGCGATTACGCGGAACTGCCGGCGGTTTTGGTCGACAATAATGCCTTCAAGCAGGTCTTCATCAACCTGATGCTGAACGCGGTTCAGGCGCTGGACAGCGGCGGCGAGCTGCGGCTGTCCAGTTGCACGTACGCCGACGCGGGGGTGAAGATCAGTGTCTGCGACAACGGGCCGGGCATCCCCGAGGCGTTGCGGGAAAAGATTTTCGAGCCGTTTTTCACCTCGCGCAAGGATGACGAGGGGACCGGCCTGGGGCTGTATATCTGCCGGAAAATCGTCGCTGATCATGGCGGCGAGCTGCGGCTGGAGAACGCGGCCGGCGGCGGCTGCTGTTTTCAGATCCTGCTGCCGGCGGCCGAGGCACTGGCGTAGCCGCTGTCACGGGCGGCGGCGGCTGCCGCCGGATTGACTAGAAACGGTCAGGATCGCCTAAAAAGTGTGCACAGAAACTGGCCGGGCGATTTAAATTGACGTAAAATAGGTAACTTAGGAAGTTGGCATAAAGACTGCTATTATCATCGGCAATGCTGTCGCCGGCAAGGAAGCGGGCGAGCTCAACAATCAGCAGCAGCAAACCAGCACGAAGCTTAACCACCCGGGCCATGACCAGTGTCGTGCCGCGGGTAGCTTGCAAGGGCAAAGGCGCTCTGACCTCCGGACATGGAGGCGGAGCGCCTTTTTTTATTTATCGGGATTAACTCTGGAAAGGAGAAGTCAACATGAGGAAGATCGAATGCATCATCAAGCCGTTCAAGCTTGACGACGTGAAGTCGGTACTGACCGACCTGGGGATCAACGGCATGACCGTCAGCGAGGTTCGGGGTTTCGGACGCCAGAAGGGGCATGCCGAACTCTATCGCGGCGCCGAATATCAGGTCGATTTTATCCCCAAGGTGAAGATCGAACTGGTGGTGGCCGCCGACATGGTTGCCGCGGTAGTTGAGGCGGTGCAGAAGGAAGCCTGCACCGGGCGGATCGGCGACGGCAAGATTTTTGTCAACCCGGTCGAGCAGGCGATCAGGATCCGCACCGGTGAAAGCGGAGTCGATTCGCTCTAGACAGCAGCTGTCACGCAAGTCTCTTACATAAAAAAAACAAGGAGAAGTCCAATGAAAACGTTAAAGTTCCTGACGGTTGCGGGCCTGCTGCTCGCCGCCCCCGCCCTGGCCCTGGCCGAAGATGCTCCGGTTTCGGAGATGTCCTACATTCTCAACACCTTTTCGTTCCTGATCATGGGGATCCTGGTCATGTGGATGGCCGCCGGTTTCGGCATGCTTGAGTCCGGGCTGGTCCGCTCCAAGAACGTGGCCACCATCTGCCTGAAGAACATCTCGCTGTTCGGTATCGCCGGCATCCTCTTTTACCTGATGGGCTACAATCTGATGTACGCCGGGGTCGACGGCGGCTACATCGGCTCGCTCGGCCTCTGGGGCGCGGATGATGCCGCGGCGCTGGCCGGCGATTACTCCGGCGGGTATGCCGCCTCGTCCGACTGGTTCTTCCAGATGGTCTTCTGCGGCGCCGCCTGCTCCATCGTTTCCGGCTGCGTGGCCGAGCGGATCAAGCTCTGGTCGTTCCTGCTGTTCTGCGCCGTCCTCTGCGGCGTCATCTATCCGATCCAGGGTTCCTGGGGCTGGGGCGGCGGCTGGCTGTCCGAAATGGGCTTCGCCGATTATGCCGGTTCCACCATCGTTCACTCGGTCGGCGGCTGGGCCGCTCTGACCGGCGCCATCATCCTCGGCGCCCGTAAAGGCAAGTACGGCAAGGACGGTCGCGTCAACCCGATGCCCGGCTCCAACATCCCCCTGGCCACGCTCGGCACCTTCATCCTCTGGATGGGCTGGTACGGTTTCAACGGCGGTTCGGTGCTCGCCCTGGGCGACGCCGCCTCCGCCATCGAGATGTCCAACGTCATCGCCAACACCAACATGGCCGCTTGCGGCGGGATGATCGCCGCCATGATCATGGTTCAGGTTCTCTACAAGAAAGTCGACGTCACCATGGGCCTCAACGGCGCCCTGGCCGGTCTGGTTTCGATCACCGCCGGTCCGCAGACCCCCTCGCTCGGCGCCGCGGTGCTGATCGGCGGCGTCGGCGGTGTGCTGGTGGTGCTGGCGGTTCCGCTCTTCGACAAGCTGAAGATTGACGATGTCGTCGGCGCCCTCTCGGTGCACCTGGTCTGCGGCATCTGGGGCACCATGGCGGTTCCGTTCACCAACAGCGAAACCAGCTTTCTGACCCAGTTTGTCGGCGTCGCCGCGACCGGCGTCTTCGTCATGATCGCCTCCTCCCTGGTCTGGCTGGCCATCAAGTACACCATCGGCATCCGCTGCAGCGAAGAGGACGAGTACCGCGGGCTGGATCTTGCCGAGATCGGTATGGAAGCCTATCCCGATTTCCAGACCATCCACATCGGCGGCGGCTCTTCGCTGCCGGCCCATGTCGCGGCTCAGGCGGTTGCCGCCGCGACCGCGCCGGTCAAGCAGAGCTAACGTCGAGTCGAAATACCCCGGCGGACCGCAACCGGTCCGCCGGATTTTTTACCAGCAATTGTTTCTAAATATGAAGAATGCCAAGGAGTTGTACCGAATGAACATCAAACAC
>DASWJX010000029.1:0-8820 GCA_036396915.1 Geopsychrobacteraceae bacterium | reverse complement strand
GTTCGGACGGTTTCGGCTTCGCGCCGGACGGACCCCGCTATTATAAAATCCCCCAGGTCGGCATTGTGGTCCTGGAAGATGATGTGGAGATCGGCGCCTGTACCTGTGTCGACCGGGCGACGCTGGGTGAAACCCGGATCTGCCGCGGGACCAAGCTCGACAACCTGGTGCAGATCGGCCACAACGTCGTCGTCGGTGAGGATACCGTGATGGCCGGTCAGGCGGGCATCGCCGGCAGTTCCAAAGTCGGCCGGCACTGCACCTTCGGCGGACAGGCGGCGGTGACCGGTCATATCAAGGTGGGGGATAATGTCATCATTGCCGGTCGCGGCGGGGTCACCAACACGATTGAGGGGGGCGAGCATCCCCGGATGTTGTCGGGCTTTCCGACCGTGCCGCACAAGGACTGGTTGAAGGCCACCATGAGTTTTGCCAAGCTCCCGGACATGCGTAAGGAAATCAAAAAACTACAGAAGCAGGTTGAACAACTGCAAGCCGAACTTAAGGAGAGTTGACGTTTATGCTGATGATGAATATTCAGGAGATCATGAAGGTTCTTCCGCATCGTTACCCGTTTTTGCTGGTCGATCGCATCGAGGAACTTGAGGAAGGCAAGAAGGTCGCCGGTTTCAAAAACGTGACCATTAACGAGCCGTTCTTTCAGGGACATTTCCCCGAACATCCGATCATGCCCGGCGTGCTGATCATCGAGGCGATGGCCCAGGTCGGCGGCGCCTACGTGGCGGTGGTCGACAACATCGGCGCCGACAAGGTCACCTATTTCGTCGGGGTTGAAAAGGCTCGCTTCCGCAAGCCGGTTCTGCCCGGCGATACGCTGCGGATGGAACTCGAACTGGTTTCCTGCCGGCGCGGCATCTATCTGTTTGCCGGCAAGGCGTACGTCGGAACCACCCTGGTGGCGGAAGCGGAACTGAAGGCAACCTTTGCCGACAAGTAGAAAAGGCGATTGATCATGATTCATGCAACGGCGATTATCGCACCGGGCGCGCAAATAGCTTCCGATGTCAGTATCGGCCCGTACGCCGTGATCGGCGAACATGTCCGGATCGGATCCGGCACAAGCGTCGGGCCGCATGCGGTGATCGAGGGGCGCACCGAGATCGGTCGCGACAACCGGATTTTTCAGTTCACCTCGATCGGCGCGATCCCCCAGGACCTGAAGTTCCACGGCGAAGAGTCGACCCTGACGATCGGCGACCGCAATAAGATTCGCGAGTTCGTGACCATCCACCTGGGGACGGAGGACGGCGGCGGCAAGACGACGGTCGGCAGCGATAATCTGTTCATGGCCTATGCGCACGTGGCCCACGACTGCGTGGTCGGCAATCATGTCATCCTCGCCAATGCCGCGACCCTGGCCGGTCATGTCGAAGTCGACGACTTTGCCATTCTGGGCGGGCTTTCGGCGGTTCATCAGTTCTGTCGCGTCGGTTGTCATGTGATGGCCAGCGGCGGTTCGATGATTGCGCAGGATGTGGTACCCTATACCGTGGTGCAGGGGGATCGCGCCAAAACCGTCGGGCTCAACCTGATCGGCCTGAAGCGGCGCGGCTTCAGTCCCGAGGTGCTGAAGACCATCAAGCAGGCCTATCGCTTTGTCTTCCGGTCCAATCTGCCGCTGGAAGCAGCGCTGGAGAAAATCGAGGAAGAACTGGACGGTTCTCCGGAACTGTCGGTTTTCGTCGATTTCATCAAGAAGAGCGAACGCGGCCTGGCGCGCTAACTTTTTTTTCGGTTGTTTTTATCAGCAGAAGCAGCGAGAGCCGTACGGGCTCTCGCCTTTTGTTTTTTCAGCCGCGGACGACGCTGTGATGTCTCAAGCAACGGGTAAAAATCGACAGGCATTGATTGTCGCGGGGGAATCTTCGGGAGACCTGCACGGCGGCAATCTGCTGCTGGCCGCGGCCGAGTGCGATCCCGAACTCAGCTTTTACGGGGTCGGCGGCGAACGGATGCGCGCGGCCGGTTGCCGCATCCTGTTCCCGTCCGATGAACTTTCGGTGATGGGCCTGGTGGAGGTCGCCGTTCAGTTGCCGCGGATCCTGCGCCGCTACCGTCAATTGAAACGGTTGCTGCACAGTGCCCAAAAGCCCGATCTGCTGGTTCTGATCGATTTCCCCGATTTCAACCTGCGCCTGGCCAGGCAGGCCAAACGGGCCGGCGTTCCGGTGCTTTACTATATCAGCCCGAAGGTCTGGGCGTGGCGCAGCGGCCGGATCAGGACCATCGGCGAGCGGGTCGACCGGCTGGCGCTGATTTTCCCCTTTGAACCGCAACTGTTCGCCGGCCAGGACGTTGAAGCGGTTTATGTCGGCAATCCGTTGCTGGACGAGTTTGCCCGTCGTCCGCCCGCGGCAACCCTGGCGGCGCAACTGGGCATCGACGCCGGAACACAGGTGGTCGGCATCTTTCCCGGCAGCCGCAACAGCGAGCTGAAATATATATTTCCGACCTTGCTGGCAACGGCCGAAAAAATCCGGCGACAAAAACCGGATATCCGGTTCCTGCTGCCGGTGGCACCGTCGCTGGACCGGAACTATTTTGAACAGGCCCTGGCCGGCTCAAACCTGCCGGTCGCCATCGTCCGTGAGAACATTTACGAGGTGGCCGACTGCTGCGATGCGATCCTGAGCGTTTCCGGGACGGTGACGCTGCAGATCGCCCTGGTCGGAACGCCGATGGTGATTCTCTACAAGGCGGCGCCCTTGACCTATGCCGTCGGCTCGCGGCTGGTCCGGGTCGAACATTTCGGTTTGGCCAACATTGTCGCCGGCAAGCGGATTGTGCAGGAGCTGGTGCAGGATCAGGCCGATCCCGAAACCCTCGGCAACGAAATCCTGCGGCTGCTGGATGATGCCGAGTACGCCATGACCATGCGCCGGGAGCTGAGACGGGTTCGCGAGCTGCTGGGGGCGCCGGGCTGCTCCCGCAAGGTTGCGGCGATGGCCTCCGAGATGAGTCGCGGTATCCTGCATTCCGCTTCGTTCAGAAAGGCAGAGAGTGATAAACAGTAACCGCAAAATCTATGCGCGACTGCTGGCCTACGCGACACCCTACAAGGGGCGGATCGCGCTGTCGATGCTGGCATCGGTGGGCGTGGCCGGCTCCGATGCGGCGGTGGCCAAGCTGGTGGAACCGTTTATCGACCGCATCATTGTCCAGGGGGACTTCGCCCTGGCTCAGCTGGTGCCTTTTTTTGTCGTCGCCCTGGCGGCGTTTAAAGGCTTCTCCCGCTACATCCAGGCCTATTTCATCAATACCGCCGGCCAGCTGGCGATTCAGGATATCCGCAACCGGATGTTCGAGCACGCGCTCGGCCTGTCGATGCGTTTTTACGTGAAAAATTCGTCGGGCGCGTTGATGTCGCGCATCCTCAATGACGTCAATGTCGTGCAGTCGACGCTTTCCAACGTTCTCGTGACCCTGGTCAAAGAGACCCTGCTGCTGCTGGCGCTGATCGGCGTCGCGTTTTATACCGACTGGAAGATGGCGCTGATGGCTTTTGTCGTCATCCCGCTGACGGCGCTGCCGGCCTCGGGAATCGGCAAACGGATCAAAAGGTTTTCCAAGCGCGGACAGGGCGCCATGGGCGATTTGACCAGCGCCCTGGAACAGGCCTTTTCCGGGATCAAGGTGATAAAATCCTTCGCTACGGAACCGAAAGAGGGTGAGGATTTCCGCCGCAAGAATTTGACCTACTATCGATTGGTCCGCAAGACCCTGAAATATGCGGCGGCATCCTCACCCATCGTTGAGCTGCTCAGCTCTTTCGGGGCCGCGGCCGCGCTCTGGTACGGCCTGGACCGGGTGATGAGCGGAGCAATGACCCAGGGCCAGCTGTTTTCCGTACTGACGGCGATCACCCTGATGTACGCTCCCCTGAAGAATCTGGTCAAGGTGAACAACGTGGTTCAGACCGCCCTGGGGGCGGCGGAGCGGATGTTCGAAGTGGTCGATGAGGCGCCTGAAATCGCTGATCGTCCGGACGCCATTGCGCTGCAGCGCAGCGCGGGTGCGGTCGACTTCGAACAGGTCACTTTCTCCTACGATGACGAACCGGTCCTTGAGGCGTTTTCCGCCTCGATAAAGGCCGGGGAAGTGGTGGCCCTGGTCGGGCCGAGCGGCGCCGGTAAGACCACGGTGATCGGTCTGCTGAACCGCTTCTACGATCCCGTTTCCGGGGTCATCCGTATCGATGGGCACGACATTCGCAACCTGACTCAGCAGAGTCTGCACGAAAATCTGGCGCTGGTCGATCAGGAGACCTTTCTGTTCAACGATACGATCCGCGGCAACATCCGTTACGGGCGTCCCGATGCCAGCGAGGAAGAGGTCGCGAGCGCCGCCCGAAAAGCCTACGCGGATGACTTTATCCGCCAGCTGCCGGAGGGTTACGACACGCTCATCGGCGATCGCGGGGTGCGCCTCTCGGGGGGACAACGGCAGCGACTCTGCATCGCGCGCGCCCTGCTGCGCGATGCGCCGATCCTGCTTTTGGACGAAGCGACCAGCGCCCTCGATACCGAGAGCGAGGCAATGGTACAACAGGCGCTCGGCAATCTGATGCGAGACCGCACCACCATCGTCATTGCCCACCGGCTGTCCACGGTGATCCATGCCGACCGGATCCTGGTCCTGCGGGACGGCAGAATCTGCCAGTCGGGCACGCATCGGCAACTGCTGGAGCAGGGCGGATTGTACCGACGCCTCTATGATATGCAATTTCGTGAATAGGACGGTCCGATGAGGGTTAAGGAGCGACTGCTGTTGACGCTGGCGCCTCCGCTCGCCGCCATGCTGATGCGCGTCCTGTATCGATTGAATCGGATTGACTATGTCGGCGAGCAGCATCTCAGGGCGTGCTGGCAGCGGGGCGAGCAGGTTATTCTGCCTTACTGGCATGAACAGACCCTGCTGATGGTCTTTGCCTATCGCGGACCCAGGGTGAACGTGCTGATCAGTGCCTCAAAGGACGGGGAGTTGCTGACACGCACCATGCGCTACTTCGATGTCGAGGCAGTGAGAGGCTCGTCGTCACGCGGCGGTCGGGCCGCCTTCCGGGCGCTGGTCGCCCTGGGCAAGGAGCCGGTCGATATTGTCCTGACCCCCGACGGACCCAGGGGTCCGCGGCGTCAGTTGAAAGATGGCGTGATTCAGCTGGCGCGCCTGACCGGGCGGCCGGTGATCCCGATGGCGTTCTCCTGCAGTCGGGGCTTCCGTTTTTCGTCCTGGGACCGGTTTCTGTTTCCGCTGCCTTTCGGTCGCGGCGTTTATGCCTTCGGCGAGCCGCTGGTTTTTCACAAGGAAGAGGGTGTCGAGGGGTTCAGAGCCCGTCTGCAGCAAGGGATGGAAGACGTTCAGCAGCGCGCACGGAGATGTCTGGAGGGCTATGGTGTATCTGCTGTATGATCTGACCCTGTTGGTCGCCGGCCTGTTCCTGCTGCCCTACGCTTTTTTTAAGGGATTACCCTACGGCCACAGCCTGGCGGGGATCCGCCAGAGACTCGGGCTTTATCCCGCGGCCGACCTCCAGGCCCTGCGGGGGAACAAGGTTTTCTGGATTCATGCCGTTTCGGTCGGCGAGGTCCGGGCCTCCCTGCCCCTGGTCAAGGCTCTGAAAAGACAGTTTCCCGACAGCCGCATCGTGCTGTCCGGGATGACCTTCACCGGTCATCAGGTGGCTCGCGCAGCGGACGGCGTCGACCTTGCGGTGTTTTTCCCGTTCGATTTTTCGCCTATTGTCAAGCGAGCCTTGCGGGCCGTCAACCCCGACCTGATTGTCATTATCGAGACCGAAATCTGGCCGAATTTCATTCGGCTGGCCAAGCGCGGCGGCATTCCGCTGGTGCTGGCCAATGGCCGGATTTCCCAAAAATCGTTCCCCCGTTATCTGGCCCTGAAAAAATTCGTTCGGCCGTTGCTCGAAAAATTTTCCGTGATTGCCATGCAGGATGCCGCCGGCGCCAGACGGATCAGGGCGCTCGGCGCCCCGGCGCAGCTGGTGCAGGTGACCGGCAATATGAAATTTGACCTGCCGCCGGCCACCGCGGGTCCGGTCGATCCGGCGCAGCACGATGTCCTGAGCGACATGCTGCGCGGAAAATTTGTCTGGGTCGGCGGCTCGATCCGTTCCGGGGAGGCGGAAATTCTGCTGCACTGTCACCGGACCTTGATCGAGCAGGGCATTCCCAGCTTTTTGATCCTGGCGCCGCGGCACCCGCATCGGTTCAGCACTGTTGCCGAGCTGCTGAAAAAGGAAGCGGTCCCCTTTGTGCAGCGTTCGTCCCTGGCCGCTGCCGCGCCCGTTGCGGAAGAGACTCAGGTGCTGCTGGTCGACACGGTCGGCGAACTGACCAGATTTTACGCATTGGGACAGGCCATCTTCGTCGGCGCCAGCCTGGTGCCGCTGGGGGGGCATAACCTTCTGGAACCGGCCCAGTTGGGCAAACCGGTGCTGTTCGGGCCGCATATCTTCAATTTCAAGGAAATTGCCAAACTGCTGCTGGAGTGCGGCGCAGGGCTGAAAGTCAACAGCGGGGAGGAGCTCGTCGAAAAACTGGCAGTTCTGTTTGCAGACCAAGCACTCCGCACGGAAATGGGACGGGCCGGCCTGGCGCTGATTCGTGACAACGTCGGGGCCACCGAGCGGACCCTGGCCAGTATCCGCACGATTGTCGAGTCCTGACCGTGCCGCGCCTGGAGGGCTTGCATCGTCGGCTGGTAGAGGAGGGGCCGAGCAGCATTTTCGAGAAGGGTTTGTTCGCTCTGCTGATTCCCCTGAGTCTGCTTTACGGAGCACTCATGTGGTTGCGCAGCGGCCTTTATCGGACCGGTCTGCTGCCGACCGTTCGCTCCGAGATCCCGGTGATCTCGGTGGGCAACCTTGCCGTCGGCGGCACCGGGAAAACCCCCTTTGTCGACTACCTGCTCGATTATTTCGAAGCCAAAAACTTGCGGCCGGCGGTGGTCAGTCGCGGTTACGGCGGCAGCTTTGCGGGAAAACTTGCGGTGGTCTGCGATGGCAGCGGTCCTGTCCTGGATGCCGACTGCTGCGGCGACGAACCCTACCTGCTGGCCAGAAAGCATCCGCGGGCATTGGTGATGATCGCGCCGCGCAGAGGTGACGCGATCTCATGGATCAATGCTCGAAAAAATGCCGATGTCATCATTCTGGACGATGCCTTTCAGCATCTGCAGGTCGGCCGCGATCTGGATATCGTGCTGCTCGACGCGGCAAAACCTTTTGCCAACGGCTATCCGCTGCCCGCCGGTGCGCTGCGTGAATTCCCGCACGCGCTGCAGCGGGCCGATCTGCTGCTGCTGACCAGGGCCGAAGCGACCGGTCAGCCCCGCTTTGCGCAGCGCCTGCCGCAGGTCAGGTGTCGCCACCGGATTTCAGATCAGCTGGAAGCGCTGGACGGTCGGAAGCTCACCATGCACGATCTGGCTGCACAGCGCGGGGTCGCTTTTGCCGGGATTGCCCGCCCCGATACGTTTTTTCAGGCCCTGGCCGCCGCGGGCCTTGAGCTGGTTGCAACCTGTCCGTTGCCGGATCACGAAAACTATGCCGCCGAGACGTTAAGCCGCTTGTCGAACATCGAAAGGGACATCGATTATTTTATCACCACGGAAAAGGATGCCGTAAAAATTACCCCGGCAGATTTTCCCAAGCCATGTTACTTTGTGCGGTTGAAGATAAGCATGTTCGACGACAGGATCTTGCGCAAGAGCCTTGACTCTCTATCTGACAGGATACGTAATGCCGATAAATGACAAATTGAAGGCCATTCTGGCCTGCCCGAAATGCAAGGGTCCGCTCGCATTCGAGGCGGACGATCGCATCGTCTGTTATGCCTGCGGCTTGATCTATCCGGTCAGAGACGGCATTCCGGTGATGCTGATTGAAGAAGCGACACGTCTGAAGCGATGATAACCGACCATGGCGGGCGGGGGCCCATGACACTGATTAAAGAGAACGTTTCGCTGCCGTATGCCGGTCTGGTCTTTCTGTTTCCGCTCGGCATGGGCTCGGTCCGACACTACTCGTCAACGCTGCTGGTCGGCATGTTTCTGCTGGGAGCATGGGGCTGCCTGGATTGTCGTAAAAACATGCCGGCAGCCCAGGTTCGGATCGTCACTGCCTTCCTGATTTTCCTTGCGGCGATCTCCCTGAGTCTGTTCAATGCGGTTGATATCGCCGAAGGGGTCGATCGCCTGGGGAAAATGGCGTATTTTATCATTCTGGTACCCCTCTTCCTGGCGGTCGGCAGCGTATCAGGAACCCTCGTCAACGCGTTCATGTGGGGGCTGGTGGGGGCCGGCCCGATCAATTTTCTGATCGCTCTGTACAGCATGTATTTTCAGGAATTATCCCGCGCCCAGGGCTACTATCATCCGATTATTTTCGGGGATTTAAACGTTCTCGGCGCCATGCTGCTGTCGGTCTTTATTTACTCGGGGCAGCTTAAAGGGCGTCTCGCCGCTTATCTGGGACCGCTGTCGGTACTCTGTTTTCTGCTGTCCTGCTATCTTTCCGGGACACGCGGGGCATGGATTGCCGTTCCGGTCGCCCTGAGCGTCGCGCTGCTGCTGTATCGAACCAGTCTGACCAGAAAGAATTTTGTGCAGATGGGGCTCGGTTTGCTGGTCTTTGTTGCCGTTGTCGCGGTTTTTCACGGCACCTTGAGTAACAATGAACAGGGCGGCATGAGGGGCGGGCGGATCGTCTCCAGCACGCTGGAAGATATTTCATCCTTCCGGCGCGGAGAAAATTTAAACAGTTCCCTGGGGCAGAGACTG
>DASWJX010000028.1:0-4386 GCA_036396915.1 Geopsychrobacteraceae bacterium | reverse complement strand
GCCAGCAGGTAATAGACGAAGCGCTTGTCAAGGGAGACCTGCGGCTGGCTGAGCAGACCTTCGACCATGTTCCGCACCTCCGGGTTGTCGATCGGCAGACTCTGCTTTTCGTTGAGCAGGGCCCGGTCGAAAACGACGCTCATATAGAAGGCCCCGTTGGTCCGATTGACCTTGAGTCCCGGAACCCCCTTGAGCATGGTGTAGGCGATGTTGGAGAACCGTTCGTAACGCTCGATCCGCTGCCGCAGATAGCCCTCGTACTCCGGATGATCGAGGATCAGCGGGATCGCTTTCTGTGGCAGCGTGGTGGAACAGACCTCGACCATCTTCGAATTGAGAATGCTCTGGATGTAGCGGCTGAAAACCTCATCCTTGTCCGCGTTGTAGACTTCGATCCAGCCGCAACGGGATCCCGGCCAGGGCACCTCCTTGCTGATCCCCTTCATGGAAATCGCCGGCACCTCGCCGACCAGATCGGAAATCGGCCGGGTGGACTGGCCGTTGTAGACGATGTTGTTGTAAATCTCGTCGCAGATGACGAACAGATCGTACTCCCGGGCGATGGCGATCATCTCCCGCAGAATCCGCTCCGGATAGACGGCGCCGGTGGGATTGTCCGGATTGATGATCAGCATCCCGGAGATGGTCGGATTGTATTTGACCGACAGGCGCAGATCGTCCAGATCGGGATACCAGTTGTTGTCCGGATCGAGCCGGTAGGTCACCGGCGCCTGCCCGGCGTGCGCCCCTTCGGCGGAAGAATGGGTGGAATAGGTCGGCGAGGGTCCGATCACCCGCGCTTCGCGGCGCAGCAGGCCATAGACCTTCTGAATGGCGTCCCCCAGTCCGTTGAAAAAGATGATATCCTCGGCGCTGATCTGCGCCCCGCCGCGCCGGTTGGTCCGTTCCGCCAGGAATTCGCGGGTCGCCAGCAGGCCCTTGGTCGCACAATAACCGTAGGAGCAGTCCTGCATGGCCAGATCGGCGACGATCTCCTTCATCCAGACCGGGATCTTCTCGCCCTTGGCGATCGGATCACCGATATTCTCCATATTGGTTTTCATGCCGAGCTTGTTGAGCCGTTCGGCGATCTCGACGATGGCGCGGATTTCGTAGGTCAGCTCACCGGCACCGATATGAACGATATTGTTGCGCATTTCTCTCTCCGCACGTGAATTTGATAAGAAAAAGGCCATGGACGTTGTCTGTCCATGGCCTCGGTTCCACTATATCCGTTCGGCGGCATCCCGCTCAGGGATGCTGGACAGTCACAAGGCGCTGATGCGCCGCCCGGGTCGCTCGTGCCGCCGCTGCCGTAGAGTAGGTCATGATCATTGGCTGTTACTCCGCATGCTGTTCGCTGAACTCAAGTCGCCTCAATTATCACAGAGCGCGCGACAAGTCAATGCCTTTTGCGGCCGGCGGCAACCGTTCCCGGCGTTTAGCGCAGCCCCGCCAGCAGATTGTCGGCCAGATTGTTCATCAGTTGAAAATAACTCTCCACTCCGGCCGCAAGCTCCGCGCCGAGCGGATCGAGCACCCCGCTCCGGGCGCCGCTGCCTTCGATGATCGTGGCCACCAGGCGCGGCTCGAACTGCGGCTCGCTGAACACGCAGCGGGCGTTCAGTTCCTTGATCTTGGCGCGGATCTCGCCGATCCGTCTGGCCCCCGGCCGGCGCTCCGCGTCGACGGTGATCGAGCCGACCGCGTTCAGCCCGTAGGCGGCCTCGAAATACCGGTAGGCATCGTGAAAGACGATATAGGGGACCCCCTTGACCGGCGCGAGCTTGTCGGTCAGCTGCCGATGCAGTTCGTCGAGACGCGCCTGCAGCTGCTGCGCATTCCGCCGGTAGCGGTCCTGATGGGCCGGGTCGACTTCGCTCAGCGCCGTGGCGGTGCGGGCAACGATCAGCTTCGCCAGCGGCGGACTGAGCCACAGGTGGGGGTTGAGTTCGTCTGCCTCATGCTCGGCGTCTTCCTCATGCTCGGCGTGGGCATCCCAACTGCCCCCTCCGCGCAGCGGCAGCAACTGCTCCCGCAGCACCACGGCCAGCTCCAGCTGCCGCGCCTGCCGGGCCAGGGTCGCCAGGGGTTTTTCCAGGAAGCCTTCCAGCGCGTGGCCGACCCAGATCACCAGATCGGCGTCGGCCAGGGCCCGCGCCTGCGAGGGGCGCAGCACATAGCCGTGCGGCGAGCCGCCGCCGCTGATCAGCAGGCGCGGCTCGGCCACCCCCTGCATCACCCCGGCGACCAGGGCGTGGATCGGCTTGATGCTGACCACGACGTTCGGCCCCTGGCCTGCCGTCGCCCAGGCCAAGCTGCCCAGGGAAGACAGGACAACAGTGAAAATTGCCGCTAAAATTGATTTTCTCATCAGGGTCCTCGCTACTTATGGATGTATTTTTCGTATTGTTATAGTATAACGTAGCAAAAAATACATCCCGAATCAGGATAAAGCGCCATGAAAAAAACCTCGCATACGGCTTTTGTCGACCATGAACACGATCATCAGGGCTGCATTGCCGAAGCAGTGCACCATGCCGAAACCCTCTGCCGGCAGCGGCGGCAGCGGTTCACCGCCATCCGCCGGCGGGTGCTGGAGCTGGTCTGGCGGCAGCACAAGCCGATCGGCGCCTACCAGGTGCTCGAACTGCTGCAGCGCGATGGCCGCAGCGCGCCGCCGACGGTCTACCGCGCCCTCGATTTTCTGCAGCAGATGGGACTGGTGCACCGCATCGCCTCGCTCAATGCCTATGCCGGCTGCGCCCATCCGGGAACCGTCCACGACGGTCAGTTCCTGATCTGCGAAGCCTGTCAGTCCCTGGCCGAACTGGATGCGCCGACCATCACCGGCGCCATTGCCGAGAGTGCCGCGCGCTCCGGCTTTGCACCCCGCCGGCAGACGGTGGAGATCATGGGTCTCTGCCCGCACTGCCGCTGACGGAGGTCATCATGCCGGAACCCGGTATCATACTGGAACTCAAGGATGTCGACCTGTTCCGCGGGCCGCGACAACTGCTGCAAGAGATCAGCCTGCAGCTGCGGAGCGGGGAAATCCTCACCGTCATCGGTCCCAACGGCGCCGGCAAGACGACCCTGGTGCGGGTCGCCCTGGGGCTGCTGGCGCCGAGCTCGGGCAGCGTCTTTTGCCAGGCGCGGATCAGCATCGGCTACATGCCGCAGCGGCTGTTTATCGACCCGACCTTTCCGCTGACGGTCAGACGGTTTCTCGCCATGGCCGGCAAACCGCAGCGGGAACGGGTGCTGCCGCTGCTGCAGGAGGTGGGGGCGGCCGCGGTTGTCGATGCGCCGCTGCGGAACCTTTCCGGCGGCGAACTGCAGCGGGTGCTGCTGGCCCGGGCGCTGATCCGCGATCCGGCCCTGCTGGTGCTCGACGAGCCGGTGCAGGGGGTCGATGCCCACGGCCAGATGGAGCTCTACCAGCTGATCGCGCAGATCCGCGACCAGCGCCGCTGCGCCATCCTGATGGTATCCCACGATCTGCATCTGGTGATGGCCGCCACCGACCGGGTGCTTTGTCTCAACCGTCACATCTGCTGCAGCGGCACTCCGGAAACGGTCACCAGCGATCCCGCCTATCTGGAACTGTTCGGACCCCAGGCGGTGCAGCACCTGGCGCTTTACAGTCACGACAGCAGTCACCGTCACGATGCCTGTGCCGACTGCCGGGAGGGCAAACATGTTCGATGATTTTCTGCTGCGGGCCCTGCTCGGCGGCATCGGCGTGGCGCTGATCGCCGGTCCTTTCGGCTCCTTCATTGTCTGGCGCCGGCTGGCCTATTTCGGCGATACCCTGGCCCACTCGGCGCTGCTCGGCGTCGCCGTCGGCTTTCTGTTCCAGATCAACCTGACCCTCGGCATCCTGGTGATCTGTCAGCTGCTGGCGGCCCTGCTGTTTTTCGGTCAACGCCAGAAACTGCTGGCCAGCGACACCCTGCTCGGCATCCTTTCCCACGGGGCTCTCTCCCTGGGTCTGGTGGCACTGGCCTTCATGGAGGATGTCCGGGTCGACCTGATGGCCTACCTGTTCGGCGATATCCTCGCCATCGGCAGCAGCGACCTCGGCTGGATATTCGGCGGCGGCGGACTGGCGCTGGCCGGACTGCTCCGGCTGTGGCGGCCGCTTCTGGCGATTACCGTCCACGAGGATCTGGCCCGGATCGAGGGGATCGCCGTCGACCGCATCAACTGGGCCTTTCTCGGCCTGATCGCCCTGACCGTGGTGGTGATGATGAAGGTCGTCGGCCTGCTGCTGGTCACC
Organism: Geopsychrobacteraceae bacterium; assembly: GCA_036396915.1. Classification (GTDB taxonomy): domain Bacteria; phylum Desulfobacterota; class Desulfuromonadia; order Desulfuromonadales; family Geopsychrobacteraceae; genus BM509. The sequence goes on along the minus strand of DASWJX010000028.1, from coordinate 104 downwards.
TCGCTGCTGATCATCCCGGCGGCCACCGCCCGGCGCTTCGCCGGCAATCCGGAGCTGATGGCGCTGCTCGCCAGCCTGATCGGCTGTTTGGCGGTGGTCGGCGG
>DASWJX010000027.1:0-7420 GCA_036396915.1 Geopsychrobacteraceae bacterium | reverse complement strand
GAAGCTCGGCGCCGCGATCGAACCGCTGGAGGACGGCCTGCGGATCGTCGGCGGCAAACCGTTACAGGGCGCAAAGGTCGATTCCTTCGGCGATCACCGGATCGCCATGAGCATGGCGATAGCGGCTCTTGGCGCCGGCGGCGAGGTGACGATTGCCGATACCGGCTGTACGGCGACCTCCTTTCCCGGTTTCTGGGAGCTGCTGGACACATTGTCCTGCCGCTGATTTATCTCGACCGGATCATTCTTAACAAGCACAGAGGATATGGATTTTGCGCAAGGCTTTGATTGTTGCTATCGACGGACCGTCCGGTGCGGGAAAAAGCACCCTGAGTAAAGCCCTGGCCCGGCAGCTCGGCTACCTGAATATCGATACCGGCGCCATGTATCGTTCGGTGGCGCTGGCGGCGCTGCGGCAGCAGGTCGATCCCGCCGACGCAGCCGGTCTGCAGGCTCTTTGCGGCAGCATCCGGATCGGTTTTGCCCGGCATGCCGATGGCGAACGGGTTCTGCTCAACGGCGAGGATGTGTCAAACGAAATCCGGACTCCGCAGGTCAGTCTGCTGACCGCCAGGGTGGCCGCAAGTCCGGTGGTGCGCGCCGCAATGGTACGGCTGCAGCGGGAGATGGGCAGCCAGGGGGGGGTTGTGCTGGAGGGGCGCGATATCGGCACGGTGGTCTTTCCCGCGGCCGAGGTCAAATTCTTTTTGTCCGCAACGGCCCGCGAGCGGGGGCGGCGCCGTTATGAAGAACTGCTGGCAAAGGGGGTCGCTGTCGATCTGGAGCAGACGATTGCCGAAGTGGAAGCCCGCGATGCCGCCGATACCGTCCGCGAACATGCTCCGCTGCGGCGGGCGGAAGATGCCGTCGCGATCGATACGACATCCCTGTCTATCGATCAGGTGCTGCAGCAGATGCTGCAGGTGGTCGAGGCACGCCGCGAATCCTGTCCGGCGAGGTGATGCATGGAAATTATCCTGGCCAAAAGTGCCGGTTTCTGCTTCGGCGTCAAGCGGGCCACCCAGATGGCCTTCGAGGCGGCCGGAACCCATGAGCAGATCTCATCCCTCGGGCCGTTGATCCATTCTCCCCAGATGGTGGAAAAGCTGGAACAGCAAGGGGTCAGGGTCTGCCATCAGGTTGCCGATATCCCCGGCGGCGCCGTGGTGATCCGTTCGCACGGGGTCACCATGCAGGAAGGGGACGAGATCGAACAGAGCGGTCTGCAGGTCGTGGATGCCACCTGCCCCTTTGTGAAAAAAGCCCAGGACTATGCGGCCTTGCTCAGTCGTGAAGGGTATCTGCTGGTGCTGGTCGGGGAGGCCAATCATCCGGAAGTGCGCGGCATCGTGTCGTACGCAGCGGGAGCGGTGCGGGTCGTTGCTACGCCACGCGATGCGGCGCGGCTGCCGAAGGGCGGCAAGATCGGAGTCATCGCGCAAACGACCCAGTCCCTGGAAAACTTTTCGGAAATCGTGACCGTCTGTCTGACCAAAACCAGGGAGTTGCGGGTTTTCAATACGATCTGCGATGCCACCTCGGTGCGCCAGGAGGAGGCCCGCCAGATTGCCGGCAAGGTTGACCTGATGCTGGTGATCGGCGGATTCAACAGCGCCAACACCTCACGGCTGGCTCATCTCTGCCGGGAGGTGCAACCCTGCACCTATCACATTGAGACCGGCGAGCAACTGAAGCCGGAGTGGTTTTCCGGCAAGCAGAAGGTCGGCATCACCGCCGGTGCGTCGACCCCGCTCTGGATTGTCGAAGAGGTGAAGGCAAAGGTTGAGAGCTACGCTTCCGTGAACGATTGAGGGGCGGATGCTCTCTTGGTTCGTTCGGTACCGAAACGGCCCGGCTTCTCTAAGCCGGGCCGTTTCCTGTTCAGCTTTGCAGCGACTTGAGTTCCAGAAACTCCTCCAGCCCGAAGCTGCCCATCTCGCGACCGTTGCCCGACTGCTTATACCCTCCGAAGGGCGCCAGGGGATTAAAGCGGCCGCCGTTGATGTCGACCTGTCCGGTTCTTAGTCTCCGGGCGATCCGTTCGGCCCTGCTCCGCTGCCGCGACCAGACGGCGCCGGACAGGCCGTACGGCGAGTCATTGGCGATGTTTACGGCTTCATCTTCGTCTCGATAGCTGAGAATGGATAAAACCGGCCCGAAAATCTCCTCGCGGGCGATGGTCATATCCGGCGTGACCCGGCCGAAGACGGTCGGTTTTACGTAATAACCGCAAGGCAGATCCTCGGGAATTTCGGGGCCGCCGAGCAGCAGCTCCGCACCTTCATCGATTCCGCATTGAATGTAGTCCCTGACCCGCCGCTGCTGTTTTTCGGAAACCAGCGGGCCGAGTTTCGCCTGTCCGGCAAAGGGGTCGCCCACGCTGAAGGTTTGCGCGACACGGATGGTCTGCTCGACAACCGCGGCATACCGGGTTTCGGGCACCAGCATGCGCGTCAGGGCGCTGCAGGTCTGCCCCGAATTGAGGAAGCAGGAGTTGACAGTGCCTTTGACCGCGGCTTCCAGTTCCGCATCATCCAGCAGGATGGAAGCCGATTTCCCGCCGAGTTCCATGGCGACTCTTTTGATGGTCGGCGCGGCCAGTTCGGAAATGCGCCTGCCGGCAGCGGTCGAGCCGGTAAATGAAATCATATCGATAGCGGGATGCGCCGCCAGCGCTTCGCCGATCGGTCGGCCGGGCCCGCTGATCAGGTTGACGACCCCCGGGGGGAACCCGCAGGCATCGATCAGGTCGAAAAGCAGAAAGGCGCTCAAGGGGGCCTCTTCGCTCGGTTTGACCACCGCCGTACAGCCGGCGGTCAGGGCCGGAGCCAGTTTGAGGATCAGCTGGTGGAGCGGGAAATTCCAGGGGGTGATGCAGGCGACGACACCCGCCGCTTCCCTGATAATCAGGGAGTTGCCGAGCTGCTGTTCGAACGGATACTCTTTCGCCAGCTTGATGGTCTCTTCGAGAGTGACGGCAGGGAGACCGGCCTGGATCGCTCGGGACAGTTTCAGCGGCATGCCGACCTCGCCGGTGATGATTCGGGCGATCTCTTCGCGATGTTCCAGCAGTTTGGCATGGAGGGTTTCCAGCAGTTCCAGGCGCCGGCGCAGCGGCGTCGCCGCCCAGCCTTCGAATGCCGCGCGGGCGGCCGCAACGGCCCTGTCGACATCAGCCACCGAGCCTTGCGGGACGCTCCCCAGCGGTTTGCCGTCGGCAGCGCCGAAGACCGTCAGCAGGTTGCGGTCCGCCGAGGGAGACCATTCTCCGTCGATGTAGAGTTTGTCCCGTAAGTCCATAATCTCTCCTTTCTCGGGTCTTGAGGATCCAGGGCAGGTCAACAGCTCTCTATCATATCAGTTTGCTTGCGGAAGCGGCACGGAAAGAGCCGCCAATGATCACATTCCGGTGGTTTTTGCCCGGCGCCGTTCGGATCGCAGCGGACCGATTTTATGTCGGGCGCGTCAAGCGGAATGGATTTTCGATGCCTGTGATTGCTCCGGCCAAGGATCATGCCATGGCCTTTGTGCAATTAAATACTTGAAAAATATTGGTTTGTTTTTTTTATACTCCTGTGATAAGTTGCCCGTCTCGAAAGAGTCCGCCGTCGAAAGGCGTCGGGAAATTCGCAAGGGGGTAAAATCTCCAATGGTTGAGGACAAAGAGTTGTTAAACGAAAACGAAATGGAAGAAGTAGAAGAAGGAATGGAGGACGCTGAAGATTTTGAAGCATTGCTCAGTGAATATGAGCAGGGCGGCTTCGGACTGAAGCGTAATGATGTCGTTGAGGGCACAATCGTTCAGGTCAATCCTGATTCGGTGGTTGTCGATGTCGGCTACAAATCGGAAGGGGTGATCCCGCTCCGTGAGTTTGCCGATGAAAAAGGCGAGATCAACGTCAACGTCGGCGATGTCTATGATGTCCTGTTCGGCGGCGGCGAAAGCGACAGCGGTATGATCATGCTCTCCAAGGAGAAGGCTGATCGTCAGAAGATCTGGAACGGTCTGGAAGAAGATGCCGTTGTCGAAGGTAAGATCATCAGCAGAATCAAGGGTGGCCTGTCCGTCGATATCGGCGTGACCGCATTCCTGCCCGGCTCCCAGGTTGATCTGCGTCCGGTGCGCAATCTGGACAAGGTGATCGGCGAAACCTACAAGTTCAAGATTATCAAGCTGAACAAGCGCCGCGGAAATATCGTTCTTTCCCGTCGTGTTCTTCTCGAGCATGAGCGCGAGTCTCAGCGTACCGATACCCTGGAGACACTCTCCGAAGGTCAGGTGGTCGAGGGGATTGTCAAGAATCTCACCGACTATGGTGCATTTATCGATCTCGGCGGCATCGACGGACTGTTGCATATCACCGATATGTCCTGGGGTCGCGTCAAGCATCCCTCCGACATCCTGGCGGTGGGCGACAAGATCAACGTCAAGGTTCTCAAGTTCGACCGCGAGAAGGAACGTGTTTCTCTCGGCCTCAAGCAGATCGCTCCCGATCCCTGGCTTGATGTCCAGGGCAAATACCCGGTCGGCACCAAAGTGACCGGCAAGGTTGTCAGCCTGACCGACTACGGCGCGTTTATCGAACTGGAAGAGGGCGTTGAAGGCCTGATTCATGTTTCCGAAATGAGCTGGACCAAACGGGTGAAACACCCCAACAAGGTTCTGACCATCGGCGATGATGTCGAATCGGTTGTGCTGGCCCTTGATACGGATAACCGGCGTATTTCCCTCGGTCTCAAGCAGATTGAGCCGAATCCGTGGGACGTCATCGGTGAGAAGTTCCCCATCGGAACGATTATCGAAGGTCAAGTCAAGAACATTACCGATTTCGGTATTTTTGTCGGCGTTGACGAAGGGATCGACGGTCTGGTTCACATCTCGGATCTGTCCTGGACCAAGCGGATCAAGCATCCTTCCGAAATCTACAAGAAGGGTGACGTCGTCAAGGCGGTTGTGCTGAATATCGATCGTGAAAACGAACGCTTTTCCCTGGGGCTCAAACAGCTCAATTCCGATCCCTGGGAAACCGTTCCGGTCCGTTATGCGCCGCGCACGATCGTCAAAGGTCGTGTCACGTCCGTGACCGATTTCGGCATCTTCCTCGAACTGGAGGAGGGCATCGAGGGTCTGATCCATGTTTCCGAGCTGAGCAAGGAAAAGGTCGAAAATCCGAAGGATTTCGCGACCGTCGGTCAGGAGCTCGAAGCCGCTGTGCTGCAGGTTGATACGGTCGATCGCAAGATCGCCCTGTCGATCAAGAATATCGATGTGCAGAAAGAAAAGGCTGAAGTCGACGAGTTCCTCGGTGCACAGAAGAGCGCGACATCCAATCTGGGTGATCTGCTTCAGGGTGCCGTGGGTCGTTCCCACAAGGACGAAGAATAAACTTTCGGTACCGACTCAAAATGGGGCTTCGGGATTTCCCGGCGCCCCATTTTTTTTCTGATCGGGAAGACGATGAAAAAGCGCCCCGTCCTGATGGCCTCGTTAACCATCGGTGCCATGTTCCTGTTTTTTCTGCTGGTTGTCCTGGTTGCGGGGGTCTGGCGCGGATCCTCCGAGCTGGTCGCCGTCGGCGGAAAAATCGGCATCATCGAGGTCGCGGGGCCGATAGAAGATTCAAAGCTGTTGATTGAACAGCTGCACGATTTTCGCGACAGCGGATCGGTCAAGGCGATCATCCTGCGGATCGACTCTCCGGGCGGCGGTGTCGGTCCGTCCCAGGAAATCTACACCGAGGTCAGAAAGCTGGCGGAAAAGAAGCCGATTATCGTATCGATGGGTTCGGTCGCCGCTTCCGGAGGCTACTACATTGCAGCTCCCGCGCAACGCCTTTTTGCCAATCCCGGGACCATAACCGGCAGCATCGGTGTGATCATGTCCTTCGCGAATTATCAGGAGTTCATGGAGAAGGTCGGGATCAAGAGTCAGGTCGTTAAAAGCGGAGAATTCAAGGATACGGGTTCTGCAACGCGCCCTTTTACCAAGGTTGAAAAGGCCCTGGTCCAGTCACTGATCGACGATGTTTATGCCCAGTTTGTCGAAGCGGTCAGTTTGGGGCGCAAGATGCCTGCCGAGCAGGTTGCGCGCCTGGCGGACGGCCGGATTTACAGCGGCCGGCAGGCTCTTGAGGTCGGACTTGTCGACCAGCTCGGCAACCTGCAGGATGCCATAGCGTATGCTGCCGAGTTGACCGGGCTCGGTGACGATCCGTCGCTGATTTATCCGCGCGCGGAAAAGAAAGATGTTCTGACGCGGTTGCTTGATAGCTCACTCGTTTCTTTCGGGTCGGAACTTTCCGGCCGGCGCTCGCCCGGCCTGCAATATCTCTGGAACGGCTTTTAAAATGCTCTTCCAGTACGGCAAAAAATCTGCTATGTCTGTCCCGTATTTTAAATGATGCCCTGCTGGGTTGACGTCCATGCCAAACGATGGAGGGAAGTATAAATGACCAAGAGCGAATTGATTGACAAGTTGTCGGACGAGCATCACATGCTCAATAAAAAAGATGCCGAATCGGTGATCAATCTGATCTTTAACGGCATCGGTGACGCGCTGGCGACCGGAGATCGCGTCGAAATCCGCGGCTTCGGCTCATTTTCGGTCCGCGAGCGTGAAGCCAGGGAAGCCAGGAATCCGAAAAGTGGAGAACTGGTCAGGATTCCTTCGCGCAAGACCCCTTTTTTCAAGACGGGAAAAGAACTGCGTGAACGGGTCGATGATTGAGCACGAAGTGTCGACAGCGCACATGAATGCAATTTAGAGCAGAAAAGCCCCGATCGGTTGATCGGGGCTTTTCCTGTAGTAGACAATTGGCATCAGACTGTTCAAAGGTGCCGTCCATAACCGTAACGTCCTACTCAAAGGATTCGTGAACGCCTGGTGAGGTGTTCAGTCATCCCTGTTTCGGTTGCCAGGGCGCGAAGCGGTGCTTCGAGCGGTCAACGCTTTAGAACATTGATGCCAATTGCCATATGCGCTCCGGAGTGCCGTAATGGTGACGACGGAATGACCTTGTTTGACAAGGTATGCTGTCGAAAGTGACATCAGGCTTCCTGCTCGCAGGCAGGCTTGCACACCGACACTTCACAACGTCACCGATTCTTAACGTTGGTCAAGGTATCGTCACCTTTGCGTACACTCCAGAGTTTTCAAAGAGCATTTTTTCGGTTGACTAAATGCTACCAAGCGCCAGATTCCTGTCAAGGCCTGAAAATAAATCTTCTGATTATTTTGTTCTGATCTTTTTTGCTGCAACGGATGTTTTTAGTCAATGAAGAAGTGGAAAATTTACCGATTGCCGGCCGCCGCCGGCCCCGATGGTCCTGATGGCCGGCGGCTTGATCAGTATCTGGCGGACGCCGTCGCGGATCTGTCCCGGCAGCGGGCTAAAAAAATAATCGATATCGGCGGCGTGCA